>NZ_JBXANE010000005.1:0-430522 GCF_058801365.1 Pedobacter sp. GW822-FHT03F06
AAAAGCTAAGAAAAACTCCAAAAAAAGAGTTTTTCTTAAAATAAATTTGCAATTGTGGTAAACCTAGAATACGACCGGAGCAACGCGTAGTGGAGAGATCTGCCTCGATAGATCTCTCGGCTACATTGCACTCCGCTCGAGATGACGGCTCTTGGGTAATGACAATCCAGGAGTTGTTAATTAAAATTAAATTCAGATCTTAACTGACCAAATGACAAGAATATCCTACTTCAAGCTGATCACGCTACTCCTCTTCAATATATCCTTTCTTTATCTCCGTGCCCAGGATCCCAAATATCCTTCTGAAATAACCGTTGCACAAGATGGCAGCGGAAATTACAAAACCATTCAGGAAGCCATCAATTCAGTGAGGGATTTAGGCGAAAAAGAAATTAAAATTCACGTTAAAAATGGCACATATAAGGAGAAACTGATTATTCCATCATGGAAAATCAGGATTTCGATTATCGGAGAAGATGTCGAAAAAACCATTATTACCTTTGGTGATTATTCAGGAAAGCCAAATCCTCTGGGTAATGATGCTTTTGGCAATCCCAAGTTCAGCACCTATACCTCATTTACCGTACTGGTTCAGGGAAATGATATCCAGCTTGAAAATTTAACTATTATCAATTCATCTGGAAGAGTTGGGCAGGCTGTAGCCTTACATGTAGAAGGTGATCGTTTTTTAGCAAAAAACTGCAGGTTTTTGGGTAATCAGGATACGCTTTATGCCGCAATCGAAAATAGCCGTCAATATTATCAGGACTGTTATATCGAAGGCACAACCGATTTTATTTTCGGTAAAGCGACAGTAGTATTTCAAAATTGTACCATCAAAAATCTAAGCGATTCTTATGTTACCGCTGCCTCAACTTCGGCGCAGCAAAAATTCGGATTTGTTTTTATAAATTGTAAGCTCATTGCAGATGAAACTGTAACAAAAGCTTATCTCGGCAGGCCTTGGCGACCTTATGCAAAAACGGTATTCATTAGCTGCAATCTGGGCAAACATATTTTACCCGAAGGTTGGAATCCCTGGAAAGGCGACCTGATGTTCCCAAATAAGGAATTGACCGTTTTTTATGCAGAATATAAAAGTAAGGGCGATGGCGCGTCGCCTAAAACGAGGTTGCCCTGGACAAAACAATTAACAGATAAAGAGGCAAAAAATTATACTTTAAAAAATATATTAGGTGGAACGGATCAATGGAATCCAGCTAAATAAAATAACTGATAAAAACATGAACAAAAATTTCTTTAAAATTTTGGCGGCAGGAACAATAGCCGTTTTATTTTCTTTTACATTCATTCAAAAGAAAACAAAACTCTATATCATTGGCGACTCTACCGCAGCAAATAAAGAAGAAAAGGCCTATCCGGAAACAGGCTGGGGCATGGCATTACAGTCTTATTTCAAGGCTGATGTTACCGTTGATAACCGGGCTTTGAACGGACGGAGTACAAAATCTTTCAGGGCAGAGAAGCGCTGGGACCCAATATTGGCTCAGTTAAACCCGGGCGATTATGTTTTCATCGAATTCGGACATAACGATGAGAAAGTTGATAAACCAGCTGTCGGTGTATCCTTAGCCGATTTTAAGATCAACCTGGTTAACTACGTAAAAGAAACCAGAAGCAAAAAAGCATTCCCTGTTTTACTTACACCAATTTCGCGCAGAAGTTTTAAAAATGGGGTTCTAATGGATTCACATGGTGATTATCCGCGTATAACCCGCCAAGTAGCTGATTCGTTAAATGTACCACTGATTGATATGCTGGTGAAAACCGAAAGTCTGTTAAACCGCCTGGGTGAAGAACCATCCATCAAATTATTCAATTATGTTGATTCGGGAAATGTGAACTACCCAAATGGCAAGAAAGACAATACACATTTAAGCCCGGAGGGAGCCAAACAGATTGCCGGTTTAGTGGTGAAAGGGATTAAAGAGTTAAAGTTGAGTTTGGTAAAGAGTTTGAAGTAAAATACGGCAGGAATCGTCCTCGTTTGCAACGAGGATGTATGAGAATAGCGATTAGATCGCCGAGATGTAATTACAATACCTCGCATTACAAATGCGGCACTCACTAATCCTCGTTACAAACGAGGACTATAACACATGATAAAAGCCGCAAATTCAGAGATTTTTAATCTATGAATCTGCGGCTTAGTTTTTGTAAAACTTCTAATTAGAAAATATACTTCGTACTTAAGAAGTTCGAATCATCACCTTTAACAATTTCGTTCAATAACTTTTTATTGTCATCTGTAAATTTGGTTGCTACCAACGAACGGATCGAGAACGAACGCAATGCATCCACTACAGAAAGCGTTCCTTCAGCACTGTCTTTACGACCAGTAAAAGGGAAAGCATCTGGTCCTCGCTGACATTGGCAGTTGATATTTACACGACTTACCTGGTTAACCAAGGGATCGATCAATGAAGAAATTACCGCAGCGTTATTGCTAAAAATACTCACCTGCTGGCCGTGTGGCGAACCAATTAGATATTCGATAGGTTCTTCCAGATCATCAAACGGAACAACAGGAACAATAGGACCAAACTGCTCTTCGCGGTATAGTTTCATATTGCTGTTTACCGGATACATAATGGCTGGATAAACGAAAGTTTCTAAGGTTTGTCCGCCATTCTTATTGATCACTTTAGCGCCGTGCGAAACTGCATCATCAATACATTCTTTTAAATATTCAGGCTTGTTCAGCTCAGGCAGCGGTGTAAGGTTTACGCCTTTCTCCCATGGCATACCAAATTTCAGTTTCTCTACCTCGGCAGATAACCGTTTTAAAAACTCCTGTGCCAAACTGCGGTGAACATAAACGATTTTAATCGCAGTACAACGCTGTCCGTTAAAAGAAAGCGAACCTAAAACAGTTTCAGAAACCGCTAAATCAAGATTGGCATCTTTAGTAATGATTGCAGCATTTTTAGCATCCAAACCTAAAATTGCCCTTAAGCGGTTTACTTTAGGATGCAGTTTTTTCAGTTCGTTGGCTACTTTACTCGATCCGATTAAAGTAAGTACATTAATTTTTCCCGATTTCATTAGTCCAGGCACAATGGTATTGCCGCGGCCATAAATGGTATTTACAACACCTTTAGGGAAGCTGGAACGGAAAGCCTCTAATAAAGGATAATGTAATAAGGTACCGTGTTTAGGTGGTTTGAATAAAAGCGTATTGCCCATAATCAAAGCGGGGATAAGCGTAGTAAAAGTCTCGTTTAAGGGATAATTGAACGGCCCCATACAAAGCACCACACCTAAGGGAGAACGGCGCACCTGGGCAACAATTCCCTGCTCAATTTCAAAACGCGACGATTGCCTGTCGATATCTTTCAGTGCATCGATAGTCGCGTAGATATACTCAACTGTCCGGTCGAATTCTTTAACCGAATCGGCATACGATTTCCCGATTTCCCACATAATCAATTTCGCAACAATTTCTTTTTGCTCAATCATTTTATGGGTGAAGTTTTCTACGCAGCTAATCCGATCGGCAACGCTCATGGTTGGCCATTGGCCGCGGCCGTTATCATATGCAGCTACGGCTGCATCTAAAGCTTCTGTCGACTCTTTTTCTGTACAAACAGGGAAACTACCGATACGTTTTCGTTTTAAGCCTTCAGGGGTTTTTACGCATACAGGAGAAAACACTTCATTAAATGGTCCATTCCATGGTTTCATCTCTCCATTTGAAAGAAACTCTTTTTGATTGATTTCTTCCTTGAGCCTAAATTCATCTGGAATCTGGCTCTCTTCAACGAAAATACTTTCGAGGTTTAGCGATGTACTCAATTTGGGGTTGTTGTTAGGGTTAAATTAATGTTAAGTCTATAGTTTAAGTATAGATTTACTGTTATAAAAAGGCCGGGTATCAGGATTGTTTATGCTCCTTAAGCCTCGGCCTTTAAATTATTTTAGTTCGATAACTTTATATTTTGGCACTAAGGTTTTCATTACTGTCCAGCCGATGAGGTAACATACCGCACAGATAGAGAAGATAATAAAATAACCTGCTTCTTCACCTTTAAAACCCATAAAAACAATCTCGTTTTTGCCTGTATAATCAAACAATAAACCAGAGCCTTTATTGATAATGAAAGAGCCTAAGCCGCCTGCCATACCACCAATACCCGTAATGGTGGCAATTGCCTTTTTGGGAAACATATCGCCTACGGTTGAAAATATATTTGCCGACCATGCCTGGTGAGCGGCACCTGCAATACCGATAATGATTACCGGAATCCAATAGGTAATGTGTCCCAAAGGTTGCGCTGCTAAGGCTAAAAGCGGGAAAAACGCAAAGATCAACATCGCTCTCATTCTACCCTCATACGGATTCATACCTTTTTTATCAACAAAATAGGTTGGCAACCACCCACCAATAATAGACAGTAAGGTTATCATGTAGAGTACAAATAAGGGAAGGGCACTTTGCGTAGAATCCATTCCATAAACCGATTTCAGATATGCTGGTGTCCAGAATAAAAAGAACCACCAAACCCCATCAGTCATAAATTTACCAAAAGCAAAAGCCCAAGTTTGTTTATATTTAAAACAGTCTATAAAAGAAACTTTTTCTTTAGTCTCTTCTACATAATCAGCCAATTTACGGTCGTTGATCACATCCTGCTGAATATAAGCCAATTCTTCAGGACTAACCCTTTTATGCAATTCTGGTTTATTGTACACAAATACCCATAATCCCATCCATACAAAACCCAGTGCACCGATAATGATGAACGACATTTCCCATCCATAGGCTTTTGCAATAAAAGGAATGGTAATCGGTGCAGCTAGTGCACCTACAGTAGCGCCTGCATTGAAAATACTGGTTGCAAATGCCCTGTCTTTTTTAGGGAAGTACTCGGCCGTGGCTTTAATCGCGGCGGGAAAATTTCCTGCCTCTCCAACAGCCAATACAAAACGGGCAAAAATAAACAGGGTAACACTTACCGAAACGATTAATCCGGTATCGTTAACACGGGCAATAACTTCTTTAGCCCCTTCGAATCCTACAAACCAGTTTCCATTGATAATCCCAGCTGTAGCGATACCACAGAAAGCATGTAAACAGGCGCCAACAGACCACACGCCTATTGCCCACAAAAAGCCTTTTTTGGTATCGAGTTTATCAACTAAACGACCCGCAAAAAGCATCGATATTGCATAGAAAATAGAGAACAGGGCCGTAATATTTCCATAATCATTATTATCCCAATGAAATTCTGGTTTAATAAAATCTGTCCAGGTTAACGAAAGTACCTGTCTATCTAAATAATTTATGGTCGTAGCTAGAAATAACAGCAAACATATGGTCCATCTGTATTTGCTTGTTTTGGGTTGGTTCATTTGGTTAGGGTGTGTTAAATTTTTATTTGCTCTGCTGAATTAACTCAAGCGCTAATTTTGTATTGTCGAATAACTCCTCGTAAAGACCTTTGGTCATCACCTCTTTACTGATTAATTTGCTGCCCATACCTACGGCACAAACGCCTGATTTAAACCAGGTTTTTAGGTTGTCGGCATTAATTTCTACACCACCGGTTGGCATAAATAACTGTCCGGCAAAAAGATCTTTAATTGATGAAATAAATTCAGGGCCTAAAATATTGGCGGGGAAAATTTTGATCAGCATGGCTTTGTGCTCTTGTGCAACGCTGATTTCGGTCGGCGTCATACAACCCGGGATCCAAAGCATGCCAATTTTGTTTGCAATTTCGGCAACTGCCGGATTTATAATCGGTGCCACAATAAAATCTGTTCCAGCTTCGATAAATGCATGTGCATCTGCAGGCGTTTTAATGGTTCCGATACCCAAATAAAGATCTGGCATCTCTGCATCACGGATTTCTTTCAACTTTTTAAAGTTCGGAAGGGCCGATTTGCCCCGGTTGGTATATTCGAAAACACGAACACCGGCTTTATACAAAGTACGTAATATTTCTACGCTACCCGATTCGCTATCCTGGTAAAAAAGGGGTAACATGCCCTGCTCTAAAATGGCATCTAAAATTTTGTGCTTGTTGCTAATCATTGCGTATTATTCTTTTTTCTATATCGGCTACGGTACTGGTTGTAGCATCGCTTGGAATGTATAATTTATCGTATGCTGCTGCGGTGGCAAAATTCAAGGTTTCTTTGGCCGACAACTGGTTGTAAAAGCCATAAATTAGGCCAGCCATAAAACAATCGCCACTACCCACCTTATCTAAAATTTCTTCAGAAACATATTCTTCAGAAACTGTTAATTCATCGGCAGTATAAATGGCAGTATAATACCTTATACCTTTACCATGATCGAACCTGAAAGTATTTGCAACCGCCTTGCAAGACGGAAACAAACTTAATATTTCTTTAGAAGTATCTGTTGCCTGTTGCAGTAACGTTTCCTTTGCATAACCCTCAGTTGGTATTAAATCTTCGTGAAGTGCAGTACCCAACATTTTATTGGCGGCCCACACATTGCCCATAATCAGCGTGCAATATTGAGCCAGTTGAGGCAAAACATCAATCGGATCTTTACCATACTTCCAAAGCTTGGCGCGATAATTTAAATCGAGCGAAATGGTAATATTTTTCGCACTTGCCACTTTTAAAGCTTCTAAGCAAACATCAGCAATAGATTGATTTATTGCCGGGCATATGGCACTAAAATGAAACCAGCCCACACCATCGAAAACTTCATCCCAGTTAATCTGTCCAACCTTTAAATCTGCATAGGCCGAATTTGCCCTATCGTAAATTACGCCTGCATTTTTTAGGTCTTTCCCTTTCGGAAGATAGTATAAACCCAAACGCTCGCCATGATAAACCATTGGTGTGGTATCGATGTTCCTTGCATCCAGATAATCTACAATTTCACGGGTTACCGAATTATCCGGCACAGCCGATAAGTAAGTTGAAGGAACATTCCAAAGTGCCAGTGCCGTTGCTACATTCAGCTCTGCACCGCCAACATAAAATGGCAGTTTATTTTCTTTTAACCACTGGCCATCCATATCTGGACAGATGCGCAAAAGTATTTCACCAAAGCTTAAAACTTTTTCTCCTTTTTTTGATGAAGCGAATATTTGGATGCTCATTTTTGTATCTAATCGGCGTATTTCATGCTGTTTTCTGCAACGGTATGAAAATGGAAGGAAAACGATTGAAATGATTTGATTCCAACGAAATACCTCTTTAAAGCCCTATTTTGGTTAAAATTTAAAGTAATTTTTTGCGTTAAAGTACGAAATATCCTGAACAATTTTACCAACCCACTCCAAGTCGTTAGGTAATTCGCCGTTCTCAATGTCTTCTCCAAAGAGGTTACAAACGATCCTTCTGAAATATTCGTGACGGGGAAAAGAAAGGAAGCTGCGCGAATCGGTAAGCATACCCACCAAACGGCTTAACAGCCCCATGTTTGATAATGCATTTAATTGTTTGATCATACCATCTTTTTGGTCTAAAAACCACCATGCCGAACCGAATTGCACTTTACCCGCAACCGAACCATCGTTAAAGTTTCCGATCATGGTTGCAATTAATTCATTATCGGCTGGGTTAAGGTTATAAATAATGGTTTTTGCCAGTTTATCTTGATTATCCAAACGGTTTAAGAATTTAGAAAGCATTCGGGCCTGGCTAAAATCGCCGATCGAATCCCAACCGGTATCTGGGCCTAATTGCCTTAACATCCGGGCATTGTTGTTACGCAATGCGCCTAAATGATATTGTTGTACCCAACCTTTTTCATGATCCCATTCTGCAAAATAAACCAGCATAGCCGATTTAAATTTCAGGTTTTCCTCGTAAGAAATATGTTGTTTACTGCGAATTTTATCAAAAATTGATGCAATTTCTGCTTCTGTATAGTCTTCTGCGTAAATCTGTTCTAAACCATGATCAGAAACTGAACATCCATTTGCCGCAAAGTAATCGTGACGGCTTTTTAAAGCATCGATGTAATCCTGGAAGCTGCTGATTGTTTTATCTACAACGCTTTCTAATTTGTTGATATACTCGTTTAAACCTTCAATATCGTCACTATTCATCGCTTTATCCGGGCGGAAAGCCGGTAACATTTTAAGGTTTGCACCCTCTCTCGCCAATTGTTGGTGATAGTTTAAGCTATCCAAAGGATCATCGGTAGTACAAACAGCTTCCACATTCATTTTAGCTAACAGACCGCGTACGGAGTACTCAGGTGTTTGCAGTTTTGCAGAACATTCATCGAAAATTTTCTGCGCCGTTTTACCCGAAAGCAGGTCGTTTATGCCGAAATAACGCTGAAGCTCTAAATGTGTCCAGTGGTATAAGGGATTGCGAAGGGTGTAAGGAACAGTTTCTGCCCATTTTTCAAATTTTTCATAATCTGATCCGATACCGGTAATGTATTTTTCATCAACACCGTTGGCACGCATGGCTCTCCATTTGTAATGATCGCCCGCAAGCCAAACCTGACTGATGTTGGCAAACTGCGTATTATTGGCAATCTGCTCTGGAATAAGGTGATTATGGTAGTCGATAATCGGCAATGATTTTGCAAAATTGTGATAAAGCTTTTCAGCAGTTTTGCTTTGCAAAAGAAAATTTTCGTCTAAAAAAGGTTTCATGCGATGTGATTTGAGACATTAGATAATGGATTTGAGATGATCTAAATGTCCTTCTATTAATTTTTTATTTATATAATAATATTTGTCCCGTCCCCGGTCTGTGTCCCCGCAAACCGGAACTCAATTTACGTTTTACTCGCTTGGTGGTCTTTGGGGACACAGACCACGGCGAAAGACTTGAGACTTATGACTCACGACTAAAGGCTCACCCCCCGTTTCCATGGAATAAAATCATCCTGATTAAGCAACACCGCTTTAGGAATTACTTCGCCACTGGCTGCTTTAATGCAATATTCCAAAATGTCTTCTCCCATTTGCTCGATGGTTTTTTCGCCTTCGATTACCGGCCCGCAATTGATATCGATAATATCGCCCATACGTTTGGTTAATGCATTATTGGTTGAAACCTTAATGGTTGGGCAAACCGGGTTTCCGGTAGGTGTACCCAAACCTGTAGTAAACAAGATTAAGGTTGCTCCAGACGCTGCTTTTCCTGTCGTGGCTTCCACATCGTTTCCAGGAGTACAAACCAAGTTCAATCCTGGTTTTGTAGCGGGCTCAGTATAATCCAAAACATCTTCAACCGGCGATGTTCCGCCTTTTTTGGCTGCACCAGTACTCTTAATCGCATCGGTAATTAAACCATCTTTTATATTTCCAGGCGATGGATTCATGAAAAACCCAGAGCCTACATTTTCTGCAGATTGATTGTAAGCAGTCATCAATTGGATAAATTTACGTGCTGCGGTTTCATCTTTGGTACGGTCGATTAACTGTTGTTCTGCGCCGCAAAGCTCAGGGAACTCGGCAAGAAGTACAGTACCGCCTAAAGCCACCAATAAATCAGACGTATAGCCGACTGCCGGATTAGCACTAATTCCACTAAAACCATCGCTACCACCACATTTAACACCTAAAACCAGTTTGCTTAACGGAGCAGGCTGACGTTCGATATTATTGATTTCAGTTAAACCGATAAAAGTTTTTCGAATCGCTTCTTTCACCAATTGCTCTTCGCTTTGCGATTGTTGCTGCTCAAAAATAAATAAAGGTTTATCGAAATTCGGACTGCGGTGTTTTAAATCGTCCATAAAATCTTTAACCTGTAGGTTCTGGCAGCCTAAACTCAATACGGTTACACCAGCAACGTTAGGGTGATCGGCATATGCGGCCAATAACTTACTTAATACAGCAGCATCCTGGCGGGTACCACCGCAACCACCCTGATGGTTTAAGAATTTAATACCGTCAACATTTTTAAAAACACGGTTGGCCGTTGGATTTGCCTGTCCGATAGAACTTGGATCGGCCTCAGCTAAAATTTCACCATTTTTATAAGCCTCAACCAGTTGGTGGGCATAAGATTTGTATTTATCGGTTACTGCATAGCCCAATTCATTGTGCAAAGCCTCACGGATCACATCCAGATTGCGGTTTTCGCAGAAAACGGTCGGAATAAACAACCAATAATTTGCAGTTCCCACACGGCCATCACTACGGATATAACCGTTAAAGGTTCTGCCTTCAAATTTAGAAACATCAGGTGCATGCCATTCGTAATGATACGGGCGGAACTCGTATGGATCAGAGGCATGTTTAGTATTTTCGGTATCCATTAAACCACCTTTTAGGATGAAATGCTGCGCTTTCCCCACCAGCACGCCATACATAATAATGTGATCACCTGCGTTCATATCCTGCATAAAAAACTTATGCTTAGCCTGGATATCATCCTGTAAAATATATTCCTGCCCATCGTAAATAACGGTTTCGCCTTTTGCCAGGTTTTGCAGGGCAACAAGCACATTATCGTTAGGATGGATTTTTAAAATTCTAGTAACCATTTTAAATTGTTCTTTCTGAATGCAAGTTACTTAAAGTTTCTTTTGCACCCTTGTTCTGTAATAAATCAACGTAAGATTTTACGGCCGCGTTAAAGCCGGGATAGTTATTCAGGTTTTTATCCCAAAGACGTCTGTCGCCAAGGGTATTATCTACAACCGTTTCAGGGTTTTTCCAGTATCCGTATAAAATTTCTGCGAATTCATCCTGTATCGGAAAGGTTTTTCCGTTTGCGCTGGCCGTGTAAGTATCACCATCTTTATTCACATTCATGAAAAGGATATAAGCTGCCACACCTAAAGCGGTAAGTTGAGGAACTTCGTTTTTTAAAGCGTAATACCTTCTAATTAATGGCATGTTACGCATCTGCATTTTTGAGGTGAAGTTTAGCGTGATGGCCTGCCACTGGTGCTCTAAGGATGGATTGCTAAAACGGTCGATTACGCTTTCTGCAAAGGCAATTGCTTCATCATAGGTAATATCTTCGTTTACCACAACAGGCGCAATTTCATCTTTCATCAGTTTTAACACATGGGCTGAGAAATCTTCATTCGCCATAGCTTCTTTTACAGTATTAAAGCCCGCTAAAATGGCCAATCCGCAGCTGATGGTGTGCGTACCATTAAGTAAACGAAGTTTTAGCTCTTTAAATTTATCGATCGATGGAACGATAAAAACCCCTTTATCGGCCTTTGCAAAAGATAAAATCTCCTTCACTTTTTCGCTTGACGATTCGATGGCCCAAAGTCTGAAGGGTTCTGCCATAATCATGAGTTCATCTTCGTAACCCAGTTCACTTTCAATCACTTTTTGTTCGGCCTCGGGAAGTTTTCCCGGAACAATCCTATCAACCAGAGTCTTGCAGAAATGATTAGCCGTTTTTAACCAGTTTTCGAAATCCCAGCCCAATTTGTTCTGGATAGCCAGATCCAATAAAATTTCTTTCAATTTATCAGCATTGTCACTGATTAATTCCGTTGGAACAATCACCATTCCGCTTTCGGCCGAACCATTAAACGCAGTATATCTTTCGTGCAAAAACGCCAGTAATTTCCCAGGGTAAGATTGCGGTGGGTTATCGGTTATTTTATCTTCGCTTTTAACAATTCCAACTTCCGTTGTATTCGATATTACAACCTGCATTTCTGGCTGGTGGGCAGCTTTTAAAATTTCGGCCCAATCTTGCGAAGCAGATAAAACACGGCTAATAGAAGAGTTAATTGAATTTTCTTCCACATTAACGCCATCTTCGATACCCTTTACACAAAGCGTATATAAATTATCCTGTTTCGAAAATGCATCAGCACCACCTTTTGATGTAGATTTAACCACTAAAACACGACCATTAAAAATCCCTTTCTGGTTAGCCTTATCAATAAAATAATCGGGTAGACCACGTAATAAAACACCTGTTCCAAACTGGATTACTTTTTCTGGTAAAGCCAAAATCTCAGCGCTTGGTTTGGTAACCTTGTCGCCGTTAATGTTTGCTAAATTCTCTTTGTTTAAAATCATTGCCTTTTCTAATTTCTGTCATTGCGCGCTGCTGGTAATGACGGGTTATAATTATCTATTTTCCGGTTGTGGCTAACCACTTCGGGTATTCCTTTTCAATTAATTTCTGTCCCCAATTGCCATACCAGGCATAACCATTTCGGCGCTCAGGACTTAACTCTTCCAATTTTGTTTTAATCGTATTGTCGCGATCGCCGAAAATAGGCGTGTTTTTATCCATATCGTAAAAACGCGCCCAGGTATTGGCTGTGTCATCAGCAACCAAGGCCGCGGTTTTAATATTGGTTTTAGGATCGCTCGGTCTATCGAAACGATAACCGGCAATTTTATAGGTATCGAACCATTTTACCGCTGCGGCAATTGCACTTTTTACTTCCGGTGATGGATTTTTCAGCCTCATCAGGAAACGGACAATACCTGCCGATTCACTTGTGCTTAACGAAGCCGGCTCAAATGCTCTTGCTTTTGCTGGCAACATCGAGTCTTTATCGTATTGCGCAGCCCAGATGGTTAAAGTTCCATTCTGTTTTACCTGTGTTTTGATAATACAATCGATACCTTTTGCGATGGCTTTCTCTGCTTTTTTGATATAAGCTGGATTTACGACCTCAAAATCGTTTTTCTGCGTAACAATATCCTGTAAGATATTAAGCACATTAATCATTGCATCATCATTGTAAGTAATTTCTGAACGGTACAAAGCTTTATCAGGATAATATTGTGGCCAGCCACCATTGGCATATTGAGCAGCTAAAATATAATCCAATCCTTTTTCAGCTGCAGCTAAATAAGCCTTATTCTGTGTCTTTTTATAGGCTTGAACCAGGTATACCACTTCTCTGCTGGTGGCTTTATTGTCGAATGTGGCGTGTAAATCTTTAGTTGCTTTTATCCTGGCTAAAAGCTCAGGCGTTAATGTTGCACCATAGTTAACCACACTTTTATCTTCCAACTGCTTCGGCCAGCCACCATTGCCCAGTTGATAGACAAGCATTTTTTCTGCGGTAGAATCAGTAGGCTGCTGCGCATAACACGATAGCATTAAGCTTACACAGATCAGGGTGAACAATATTTTTATTTTCATCATTTTGTTTGTTCTTTGTTTGCCACGGAAGCACGGATTACACGGAGAACTTTTTTATTCCATGGTCTGTGTCCCCACAGACCATTAATTTTCATTTCCTTGTCCATGCGCCATGGTTCGTGTCCCCACTAACCATTTAGGCTTTTTCCGTGGCTAATATTTAATTTATCTGTGGTTAAATCCTACTTTTTACCCGGAACCTGTTTAATCAACCAGTTTACCAGATCGTTCGTTGCCTTAAAGTTTTCAAAATCTGCGGGCAATTTTCTGCCATCGATATATTCGTTGTAAAACCAAGGATCTCCCACCGCGAAAACGGTTCCTTTGCCATATTTTGCTGTTGCAATAAGCACATCACCATTATCAGTTAAGGCCGAAACGGCAGGGCTTTTTGTCACAATAGTGGAAATCTCTTTGATATAAACTTTCTTAGCTGTTTTAAAAATTGAGTTTCCGGCAGGGATTTTTACCGCTCCCTGCTCAAAGTTCGAACCTTGAACCTTATTGCGGCTATCTTCATTAAAATGGATACCAAAAGTTTCTGGCAGCACATTGAATTTTGAAATTTCACAATTACCAGCATCATTTAATAAGAGTACCAATACACCGCCAGCTTTAACCCATTCGCTAACCTGTTTGGCGTGTGCAGCATTCATGAAATTTGGGTTTGCCGTTTCTTTCTCCGTATCAGGGTCTACAATAATGTAAATGTTACTGCCTTTTAAATTTGCTGCTGTTGGTGCCGTTTTAAGGGTCGTGGTTTTTACGCCAGCATCATTAAATACTTTACCGAATAACGAAAAGCCATTGTTATCATCTTCTTCCCATACGTAATGAAAGGGGATTTTATCTCCGGTTGGGCCAGTCATATACTCGTTATTGAAGAAATTATCAACCGTAACGGTTAAACCTTTACCTGTTTTAGGCAGTGCGGCAATTTCCATTTCTGAAGCGGCGCAGATAAACGAACCTACACCTTTCGGATCGTTGGTAATTACTTTTTCGCTGATGTAATAGTCGAAACTTCCATCGCGGTATTTAGGTTTCCCGCCCAATCCCGATACTGAAACGGTTTTGGTCAGGTTAATTCTTTCTGCACCTGCCTGCTCAACAAATTCTTTCTTTAAGCCTGCATAGCCTTTATTTGCTGCAGCCATAAATGATGGTGCCAACCAACCTTTACGCACCCCTTTGGCCAGGCCATAAACAAACATGCTCGAAGCTGAACTTTCCAGATAATTCCCTTTTCTGGTTGGCATATCCAGAATATCGAACCAAACACCCGATTTTGAATCCTGGTATTTTACTGCAGCGGTTGCCGTACGGTTTAAAATGGCAATCAATTCTTTCCGTTGTGGATGATTGGCCGGAAAATTATCCAACACATCTACCAAAGCCATAATGTACCAGCCCATTGCCCTTCCCCAGAAATTTGCTGAGCGGCCTGTTTTTTTATCGGCCCATTGCTCTGCTCTACTTTCATCGTATCCATGATAAAGTAATCCTGTTTTAGCATCGCGGGCATTTTTCTCCATCAGGATAAACTGCTTGGCAATATCGTCGAAAGCTGCATCTTTTTTCATCAGCTTGGCGTATTCTGCGTAAAACGGTTCGCCCATGTATAAGCCATCCAGCCACATTTGATTGGGATAAATTTTCTTGTGCCAAAAGCCACCTTCCTGTGTACGTGGCTGTTTTTGCAGCTGATCGTATAATTTAGTTGCTGCTAACAGGTATTTCTGTTGTCCGGTAACTTTATATAACAATAATAACGAACGGCCATTTTTAATGTTGTCGATATTAAAATCGTCAGGTTTATATGTATTGATATTTCCTTCCTTATCCAAATAGGCATCCATTGAACTTTGGATGTACTTGAAATATTTCCCATCACCGGTATTCCGCCAAACCGTTGCAGCACCTTCCAATACCACGCCCATGTCGTAGGTCCATTTAGGGCCTTTGGCCCCTTTTAATAGTGTAGTATCCTGAAACAGTTTTTCCATTGCTGTTAAGGTTAACTGTTCTGACAATTTCTTTTGCGCAAATCCACTTTGTGTTAAAATAGAAAAACCGATGAGCGCAGCTGCTGTATATAGAATTGATCTCTTCATGTTTGTTATTTTGAAATTTCCAGTGCTTTTTTATCTACCTCTAAACCTAAAAGCGTAGCCATTTTTGCTTTAGAAACATCTGTTCCGCTAATTTTTACACTTTTTGTTTTTTCGCCCGATACGTCAAACAAAACCTTGCTGTTATCAGGGTATTTTAAGTTATTGATATTGATGTTCGAACTGTTCTGGATCAATACAACCGGACTGGTATCTTCGGTAATTACATTTATGTTTTTAAGGAAAATTCCAGCGGCCTCAATAATTTCAATGCCTTTCTTTGCTTTTATGGTTACGTTTTCCAGGTGAATATCTTTGATATTCATTTCTGGCAATCCCCTGAAAAATATAGCTTTTTCAGCGCCATTGGCTACCACATCTTTAATATAAAAATTTCTGAACTGAGGGGTAGCTTCGGTTACCGGAACGGTAACCGTTTTAATGGCTTCGCGTTTTTCGCCTGCCAAAGGAACCGGATCAACCGCAGCGTAATACATATCAAACAAAATTGCTTCACCTGGAATATCGATCATGTTGATGTTGTTGATGTAAATATTTTCTACCACACCACCACGTCCGCGGGTAGTTTTAAAACGCAGGCCAATATCGGTGCCGATAAAAGAACAGTCGTACACCCAGATATTTTTCGCACCACCGCTCATCTCACTTCCGATTACAAAACCGCCATGGGCATGGTAAACCACATTATTCCGAACAATTACATTTTCTGTAGGTACGCCACGTTTGCGGCCTGCTTCATCTCTTCCCGATTTAATACAGATCCCATCATCACCCACATCGAAAGTGCTACCTTCAATTAATACGTTTTTGCACGATTCTACATCAACACCATCGCCATTCTGCGCAAACCAGGGATTTTTTACTTGTAGGTTTCTTAAGGTCAAATCCTCGCAAAGTAAGGGATGTAAATTCCATGCAGGTGAATTTTGAAAGGTAACACCCTCTAAAAGAATTTTTTTGCAACCTGTTAAAACCAGCAAATTCGGACGGAGAAAATCTTTGATATCTTCATAATCAGCTGCTGTTTTACCAGCTTCAATTACACCTGCATTTTTAGTATTCGAACCTTTAACGGTTTTCTCAGATGGGTACCACATTTTTCCATCAGCCCTCACTACGCCACCAGATGCCACCAAGGTTTTCCACTGTGTTTCGGTAAGTTTATCTTTTTTAACCATACGCCAGGCACCACCGTTACCGTCGATAATTCCCGTACCGGTAATGGCTATATTTTCGAGGTTAACACCCGAAATCGGACTCTGGTTTCTCCACGCGGGCTGGCCTTCCCAATTTCCCTGTACCAATTTGTATTGGTTAAAGTCGTCGGTAAACTGAAGGATTGCATCGCGTTTAAGGTGTAGGTTTACATTACTTTTTAACTCAATAGGACCAGTTAACCATAAGCCTGAGGGAATTAAAACCACACCACCACCTTTTTGGCTTACACTGGCTATGGTTTTATTGATACTTTGCGTGTTTAAGGTAATCCCATCACCCTTTGCTCCAAAGCTGGTAATACTAGTGGTATCTTTTTTAAATTTAACCTGCTGGATAACGGGTAAGGCTTGCTTTTGTTGCGCGATAGCAGCACTTGCAGAAGATAAAATTAAGCATGCCAGAGCTACCTTAATATGGCATAAACGACCAGAAATATGTTTCATTATTTGCGCTGTTAAATTATACTTGGTTATTGTAATAACAAGTGTACGTTGTTTGCACTTAAAACAGAAGAGAAATCTATGCAATCGTTACCGGAAAACGAGGCAAAAAGGCAGTCACAATAACGCGCTTAATAGCTGTATATCAGCAACTTAATACTCCTATTTCATCTCTGGATCCCATCCACGGAAAACGTTTTCCAAAATGTAGTCCTTATACTCCTCATCGGTTAATTGATGCGCCCAATTTACCCTGCTTTTTGGATCGGCGCCTTTTCCAGTACTTTTATATTCAGCGTAATAGGCCGTTTTCTCATTGCTCTCTTTGCCCCAGTTGTTCCAGCCCTCAGGGCGGATTAAATCTGGCAGCTCGCAGTTGAGGTAAGCAACTTTTGCATAAGGCCTCCACGGTCTGCCCAGGTAAAAACTATTGGCTGGTGCATCTCCTTTGATTTTGCATTTGTTTAATACATAACCAAATTTTGTAGTATCGGCAGTTGATGCCGCGGTGATATAACCCGCCTTTTTACAAAAAATAGTACAGCTTTCGAACCAGGCTGTAGAAGCTCCGAAAATAAAATCTACCGTTCCTTCGATGTAACAGTTTTTATAATATTGGCGATTGTTGCCACCATAGGTATAAAGTGTATCCTGAAAGCCTAAAAACCTGCAGTTGGTAAAAATTAATTTATCACCCCCAGCCCAAACCGCAACGGCTTGCCCCACCGGACCCGATGAATTTTCGAAAGTGATGTTTTCTGCAGAAAAACCTTCGCCGTAAATATAAAAGCTAGAAGAGCCCGAAGTACCTTTTTCTTCGCCAAAAGCATTCTTCTTCTGTGCATAATCGTCATAAGTTAAAATGGTTTCGTTAAGGTTCTCCCCAATAAATTTCACATTCTTTTTAGAGGCGGCCAAGATTAGCTTTTCTTTATAAATACCTTTTTTGATAAAGATTATGGTTGTTTTGTTCCTGAAATCGGGTACCGCATGTATCGCTTCCTGTACCGTTTTAAAGTTTCCGCTTCCATCGGCGGCTACCACAAAATCGGATTTAACGTCAAATGCATTTGCAACAAAGGAAATCGTTGCAAGAAAGAATAGAATGATTGCTTTCATATCAATTTGGTTAGGCTTAAATTAAAATCGGCCACGTAAAAGTATAAACTTTGTAACGCAGCCGTGTTTTTAAAATATATGATGAACAATTTTAAACATTAATATTCATCAGAAAGAAGTTTTTTAAAGATTAAACATTGCAAACGATGTCGGGAACGATTGCACAATAACAACTTGCCTAAAAATAAAAAAAAACTTAATCTTGTTATTACCCAAGGCGTCATGCTGAACTTGTTCAGCATCTTGTTTGTGAGCTATTACTGACCAAATATTAATAACATCATTGTATAATGAAACATCTATTTAGTTTAATCCTCGTTTTAAGCTTTAGCATAAATACCTTTGCCCAACCCACTCCAAAAAGTGGGTTCACATCTAAAGTTTGGGTTTCTGACTTAGGTAATGGAACCTATAAAAATCCCGTTATCAACGCCGATTATTCTGACCCTGACGCTATCCGGGTGGGAGATGATTTTTATATGATCGCCTCCAGTTTTGATGCTATCCCAGGCTCGCCGATCCTGCATTCGAGAGATTTGGTGAATTGGAAAATAATCGGCCATGCCTTAAAACGCCAGCCTCCGTTTGAGCATTTCGAAAAAACACAACATGGTAATGGCGTTTGGGCACCTTCTATCCGCTACCGCAATGGCGAATTCTATATCTATTATCCCGACCCTGACTTTGGGATTTATTTGACAAAGGCTAAAACCATAACAGGGACGTGGTCTGCGCCAAAATTGGTTGCCGCAGGTAAAGGACTGATTGATCCTTGTCCATTTTGGGATGAAGACGGCAAGGCTTACCTCGCTTACGCCTACGCAGGCAGCCGTGCGGGCATAAAAAGTGTTTTGGCCATTATGCCATTAAGCAGCGATGGATCAGAAGCTACAGAAACCGGCAGAATTGTGTACGATGGCCACGAACTCGATCCAACCATTGAAGGGCCAAAAGTTTATAAACGCAACGGCTATTACTATTTGTTCGCACCAGCCGGGGGCGTTTCTACAGGCTGGCAATTGATTCTGAGAAGTAAAAATAT
This sequence comes from Pedobacter sp. GW822-FHT03F06, assembly GCF_058801365.1. Classification (NCBI taxonomy): domain Bacteria; kingdom Pseudomonadati; phylum Bacteroidota; class Sphingobacteriia; order Sphingobacteriales; family Sphingobacteriaceae; genus Pedobacter; species Pedobacter sp. GW822-FHT03F06. Next base: position 19,014 of record NZ_JBXANE010000005.1, read on the forward strand.
CTACGGACCATATGAAAGAAAGATAGCCATGGATCAAGGGAAATCTTCGGTAAATGGCCCTCATCAGGGCGCCTGGGTAAATACGCAAACAGGCGAAGATTGGTTTCTTCATTTTCAGGATAAAGATGCTTATGGCCGCGTGGTTCACCTGCAGCCGATGAAATGGGTCAATAACTGGCCTGTTATCGGGCTCGATGCAGATGGCGACGGTAAAGGCGAACCGGTTATCACCTATAAAAAACCAAATGTGGGCAAGGTTTATCCGATTGAAACGCCGATAGAGAGTGATGAGTTTGAAACTTCAAAACTAGGCTTGCAATGGCAATGGCAGGCCAATCCGCAGCCTACCTGGTTATTTACTGATGCAGGCAGGGGGTTATTAAAGTTATACACTTCGAAAATTCCTGACGATGCCAAAAACCTTTGGGAGGTTCCGAACTTGTTGATGCAGAAATTCCCTGCAGATGAATTTATGGCAACAACAAAACTCTTGTTTAAACCTAACCCAAAATTGGAAAACGAAAAAACGGGTTTAGCGGTGATGGGGAGAAGTTACGCGCAGATTAGCATTAAAAGCAAAAAAGACGGATTGTACCTTACGCACGGTGTTTGCCAAAGTGCCGACAAGGGAAAAACCGAAAATGAAAAGGAAATTGCCAAGCTAAAATCGGGTTCGGTATATTTCAGGGTTAAAGTTACTGCTGGTGCAAAATGCCAGTTTAGTTACAGTGAAGATGGTAACCGTTTTACGGATGTAGGAGATGAGTTCCAGGCCACCGCAGGCCAATGGATCGGCGCAAAAATGGGAATATTTGCCACCAGAGATACCCAAACCAATGATTCAGGAATTGCCGAATATGATTGGTTCCGTGTACAAGCATTAAAATAACAAGATGAAAAAACATAAATACCTTATCGCAGCCCTTGGCACCGTTTTACTGATGTCTTTCATTGTAAAACCCAAACCTGTTAAAATTTATTTAATCGGCGATTCTACCGTAGCAGACTATACTTTAGATGAAGGTTATCTACAGAAAAAGTATCCGATTACAGGTTGGGGGCAGGTTTTTCAACAATTCTTAACAAAAGACAGCTTAAAAAAATTAAACAGGCTGATTAAAAGCGATAGCGCTTTGGTTATTGATAAAGCAAAGGGGGGAAGAAGTACCAGAACTTTTTTTGAAGAGGGAAGGTGGAAAGAAGTTTTATCAACCTTGGAAAAGAACGACCTGGTATTGATCCAGTTTGGGCACAACGATGCCGCGAAAGATAAACCTGAACGTTATGTTGATATTCCGGGCTATAAAGATTTTTTAAGAATGTACGTGAAAGAAACAAGAGCAAAAGGTGCTGTACCGATCCTGATCACCCCGGTTACCCGCAATTACCCATGGAAAGATGGCAAATTGGGAAGCGCACATGGCGAATATCCACAGGCAGTGAAAGATGTAGCCAAAGAATTAAATGCGCCGGTAATCGATCTTACTTCAATCTCAGCAACATTTTTCACGACAAAAGGCAGTGAATTTGTAAGCAAACATTACTTTATGAATTTAGATTCAGCCAAATACGAGGCTTATCCAAAAGGGCAAAAAGATAATACCCACTTCCAGCCAGAAGGTGCCAAAGCAGTTGCGCAGTTGGTTTACAATGAATTAAAAAACATCAACCGCAATACTCACTAAGAAAAAGATATTACCCTACTAATTATAAATTACAATTCCTCCGAACTTTCGGGCAGGCGATCGTACTCTCCTTTCCAGGCATAAAAGCCAAATATCATCAATCCTAAACTGATCGGGAGGAAAATAAACAGGATAATTGCCCATTGCAATATGGTATTGGTACGTTCGATATCCGAATGGGTCAGGCCCACTTTATCTATCGCCTGAATAAACAAAAAAGTCATTGTTAATGGCCCTAAAACCATCCAAACCAATCCTAAAAATTTCTTTAACGTATTCATCTTCTTCGTATCTAGTCGTTAATATTTTCGTCTCTTTTATTCGATAAATAAATTGTGCCAATAACCAGGCTCAACGCAGCTATACCTATCGGATACCATAGACCTGATAGTGGTGTAGAGCCTGAAAAGCTTGCAATTAGTGTTGCAATAAAAGGCACAAGCCCTCCAAAAACACCATTGCCGATATGATAAGGCAAAGACATAGAGGTATACCTGATTTTAGTCGGAAACAGCTCAACAAGGAAAGCTGCAATAGGTCCGTAAACCATCGTTACCAGCAAAATCTGGAAGAAGATTAAGCCAACAAATTTCCAGAATACCGGCGTAGGCAAAACTTTATCTTTTATAACTTCTTTGCCTAAGAGAATTCCCTTGGTCGCAGAAACCGTATCGGTTTGCACCTTGTTAAAGGATGCACCGTTTCTAAGCATTATTTTAGTAGAAACTGTTCGCAAGCTATCGGTTGAATTCGCAATTAAAACAGAAGTTACGGGAGCTGGGCTAGCCGATAAAACATCAGTCTGTTCAATTTTTGTATAATCGGTATCATCTAAAAATGTTTGATAGATTGGACGATAAAAAATGATGCCCAAAAGCATACCGCTCAGCATAATCCATTTCCGGCCAACTTTATCACTCCAGGCACCAAAAACCACAAAAAATGGCGTGGCAAAAGCGATTCCCCAAAGTAAAATATACCTCGAGTCGTTAAAATCCAATTTACAGGTATTTTCTAAAAATGATTGCGCATAAAACTGCCCCGTATACCAGATTACCCCTTGCCCCATGGTCGCACCAAATAATGCCAGAAGTACCATCTTAAAATTCGCTTTGTTATTGAAACTCTCTTTTAGCGGATTTTTCGATACATTTCCCTCAGCCTTTAATTTAGAAAACATGGGCGATTCGTGCATTTTCATCCGGATATAAATCGAAACCACTACCAGTACAATCGATAACAGAAATGGGATTCTCCAGCCCCAATCGCCAAAAGTTTCAGCACCTAAAATATTCTTTGTAATTACGATAATCCCCAGCGAAAGGAACAAACCCAAAGTTGCGGTAGTTTGGATCCAGCTGGTAAAAAAGCCCCGTTTATCTTTAGGTGCGTGCTCTGCCACATAAGTTGCAGCTCCACCATACTCACCGCCAAGGGCTAATCCCTGAATCAGCCTTAGTATTAAAACCAAAATAGGTGCAGCATAACCAATGCTTTTATAAGAGGGAATTAAACCGATAAAAAATGTCGATCCACCCATCAGCACCAAAGTGAGCAAAAAAGTATATTTCCTGCCGATTAAATCGCCAAGCCTGCCAAAAACCAATGCGCCAAATGGACGAACAATAAAACCTGCTGCGAAAATAGCCAAAGTGTTGATCAGGGCGGATGCCCCTGCATCTTCTGGAAACAATTGATGACCAATGATAACTGCAAGGCTACCAAAAATGTAAAAATCATACCATTCAATCAGCGTGCCTAACGATGATGCACCGATTACTTTAAAGATATTGTTCTTGGGTAAAGTGTCGCTCATAAGAAATAAGAATATTTGGTTTCCCAAGATAAACATTTGCATGACAATCGGCAACCTGTACTGTCTGTCAATTAATTTGTTACATTATCAAACATTTTGGCTTTAGTTTTGTATTTTCATCCGTAACGAATTTATTTACCATTCAAATTATATGCTTTTAATACAAAACATCAGGTTAAGTAGAATTTTAAGAAATACATGGCATGTTGATCTGATCATGATTGCCTCTTGTACCGCGGCTTACTTTGTACGCGAGTATTTAATTGCACATCATTTCTCCATTCCATCCATTATTCCAACCGTTTTAGGTACAGCTATCGCCTTTTTTATCGGTTTTAACAATAACCAGGCTTACGATAGGTGGTGGGAAGCCCGAAAAATATGGGGCGCTTTGGTAAACGATTCCCGTTCTTTTGCAAGGGCATTGATCAATTATGTTGATGAAGACGATGAAAGTGTAAAACGGATGATTTACAGGCACATTGCCTTTTTGTATGCACTAAAGGCCAACTTAAGAAACACTGTAGACGAAATTTACACCAAATATTTATCTGAAGCAGATTTAAAAGAAATAAAAAAACATAACAATGCGCATAATGCGATTTTAAATATACAATCAAGAGATTTACAGAAATTATCTAAAGCTAATGCCATTGATGGTTTTCGCTTTATCGAAATTAACGAGATGTTAACCCGGTTCTCTGATTCGATGGGCATGAACGAGCGTATTAAAAATACCATATTCCCTACCACCTATACCTATTTAACTAAAGTGTTTATCTGGTTATTTGTGGTCACATTTACCCTGGTAATCAGTCAGGATGCAGGGCCAGCAGCCATTTTTTTGGGCTGGTTAATCGGTTTCGTATTTGTATCTACGCAGATTAATGGAATGAGCCTCGTTAATCCGTTCGAAAACAATTCAGCAGGTGTTCCGCTTAACCAGATTACGAGGACGATAGAGATCAATCTTTTGCAAATGCTCGAAGAAGACGAGATTCCAGAGCCCGTTAAGCCGATTAATGACGAATATGTCCTTTAAACTTTAACGGTTTTCTTACCTATAAGTATGAACAAAAGAGATAAAAGCTAGAAGATAAACAGGATCACAATCGCATTCAGAATGGCTTTTGGATAACCCAGTTGTACGACATCAATAAATGGATATGGGTATTTATTAATCAGATAACCCCTAACCACAATAAATACGACATAAAGCAATGGATAAGCTAGCCAGGTGATGGCCTGCCTGTATTGCAATGTTGATTTTTTAACGAAGAAAATCCAGAAAAATAAAAAGATCAAAGGGCTTAGCACATGCAAAAGCTCATCGGCCAATCTGGCCCAACCCACAGGCGATGCCAAACCACGCAGGGCCATATTGTAAATTAGCCCTACCACTACAATGTAGATCGTTATTGTGGTTAAAGTAGATGCCTGAGTAAATAAATTCCCTGATTCAGCTCGTTTAACAAAAGATAAGCGGGTAAAGCAAATGGCTACGATAATATTGGTTATTACCGTAAAATATGATAAAAATACCTTGAGTGTTGCAGGATAATCATTATTCAAAAGCTGTAAACTTACATGGAATTGAAGTGCCAGGGAAAACCATACAACAATAGCAGCACAAACAACAAAAGGCCTGAAATTTTCTTTTAAATCCATAAGCTAACACTGAGTGTGATAGAAAAGTAGGAAATTAATGTGGATGAATAAAATTTAATGCCCTTTATTACTAAGGCTTAATTTTTCAACCTTTGATTTCAGGGCTGTTAATTACTTTTTAATGCAAATTTTAAATTCTCCTCAAAAAGTACCGATTTAGTTTTAAACTGTGGGTCAGAAAAGGAAATATTAGCAGTAGCGTAAATGATCTTTCCATCCTTTCCAACCAATACATTCGACGGAAAACCGTGATTAATATTTAGTTTTCTGATCTCGTCTTTGCTCAACGATACAATTTCGTATTTATAGCCATTTCGTTTCTGAAAACGCCTGGCGCTGGCGGGACTATCATGGGTAATCCCGATAAACCGTACAGCCTTTTTGCCATATTTAGCTACCAGGTTATTTAATTCGGGCATTTCGGCTATGCAGGGCGGGCATTTTTCGAACCAAAAGTTAATTACCACTACCTGATTTTTTAAATCAGCATTGGAGAGTTGTTGTTTATTGATGGTTAAACCGTTAAAAGGAGGTAAATCTTTACCGGTTAAATCTTCAAAAAAAGTTTCCTGTGTAGCCCATTTAACAGGGCCATCTTGAGCCAATGAGGTGAAAGAAAAAACAGAGAACAATAGAATAAGGTAAATTTTCATCAGTGCTAAATATAAAAAAGAGGGCGTATCACAAAGGCATTTCACCTCAAATACTGTCATGTTGTCCAAAGGACTCCTATGGAGAGCCTATCGAAACACCTTAAAACGTATTTAAATAGGTCGTTCGACAGGCTCAGATAACAAACCTATCTTTATTAAGGGAAGTTAAATGCATTTGCTTATTTAAGCTTTTTATTGAGGTAATCAATTGCAGTATTCAGGGTTGCATCCTTATTGGCTATAAAATCCTTTACCGTTGGAATCACCTCAATATCAGGTTTTACACCCTTGCCTACAAATTCACGCCCATCGGGATAAGTATCCTTTTTGGTACATACTCTTGCACTTCCTCCGCCAGGAAGATCAAACAAGTAAGGTTGTCCTGTACTGCCAAAAGAATTTCTGCCGATTTTCGTCATGTGTTTTTGGTTATCAGCATAAATCAAAAAGTCTTCAGCTGCTGAAGCAGTATTATGGCCAATTAACAGTACCGTTGGGACTACAATACGCTTTGCCGAAAGCCTATTTTTCAGTGGATAGTAATCTAAATTGTAAAAATAATTATCCTGATAGGTTAAGAGTGCCTTTTTGTTCCATTCGCTGTTTACCGTATCCTTGGCAGAAGTATATTTCCCCCAGGCCTTAAAAGCCGAGGTTAATTGCCTGGTAGAATAACGGGATCCATAAAGCAGGCTATCATTGGTAAGGTATTTCAATATGTAACTTCCAATCCCGGTACTCCCCCCTCCATTATTCCTTAAATCAATTATTATTGCCTTGGCTTCATATAATTCCGGGAGCTTAGTGATAAAAAGAGAATCTATTTTCTCATCTCCAAAAGAGTTCAGCGCAACATAAGCGACTTTATTAGGATACCATTTAAAATCCAACAGCGACGATGCTGCAGGAAATGCAGGAAAAACTTCCTTTTCCTCGGTGCGTTTATGCGTCAATTTTAAAACTAAAATTTGTCCCCTTGGTTTTTTGATTTTGATTTCGAACTCACTTCCTTCAGGTCCCTGAAGCAGTTTACTTATACTCCAGTCTTGTAAAACATAATCGGTAGAGGAAGAAATATAAGGTGCAACATCTTCAGCTATGTATTTAGCGGTTGGTTTTCCATTCACCTCTATTACTTCACTTCCAACAGGAATTTCGTCCTTTTTGCTTAAATTAACATGTGTAATAATCGCTTTATTCTCCACGTTTTCGATAAAGAGGCGATAATCACCAAACATGGTATTCATTGGCTCAAAATCTTTACCATTTGGCATATAAATATTGGTATGCCCATCCTTAAGCATTGCACAAAACCGCTGCATTTCGTGATAGTACTCGTAATCCGTTTTGGTTTCGGGAATCGAAGTAATCAATGCTTTATAGGTGCTATCCCATTTAATACGATCTACTTTGTTTAAATAAACGAAGTTATAATTTACTTCCTGCCAAAATTTTGATAACCCGTAAATTTTGTCGGCTTTTGTTAATTTATTCGACTGGGCAAAAACAGCCATAGGAAAGAGCATCAATAAAAGAATTTTCTTCATATCATTTGTTTTATCTAAAAGATTTTGTTTCAATTTTTATACCACTTGACAAATCCTCCCTGACATTAAAATTATGGGCTTTTGAAAAAACAGGGTGTTCGTAAACGGACACTGCATATCCGATATCGAACAAAAAAAGTCCTACCAATTTGGCAGGACTTTATAGTTTGTTTGGTTTTGAAAATTTTATTTAAAGGTAACTGAACCATATTCGGTTTTAATAGATACGTTTGCAGCACCGCCACTACCAATTTTACCCGTATATTTTTTGGTTTCATCATCTTTACTTACCAGATTTGAAGTTACGTTTGAGCCATATTTAAAGCCGGCATACGAAGTAGAAACATTAAAATTGGCATTATAACGGTCTGCAAAGCCCAGCCCAATGCTTACATATTCGCCACCGAAGGTGAAGTTTTTACAAGCTGGGGTAATTTCGTTTACGCTAAGGCGGTTGTAATCCATATTGATGTTGGCATCACCATTTAATGTACCCAAGGTAACATTCGAATATTCAGCATTTACCGCAATTTTACCCGCTGATGCAATATTTAGATCGCCATAGGCCTGTTTAACAACCGTATTTCCTTTAACCGTGTTGATGTTTACTTTGGCATATTCTGCATTTAAAAGTAGATTGCCGCCAATAGTGCCGATAGTTAAACCTTTACCATATTGCACTTTAATATCAGCCGATCTCCTGATGGTGTTGATGTTTACCGCAACATACTCGGCATCAAGCTGTAAAGTACCCACAGCGCCAATGGTTACAGGGCCATTATATTCATGTTTTACCACTGCAGCATTCAGATCCTGGATATCGCATTTACCATATTGAACATTGATGTAGTTATTTACATTGCTTAAATTGCCAGCAACCAGATTGCCATATTCTACCTTTAAAGAAGTTGGACCGGAAAAATTACCTAATTCTACGTTGCCATATTCTTGTGAAACCGTTAATGGGTTTACCGCTGGCATATACACCACGTAATTTACTTTCACTTCCCTCCGCCAGGTGGTTACTCCATTTTTCACCCCACGGCCATAACGTCCGTTTCTATCGCCCATGTTCGTTCTGAAAGTAACTACATCACCGTTTTTATTCGCATCAATGCTTATCCCATCAATCAGTTTTTGCGCATCATTATCCGAACTGCTATAAGCTTTAATATCTACATCAACACGTACTTCTTTTTTATCCCAGGTTTTAATCGTGATCGATCCGTATTGGTTGTTTAAATTAATTTTGTCGTTATTGTCTACACCAAAACTCTTGCTAAAAGATTTAGAACGTTCGGCATCACTGCCTGTTTGATTGTATGTTACGTGATTTACGACCATCGCCAGTGTTGAAGATTTTGCTGCACTTTCGACAATTACCTTATCTGATGGACTATTTACCGCAACTTCTTGTGCATAGGTTTTTACGGCGATTAAAGCCATAAAGGCTAAAAATATTTTTATTGTTTTCATGTTGTTAATTGTTAAACATTAATGGCTTAAAACCTGCCGGCTGGCAATAAGCAATTTAATGTGGTGAGCGTATCTACCAGTAATAAGTATCTGGAATCAAGTATCGAGACAGACCTGGCTACTGTTTCAACTTGGTTTAAATCTGGTTAACCCTTTTATAGTCGTCAACCTGGTTAATAATTAATAATTGTTGTTTCAATAACTGCAGTTGTATTTCGCGGTTTTTAACCATGGCCTTTACCACAAAAGTTTGGTTGGGCGAGGTTGGCAGCTCTGCTTTTAATCTTTCGTAATCTTCATCAAGCTTTTTCAGATCGGCCGTAAATTTTTTGTACAATTCTGGATTCGCAGAAGCGAAAATGGCCAAACTATCTCTTTTTTCGGTAATTAAACCTGCGAAGTGGACTTCTTTTTTGGCATATGAAGCGCTAACGTCGGCTATTTCTAAATCTTTGTTTTGTAATTTTCCTACGTATAACCAGGCTAAACCGAAAACCACCACGATAGCTGCTGCTGCACTCATCCATAAATACAGCTTTACCGGCTTTTTTTTCTTTTTGTTGTCTAATTCCTGTTCAATCTTTGCCCAAAGTCCTGCAGATGGCTCCATTACATCGAAAGCTCTACGGTTTTCCTTTACAAAGGTTTCTAATCTATTATTCATCTCTCATCCCTTTCTGTTCTAAAATACTTTTTAACTTCTTTTTCGCCCTCATGTACTGTGTTCGGCTTGTATTTTCACTTATTTTTAAAATGTGTGCAATTTCCTCATGGTCGTAACCTTCTAAAAGGTATAAACTCAATACTACTCTATAGCCATCTGGCAATTCGGTAATGGCTGTTCTAATTTCATCAGCTTGCAACCGTACTTCACTGTCGTCAAAACTATCCTCATCAGGCACTTCCGATAGCTCATCGGTACTTACAAACTCCATCTTACGTTTACGTAAATAATTGATGGATTTATTAATCACAATCTGCTTTAACCAAAGTCCGAAAGTGGTTTCCTGCCTAAAATCTACAATTCTGGTAAAAGCATCTAAAAATGCTTCCTGCAAAACATCTTCTGCCTCTTCTTCGTAATTTAAAATGCGCAGCGCCACATTATACATGGCCTTTGCATACAGCTTGTACAATTCAAACTGTGCTGCGCGGCTGCCCTGCATGCATTTTTTTACTAGCTCTAGGTTTTTATCGATGTATACGGCTTCCAAAATTTCGAATATTCTGATTATAAGACATAAGGGATTTTAAAACGTTGCATCAAGGTAGAAAAAAGTTTAGAAATATGTTAATACAGTGTTAAGATTAGAAATCAAATGTGCTGTTATGCTCAGGAGCGAAGCATAAAATAACTTCTTCATCCCGTAAAAAGTGTTTTTACATTGACTAGGAAATGAGTGGTTCTATGCTCTTGGCAATTTCAGCCCTGCTTTTGGTACGAGTTCCGATGAACGATCGGAAACTCTTCCCGACAATCAGGTTTATTTAACAAAGTTTGGCGCCCTGAAGCAAACCACTGTACCTAAACCCGACAGCAGCGAACATCCCGATTTCTTCAATCGGGATAAAGCGAATGGCGGGACTACAGTACCTATGAAATATTGTCCTTTCATTTCCTAAAAACATTTTATTATTAATAGGAAATGAGTGGTTCTGTGTTTTTGGCTTTTTCAGCCCTGCTTTTTGGTACGAGTTCCGATGAAGAATCGGAAGCTCTTCCCGACAATCAGGTTTATTTGACAAAGTTTGGTGCCCTGAAGCAAACCGCTGTCGGGACTATAATACCTATTGTCATTTCCTAAAAACATTTTATTATTAATAGGAAATGAGTGGTTCCATCCTTTTGGCAATTTCAGCCCTGCTTTTTGGTACGAGTTCCGATGCTAATTTAGTGCCGATTTATCGGTAAAGGATCGGAAGCTCTTCCCGACAATCAGGTTTATTTAACAAAGTTTGGTGCCCTGAAGCAAGCCGCTGTTAACTAAACCCGACAGCAGCGAACATCCCGATTTCTTCAATCGGGATAAAGCGAATGGCGGGACTACAGTATCTATGAAATACTAACCTTTCGTTTCAAAAACCTAAAAATAATTTATACTCAATACAAAACAAGCATTTTCGTGTTTTGATATTTGTGGAAAATCAACTACCTGACCATCATAAATTTGAAATCCCTGAAACAAACAATTAACTTCATGCCATGGAAACCGATTTAATCATTTCAGCAATAAACGAATTACACAAAAAAGCAGATCAGGCTTTAGAAAGTAAGGATGTAACGGCCTATACGGCTATGTTTGATGACAGCATAACTTATACTCCTGCAGAAGGTATAGCGCTTAATAAACGCGATTATACAATCGATTTAAAAAAGTATTTTGGCCATATTAAGGAAATCCACACCAGCTATTATCGCATTAAATCTTCTTTTGAAAACGAAGTTTTTACCGAAAAAATAGCCCGGAAATCAGTCATTTTAAAACCTAATCTGCTTATTTTCTCTAAAAAACAAACCATCCAGACAGAAGAAATCTACCACTGGAAAAATATTAAAGGCGAATGGAAAGTAATCGCTATTGAAATTACCTTAGAGGAAAAGTATTAACGCTCATTTTGAATGATAAAAATATTAAAGTTATATAGTTTAGTACTTGTAGTCTTCTTAACAAGTTGCAATAATAAATCTTCTTCAACAAAGATCGAACTTTTGGATACGGTTTCATTTGAAGAGCTTTCTAAAATTTCATGTGAATATCTTAAAAACCAACAAGCCTACTGCCAAGACAAATATAAGATTGGCGAATATGAACGATGGGATTATGATCAATCAACCGGTAAGCTCATATTTAGCAATAAGGGTGTACAGAAAGTTATTATTGACTATGAGGAAGTTGGATCTGTATCATTAAGATCAAATACCTGGCTATGGGCATGGGGTAATTCCTCGATAGAAGAAAATGTAAAAAAAGAAATATCAAGAGTTAGAGCTTATGGTATTAAAAGAGGTTTTGAAAATCTTTTAACGGCAAAATGGTCTGCTGATATAGTGGATGGTTGGGATATGGCCGCAATTTCAGCATATATTTTAAAATCTAAAGGTGTTTATCGCGTTCCTAGCGATGATAATAAACTGTTTTCATTTATGCTTTTCAAAAAGATTACTGTCGTAGATTCTTTACCCAAAAAGAAATAGCAGTTTTAGATGTTTTCATTTGATAGAAAAAACATAAAATCTTCTACTCTAAAGTTTAAAACAAAATCGGTATTTTTGCCGCTCAATTTAGATTACAATATATGTTAAGAACAGTAACTTGTGGTGCATTAAACCTAAATAACTTAGGCGAAAGTGTTACGCTATGTGGTTGGGTACAAAAATCAAGAGATTTAGGCGGTATGACTTTTATCGATATCCGCGATCGTTATGGCATTACTCAGTTGGTTTTTAACATGGACGATAATCGCGAACTTTGCGAAGCAGCACGTTCATTAGGTCGCGAATTTGTAATTAAAGCAATTGGTACCGTTGTAGAAAGAAGCAACAAAAACCCAAAAATGCCAACCGGTGATGTGGAGATTAAAATTTCTGCTTTGGAGATTTTAAATGCAGCAAAATTACCGCCATTCATGATCGATGATGAAACTGATGGTGGTGATGAGTTGCGCATGAAATACCGTTATTTAGATTTACGCCGTAATCCGGTTCGTAATAACCTGGTTTTACGTCATAAAATGGCACAGTCGGTTCGCCGTTATTTAGATGCTTTGGATTTTATCGAAGTAGAAACCCCTGTTTTAATTAAATCTACGCCAGAAGGAGCGAGAGATTTCGTGGTGCCTAGCCGCATGAACGAAGGGGAGTTTTATGCTTTGCCTCAGTCGCCGCAAACCTTCAAACAATTGTTAATGGTTTCGGGTTTCGACCGTTATTTCCAGATTGTAAAATGTTTTAGAGATGAAGATTTAAGAGCCGACCGTCAGCCTGAATTTACCCAGATTGATTGCGAAATGTCTTTCATCGAACAAGAAGATATATTAAACACTTTCGAAGGTCTGATCCGTACTTTATTTAAAGAAGTACGCAACTACGACTTACCGGAAGTACCGCGTATGCAATATGCAGATGCGATGCGTTTATACGGCTCTGATAAACCTGATACCCGTTTTGCAATGCAGTTTGTAGAGCTTAACAATTTGGTAAAAGGTAAGGGCTTCCCGGTTTTCGACAATGCAGAATTGGTAGTGGGTATCAATGCTAAAGGCGCTGCAAGCTATACACGTAAGCAATTAGATGAATTAACCGATTTTATCAAACGCCCGCAAATTGGTGCTACAGGTTTGATTTATGCCCGTCATAATGAAGACGGAACCATTAAATCTTCAGTAGATAAATTCTTTAACGAAGAAGATCTTAAACAGTGGAGCGAAGCTTTCGGTACAGAAAAAGGCGATTTATTATTGATTTTAGCCGGTTCTACCGATAAAGTACGTAAACAGTTAAATGAGCTTCGTTTAGAAATGGGCAACCGCTTAGGTTTACGTGATAAAAACACATTCTCTGCCCTTTGGGTATTGGATTTCCCGCTTTTAGAGTGGGATGAGGAAACAGAACGTTACCATGCGATGCATCACCCCTTCACTTCGCCAAAACCCGAAGATATTGCCTTATTGGATACCGACCCTAAAAACGTCCGTGCCAATGCTTACGATATGGTAATCAACGGAACCGAAGTTGGTGGCGGATCGATCCGTATCCACGACAGCGCATTACAGGCCTTAATGTTTAAACATTTAGGTTTCAGTGCAGAAGAAGCTCAAAAACAATTTGGTTTCTTAATGGATGCCTTCGAGTTTGGGGCACCTCCACATGGCGGTATTGCCTTTGGTTTCGATCGTTTAACCTCAATTTTCGCAGGTTTAGATTCCATACGCGATGTGATTGCTTTTCCTAAAAATAACTCAGGCAGAGATGTAATGATCGATAGCCCGAGCACTATTGACGAGAAGCAATTGAAAGAATTGAAGATTAAAACGGATTTATAGATTCATTAGTTCACTGGTCATTGGTTCATTGGGCTGCGAGCAGAAATAGCACAGTCATAAAACAAGGTTTACAAAGGCTAAGTTTTTAATCAAAAAAGCCTCAGGATTCTAAATTCTGAGGCTTTTTAATGATATCATTTTACGCTACGCTAACGAATGAACCAATGGCTAATGAACCATTGAACTAATATGTTTCACTATCAGGCGGAATGCCGTAATCTATAAATTTTTTATCTTTTTTCTCTTTCTTTTTCCCCAACCAACTCTTCACAGAATTAAAAATTGCCGATAAATGTTCCGCATCAAGCGATTTACCAATTTTTCCTGAAACCAGGCCTACAGCCGCTTTGGTTAAAAAACCAGCACCTCTAAATAGGGTTTTATTCATAAACATGGGCAAAAGCAACGACATGGCAGTTCCGCTAATATTTAATTTTTCGTCGGCTTTAAACAGGTTACTTGGTGTAGCATACCGCTTTATCAGCGCTCCTAAGGTAAATTGTTTAAAATAGGCTTTCGTATCCGATTTAAGCATATTCTGCTTAAGGGTGTATTCAACCTTGAGTTCTAACTTTCTAGTCTGCAGGTCTTCTAGGTTACGGATGTCTTTATACCTTTTCATCTTCCTCCTTATCTGCAAGTTTATCAAAGTATCTTCTAATGGCTACATTAATAATTGCCTTTTCGATATACTTATCTTTAGTTAAATAAACACCTAGTGCCAATAGAATATAGAACAAGGAAACACAACCAAAGCCTCCGGCATAGCTACCCAAAAGATCAGACAGATAAAGTGCCAAGGTTACTGAGCCAAATAAAAAGGCTAATATAAAACAAACAATAACTGCGGTACTGGTTACTAAATCGGCAAAAACTTTAGAGACTTTTTCTACCAGGTAAAGTCTTGTATACTCAACCCTGGCCTCTAAAAAGCCCTTGGCATCATCGACAAGATCTTCAATGCTTTTATCTTTATTTTCCTGCATAATTCAGATTGATATTTAACCGGGCAGTTGCCCGGCTATGCAATATTTTATTTATTAAGCGTGCTCCACGTCGTCACTGTATTCTTCTTCTACGCTTCTTAATTTCGTTTTGATCGAGCTTACCACTTTATCCTTTAAGCTGGCAAGGTGGTTAATTTCATCAGCAGCTTTATCTTTGATAGAATCGCCCAGGTCTTTTAGAGATTGGCTTAATTTATCACGGGTTTCATCACCTTTATCTGGTGCGAACAAAATTCCTAGAGCCGCACCAGCAGCTAATCCTGCTAAAAGCGCAACTACAACTTTTGAGTTATCATTCATAATTAATGTATTTTAAGGGTTTAACAATTATGTACAATATAAAACTACTACATTATTTATTGTTAAGCTATATTTATAACTCCGTATGCTCATTATTTGTTTTAATTCTTTCCAATCTTTCTGATGCAAGCGTACTGGTTTCGTAAATCTTAACGAGCAATATAAAATAAGATAATAGTAGCGGACCAAAAACAAGGCCCAATATTCCAAATAAAGGGATACCAATAATTACGCCAATTACTGTAATTATGGGATGAATATTGCCAACTTTTTTTGCAATGATAAACCTGAGCACATTATCGATATTGATGATAACTACGAAACCAAAAATAAGCATGGCCCAGCCTGCAAAATTATTCCCGTTCGCAATCTGTAAAATCGCGGCTGGAACAAAAACAACCGGTGGCCCCAAAACGGGCACAAAAGAAATAAATGTTGTAATAACCCCCCAAAATACAGGATCTTTATAACCCAAAACATAAAAAGAAAGGCTCAAAAGCGAACCTTGAACGAGGCAAATCAGCCCTTGTCCTAATACATTTGCATAAGTTGTATTTCGCATTTCATCGCCAAAACGAAGTGCATTCTGTTCTCTGAAAGGTGCATATTTAATCAATGAAAACTCGAATTTTCTTCGCTCAATTAACATAAAGTAGAGTAAAAAGTACATGACCAATAAACTTAATATAATATTTACTGCACTCGATATTAAGGATGGGAAAAGTTGGGTAGCCCAATTCCCCAAGCGGTTTAGCCCTTCCTGAATAAGGTCTTGATTAATTTTAACTGGAATAAGGTGCTGTAATTTAACCAACAGGTTCCTGAAAAACACTTCATTGTTCCTCAATTCCGAAATTTTGCTGATAACCATGCTACTTAATGCATAAAAAGGCATTACAATGAGTATGATACTGATGGTGATAAGGAAAATAGCCGTTACCCTTTTATTCCAGCCCTTATGCTCTGCCAAATGGATATAGGCCGGCCGCATGATCGTGTAAAGCACCAAAGTACTTAAAATAGCACTAAAAATACTTTGCAAGGAATACGCAATTAATACCCCAAGCGCAATAATAATGACCAGGTTGATGTTATTGCGTTGCTTATAAGAGAATACTGACATATTTAGATAATAAGGGGTATTCTTTAAATGCTAAAATGGCCGATTTTGTTTTTCTAGATTTAAAATTTATATCCCTTCATCAACCTCAATAAATTTAATTTTATTATAAAGTGTTTTTCTGTCGATATTTAATATTTTTGCCGCCTTTGTTTTGTTGAAATTAACCGCTTTTAGCACTTCTAAAATAGCAATATATTCGGCTTCTTTAGCCGCATTTCGCAAATTAAGTGATTTATCATTATTTAATTTTAGCGGCAAAAGAAGCATGTTTTTTTCGGGCTGTGTCTTAGTATAATCAGTCATTCTAAGCTCCAATGGTAAAACATGGGTTTCTATCCGATCACCATCGGTTAATAAAGCAATCCGCCTGACAACATTCTTCAGCTCACGTACATTACCCGGCCAATTATATGCTAATAAACATTTCATCACTTCATCAGAAAAGCCTTTAATCTTTTTATTCAATTCTTTGTTTACCGTGGCCAGAAAATGCTCAGCAAAGATAAGGATATCATTGCCTCGGTGTTTCAATGATGGAACATGTATAGAAAATTCGTTAAAGCGGTGATATAAATCTTCCCTGAATACACCCTTTTGAACCCCTTCTATTAAATTTTCATTTGTAGCTACAATAAGCCGCACATCCAGATCAATCTCCTTTGTACTTCCAATCCGCTTTATTTTCCGTTCTTGAACTGCCCTGAGTAAAGTTGCCTGGATCTCATATGATAAATTACCGATCTCATCAAGAAATAATGTACCCCCATTGGCCTGCTCAAAATGGCCAATTTTAGTAAAAACAGCTCCAGTAAATGCCCCTTTCTCGTGTCCAAAAAATTCACTTGCGGCTAAATCTTTTGTTAAAGAACCACAATCCATAGCGATAAAAGGTTCTTTGCCCCGCGAACTATTTAGGTGAATGGTTTTAGCAACACATTCTTTCCCTGTACCACTTTCTCCAGTTAAAATGACCGTATACCCTGTTCGTGCGATAAGTTGGATTTGTTTCAGTAAAAGCGCTGAAGCATCGCTTTCACCATTTATATACTCCGGGCCATTTAGAAAATCGTAAATAACATTACTTCCCGTGCTTTCAAAATTTTTAGGTGATGTTACCTCCTCTTGCGTTTCAAGGGCTTTATTTATGGTTTTTAAAATTTCATCCGGGTAAAGCGGTTTAACAATATAATCGTAAGCCCCTAGTTTTATCAATTCCACGGCAAGCTTAATATCCGAATAGCCTGTAATGATAATCACAGCAGTTGCCGGATAGTTTTCCTTAATATGGATTAAAATCTCTTTCCCATCGGTATCATCCAAACGATAATCGCATAATACTAAATCGAATTTCTCTTTTTCAAGAATTTGCAAAACCGTTCTACCTGTTGTTACATTCGAAACTTCAAATCCATTTTTAGTTAAAAAATTGCATAGCAATAAACCGATGCTAACTTCATCGTCAACAATGAGTACCTTCTTTTTCATGAGTAGCGTTATTATTATAAAAACCCATACGTTTGTGGTAAGCACATTAGGGTTAATAATTATTTAACATAATTACTCAAAAAAAATTGCATTGAAAAATTTTTGCAACACTTTCGTTACACCAAATATCAAATTAATACTACACACATATGTTATTTTCCAGAAAAGTTTGCTTTTCTCTTTTCAACGAATGCAGTTACGCCTTCTTTAAAATCGGCAGTTTCGAAACATTTGCCAAATTCTTCAATTTCGGTAGCATATCCATTGCTATTATTTACAGCTGCAATTACAGATTTTATTGCAGCCGAAACAGCCAGCGGTGCACGTTGCTTAATAATATTCAGCATCTCTTCAGCTTTGCTAATTAGATCTGACTGTGGAACAACATAATTTACAAGACCTATTTTTTCTGCATCCAAAGCGGTAATCATATTTGCGGTCGTAATCATTTCTATTGCTTTACCTTTTCCAACCAATTGTGTAAGGCGCTGGGTACCGCCATAACCGGGAATTAAACCTAAAGTAACTTCAGGTAAACCTAATTTTGCATGATCTGATGCGATGCGTATGTGGCAGGCCATGGCCAGCTCCAGTCCTCCGCCCAAAGCAAATCCATTAATTGCTGCGATAAATGGTTTTGAAGAATTTTCAATGGCATTAAAAACCAGCTCATGACCACGTTTTGCTAAATCTTCTCCCTGTTTACCACTATAATCAGAAAACTCTTTAATGTCAGCTCCTGCAACAAAAGCCTTTTCACCTGCTCCGGTTAAAATAACACCTCTTACTTCATCGGTTTTACCTGCAAAAGCAATTACATCTGCCAGTTCAGCCAAAGTATCTTTGTTTAATGCATTAAGTGCTTTTTCACGGTTAATGGTAACGTATAAAATGTTCTCTTTTATTTCTGAGATTAAATTCTGGTATGCCATACTTTAAAAATTTCTGTTTTCTGTAACCCAATTCTGAATATATTCTACAATACTGGCCATTGTTGTACCTGGAGGAAATAGCTCTCCAACACCCATATCTGCCAGTTTTAACCGATCTGCTTCTGGAATAATCCCGCCGCCTGTTAATAACACATCATCTAACTGTTTTTCTTTCATAAAGTGAATAATCTTTGGAAAAACTGTCATGTGTGCGCCCGATAGGATAGAAATCCCGATGGCATCAACATCTTCCTGAAGCGCGGTGTTTACCACCATTTCTGGTGTTTGGCGCAGGCCGGTATAAATTACTTCCATGCCTGCATCCCGTAAAGAAGTTGCAATTACTTTGGCCCCTCTGTCGTGGCCATCTAACCCAACTTTAGCTACTAAAACGCGGATAGGCCGATTTAATACTTTGCTCATCATTCATATTAAGTTGACGTAAATGTATCGATTTTATTAGGTAATTGAAAAATAGGGAAAAAGCAGATAATGGTTTACGGCTCATTGTTCATAGTCGTGGTTTTCGACAGCGGATTAGCTTATAATACGAACATATTTGTTCTTTCACAGCACTATAATGAAGTTCTGGACGATCAACGATCAACTATGGGCTAATAAACCTATAATCATTGTATAAATCCGCTCAATCTTTTTACATTTGCATTCCTAATTTACAGGTTTTTATGAGTGAAGAGAAGTCATTGAACTTTATTGAAGAAATTGTTGAGAACGACTTAAATAGTGGTAAGTATGAAACTTTGGTTACGCGTTTCCCGCCAGAACCTAATGGTTATTTACACATCGGCCACGCGAAAGCAATATGCTTAAATTTCGGACTAACACAAAAATACGGCGGCTATACCAATCTGCGTTTTGATGATACCAATCCGGTAACAGAAAAAACAGAATATGTAAACAGTCAGCAAGAAGATATCAGATGGTTAGGTTTTAACTGGAAAAATGAATTATATGCTTCAGATTATTTTGATGAGCTGTATGGTTTTGCCGTTAAACTGATCGAAAAAGGTCTGGCTTATGTTGACGAGAGTTCTGCAGATGAAATTGCAGCTTTAAAAGGCACGCCAACAGAACCAGGACAGGATAGCCCATACCGTAACCGCAGCATTGAAGAAAATTTAGACATTTTCACGAAAATGAAAAATGGCGAATTTGCCGATGGCGCTTATATTTTGAGAGCAAAAATCGACATGGCCAGTCCGAATATGTTAATGCGCGATCCGATTATCTATCGTATTAAACACGCCGAACATCATCGTACGGGCAACAAATGGTGCATTTATCCGATGTACGATTTTGCTCACGGACAAAGCGATAGCATCGAAAACATCACGCACTCTATCTGTACGTTGGAATATGTTTCGCACCGTGAACTGTATGATTGGTTTATCGAAAAATTAGAGATTTTTCCTTCAAAACAATATGAATTTGCACGTTTAAACCTTACCAGCACGGTGATGAGTAAACGTAAGTTACTTCAACTGGTTAACGAAAACTTAGTAAATGGATGGGACGATCCGCGCATGCCTACCATTAGTGGTTTGCGCAGGAGAGGTTTTACACCGAAAAGTGTACGCGAATTTTGCGAACGTATTGGTATTGCAAAACGCGAAAATTTAATCGAACTGAGTTTATTGGAATTTTGTATCCGCGAAGATTTAAATAAAACAGCTAACCGGGTAATGGCAGTTTTAGATCCGATTAAACTGGTGATTACAAATTACGAAAAAGGAACAGAAGATTTGATCGGCGAAAACAATCCGGAGGCTGAAGATGGTGGTGGCACCCGAGTGATCCCTTTCAGCAACGAACTTTGGATAGAACGTGAAGATTTTATGGAAGTACCTGCAAAAAAATGGTTCCGTTTGGCTCCAGGTGCGATGGTACGCTTAAAATTTGCCTACATTGTTAAATGTGAAGATTTTGTGAAAGATGAAAACGGAAACGTTACCGAAATTCATTGTACTTACATCCCAGAATCGAAAAGTGGAAATGATACCAGCGGCATAAATGTTAAAGGAACCATCCACTGGGTAAGTGCTCCACATGCCAAAACTGCTGAAATCCGTTTGTACGATCGGTTGTTTACTTCTGAAACACCAGATGCTGAGGAAGGCGATTTTAAAGATTACTTAAATCCTGAAAGTTTGACGGTTTTACCTAACGCTTACATCGAACCGGCATTGGCAGACGCAGATTTAGAAAGCCGCTATCAGTTTATCCGTAAGGGTTATTTCTGTTTAGATAGAGATTCTACTGCAGATAAATTGGTTTTTAACCGTACCGTTACATTAAAAGATACGTTTAAGAAGCCGAATTAGATTTAGCCATTTTGGCCACAGATATGCACAGATGAACACAGATTAGCGTTGTTTGTCTGTGCTTTTTATTGGTTATTAGTGAGTTGAGGCTATATGATATTCCTTCACTAACCCAAAGCTCTCAAAGGATAGACGATAAGTGCGCAAGATGTTTTTCGACAAGACTTCGGACCTCCGTCCTCTGACTTTCGGACTCTTTAACCATCATCCCTCTTACACTTTACATCTTTAGTACTTCGTATACACATTATACAGTACCAATATATCCACAGGTGTTAAAGTCGGTGTAATATCACTCTGGATAAAATGGATTTTAAAAGCCGTGATGGCTGCAGGGAGATTACTGGTGTCGTAACCAATATATTTTAAGGCCATTTCGGTATTAAAATCTACCGGCGGGTTTTTCAGCACATCATCATACCAATAGCCAAAGCCTTTATCTGCGAGTTTTTTCCAGGGGAAATTTTTAGGATCATTTTTCCGCTTAGGTGCTATATCAGCATGACCGATAAAATTCGCTGTCGGGATGCCATAGGTTTTCTTTAAAGTGGCCAACAGCTTTAGCAGGCTATTGATCTGTGCATCAGGCCATGGGTCAGTTAAGCCATTATTATCCAATTCAATTCCTATCGATGAAGAGTTTAAGTCGGTATCTTTCCCCCATTTACTTACACCAGCATGGTTTGCGCGTAAATAGTCGTTTACCATATGCACTACTTTACCATCGCGGCTGATCACGTAATGGGCACTCGTACCTGCCTTAGTTGAAAAAAATGTTTTTATGGTCTGTGCCAAACTATCTTGCGCAGTATGGTGGATCACCACAAAGTTTGGTTTACGTATCCCAAAATTTACAGAACCAATCCATTCCTGGTTTGTTGCTCCTAATGAATCGTAAAGTTGACCAGCTGGTGGCGTGGTATTGATTATTTTCGAAAAATCCTTTGCCTTTTCCTTATAGATTTTTTCTGTAGCAGCATATTTGCTGCTTCCGCAGGCAGATAAAATAAGTACAAGAGAAAAAGCGGAAATAGATAATGATTTTGATGACCTGGGAAATAACATGGTATGAATTGTTAGCAAGTTGAAGTTACAAAGTTATCTTAAACTTCACCCAATGCATCAAACTTTATACAAAGCTTTCAAAATTTACTAATTTAGCAGCCATATACTTTAATATGAAGAATTTATACAAATCAACCCTGTTTTTATCGGCAGTAGCTATTTCTGTAGGTGCCTTATCCTCTTGTACCGGCAATAATAAATCTAAAGATGAAAAGGCTGTGGTAGTACAAAAAGATAGTCTGACCAATTATGTTGCACAACGCCTGCCTATTTACGAAAGGGTAAAATTAACCACCAATATTAATGAGTTAAGTGTTAACGACCGTAAAATTTTGCCTTTATTAATTCAGGCAGCAGAAATTATGGATCAATTATATTGGAAACAAGCCTACCCACAAAGAGACAGCTTGCTCGCAACTATTAAAGATGAAAAAACACGCGATTTTGTTAACATCAACTATGGCCCCTGGGATAGATTAAATAATGATAAACCTTTTGTTGAAGGTGTTGGTGCCAAACCAGAGGGCGCATCTTTTTATCCCTACGGCATTACCAAAGAAGCCATAGAGAAATCGGACCTTGCTGATAAGTTTGGTGCATATTCAGTTATTCAGAAAGACAGTACGGGCAAATTATCAACCGTACCTTATCATGTATTATTTGCTTCAGAATTACAAAAAGCAAGTTCGTTATTAAAACAGGCTGCTTTAATTGCCGAAGATGCCGGTTTAAAAAAATATTTAAACTTAAGGGCCGATGCTTTGGTAACGGATAATTTTACCGCAAGTGATTATGCCTGGTTAGATATGAAAACCAATGGTTTGGATATTATTATCGGCCCGATTGAAAATTATGAGGATAAACTGTTTAATGCCCGTACCAGTTACGAAGCTTATGTATTAATCAAAGATAAAGAGTGGAGCAAACGTTTGGCGAAGTATGTAAAAATGCTTCCTGAATTGCAGAAAAACTTACCTGTTGCAGCGAAATACAAAACCGAAACACCTGGAACCGACTCTGAGTTAAATGCATATGATGTGGTTTATTATGCAGGAGACTGCAATGCCGGATCGAAAACCATTGCCGTTAATCTTCCGAACGATGAAAAAATTCAACAGGAAAAAGGAACACGCCGTTCGCAGCTGAAAAATGCCATGCAGGCGAAATTTGATAAGATCCTGGTGCCAATTTCAAAAGAATTAATTGAAGCCGATCAGCAGCAATACATTAAGTTTGATGCATTTTTTGCAAACGTAATGTTTCATGAGGTAGCGCATGGTTTAGGGATTAAAAAAACCATTACCGGAAAAGGATTTGTACGTGCGGCATTAAAAGAACAGTATAGCTGGTTAGAAGAAGGCAAAGCCGATATTTTAGGCTTGTATATGGTAACAGGCTTACTTAAAAAGGGTGAGCTGAAAGGCGACATAAAAGATTATTACACCACATTTATGGCCGGTATTTTACGTTCTGTTCGTTTCGGTGTTTCTGAGGCGCATGGAAAAGCCAATATGCAATGCTTTAATTATTTCCAGGAAAAAGGTGCTTTTGAGCGTACCGCTAAAGGTACTTACAAAGTAAATTTCGAAAAATTTGCAACTGCCATGAACGATTTAAGCGCATTCATTCTTACCCTTCAGGGTAACGGCGATAAAGCTGCGGTAGAAAAAGCACAAAAAGAAAAAGCGGTTATCCATACAGAACTTCAAACAGATCTGGATCGGTTGACCAAAAAGAATATTCCTGTTGATGTTGTTTTCGAACAAGGTGTTGATGTACTTGGGGTAAAATAAAAGATTTCTTCCCAGGAACTTAAGGCCATAGATGCACAGGTATAAGCTTGTTTGTCTATGGCTTTTTTGCGTTGTTGGTTCACTCTTTCATTAGTTTATTTGTGGGACTGGGTTAATTGCCTAAGCTCCTTAAAAAATCTTCCCCTCCGCTATAAAAGAAAAATTGTCATTTATATTTATACGGTAAATAATCCTCAAGGTTAGGGCTGAAGAGGGAATTAAACGCCTAAACTTCTGTATCGGACCTCCGACGTCGGACTTTTTCAAAATCCCTGTAACCTTTTTAAAAAACGGTCGTCTTACCTATAACTAAACAAGCGGAAACCTTTCGTTTCCGGGCTAAACTTTAAAATAAGCAAGCAATTAAATTGAAAGCGCATGCACATGCGGTATAGAAATCTTTTTGCCCATTTTTTTTAAGAATAAACACCTAAAAATGAAAACACTATACAGAATATCACTTTCCCTTACACTCCTTTTTAGCGTTACAGTGGCTTTTGCGCAAACAAACTCTAAACCGAACATCAGTGGGGTAATTTTAGATGAAACCAAAAAACCTGCAGATTATGTTACTGTTGTGCTCTTTAAAGCATCCGATTCGAGCGTGGTTAAAACAGCATTTACAGATCCGAACGGCGCATTTAATTTTAATGTTTCGGGCAAGGGGAGCTACTATTATAAAGCCAGTAACATGGGCTATAAAACGCTTAAAAGTAAAACCATCGTTTTAACAGAAGATAATCAAAAGGTAGATTTCGGAACCGCACAGCTTACCGCAAGCACTCAAAATTTAAAAGAAGTGAATGTAGCTGTAACTAAACCATTAATCGAAAGAAAAATGGATAAAATCGTGATGAATGTTTCCAATAGTTCGGTTATGACGGGTTCTACCGCATTAGAAGTTTTGCAAAAAGCACCAGGCGTAACTGTAGATCAGAATGATAAGATTTCGATGATGGGTAAACAGGGTGTGCTGATTCAACTGGATGGCAAGCAGACTTACATGAGCAGTGCTGATGTGGCGAATCTACTGCGCAATATGCAGAGTTCGGAAATAGAAAGCATCGAACTGATTACCAATCCTTCTTCAAAGTATGATGCTTCGGGTAATTCAGGAATTATTAACATCAAAACCAAAAAGAATAAAAACGGTGGAACGAATGGTAGCGTAAATGGCTCGCTGGGTTATGGTAAAAACCTGAGGGCAAATACCGGTATAAACCTCAATCACCGTACTCAGAAACTGAATCTTTTTGGCAACTACAATTATGGTAAATTTGAAAGAGACAACCTGATAGCGATCGATCGTATTTCGAACGGAACTCCAGATACTTACTTTATGCAGGTTGGCGAGAGCAATAGAAAGCAATATAACAATAACTTTAAGGCAGGTTTAGATTATTTTATTGATAAGAAAAATACCATTGGGTTACTCGTAAACGGTTATTTTAACCATGGAAATGAAACTGCGGTAAACAATACTTTAATTGGTCCATCTTTCAGTCAGGTAGATTCGAGCTTGATAACCAATTCATTGCAGGCAAACAAATACAATAATGTTTCTTATAACTTAAATTATAAATCTGTTCTGGATACCGCGGGTTCAGAAATCTCGGCAGATGTAGATTATTCCAAATACAAAGGAAATGATGGTTCTAATTATGAAAACGATTACCGGTTCCAAAATGGAGACAGAATCCGCCCCATCAGGTATACCCGGAACAACACCCCTTCGATCATTGATATCAAAGCATTTAAAATCGATTATAACATTTCGTTAAACAAAACTGTTAAACTCGAAGCCGGGGTTAAAAGCAGCTGGGTTAAAACCGACAATGACCTGCAGGCAGAAGAATTCGTAAGTAATGCCTGGCAGAATGATGTTAAACGAAGTAATCAGTTTATATATGATGAAAATGTAAATGCGGCTTATACCAATATAAACAAACAGTTTAAAAATACCAGCGTACAGGTTGGCCTAAGGGTTGAGCAAACCAATTCGAAAGGAAATCTGATTACCACAAACACCGTTGTAGAACGAAATTACTGGGATTTCTTTCCAACATTATTTGTTCAACAAACGCTTTCAAAAAACAATCAGTTAGGTTTTTCTTATAGCAGGAGGATAGACCGACCAAGTTACGATGCTTTAAATCCTTTTATTTATTATTTAGACGAATTTACCTATAGCAAAGGAAATCCCTTTTTAAATCCACAGTATACACACAATTTTGAGCTTAGTTATACACTATTGCAAAAATATATGCTCTCAATTGGCTATAGCAGGGTTAATGATGTAATTGCAGAGGTAATTTTGCCCGATGCAGCAAATCAATCGTTATATCAAACGAATGCAAATATTGCCACCAACATTAGCTACAACGCCAATTTAAATGTGCCTGTTCAGATTACGAAATGGTGGCAGACCAACAATAACTTAAATGTTTTTTACCTCAGTTTCAAATCACCAGATTTGGCCGGGAGCGCTTTAAAAACCGGAAAAACATCTTTCCAATTTAAATCGCAACAAACCTTTACCATTATGGATGGTTTTACGGCCGAAATAAATGGCAGTTACGAATCTCCGCTTGATTATGGAACGCTAAGTTTAAAAGCCCGCTATTATGTAGATGCGGGTTTGAGTAAATCGCTGTTTAACAAAAAGGCAAGTTTAAAATTGGCCTTATCAGATGTATTTAACATGTCTGAAAACAATTTATCAAGTGCCTATCCGGGTTTAACTTACTCTGTACATCAAAAAAATGAAACTCAAATTGGTAGAATCAGTTTTACCTATCGTTTTGGTAAAAATGAAATTAAACCTGCCCGCCGCCGTGCAACGGGAACCGAAGCGGAACAAGGCCGGATGAAAAATTAACACTCAGCCCTTCAATTGTGAAAACCCGATCAACATTATGCTGGTCGGGTTTTCTGTTTTGTGTATATTTAAACTGGAAACCTGAGCATAATGTCTGTCGAGAAAATCTCCAAACAAACCGCAAATTTAACAGCTGCTGCTTTTATTGAAAAATTAAGCCCCTACCAATCTAACGCAGAATTGGAAAAGATTACCCGTTATTTTAAAACTGAGGAGGGTGATTACGGAGCAGAAGATCAGTTTATTGGCGTTCGGATGGGGCAGGTTTTCGAAGTGGCCAAGGCTTTTTTGGCCATGCCTGTTCAGGAAATAGAAAAGCTGTTAGAAAGCCCGGTTCATGAACACCGGGCAGGCGCGGTAAGCATAATGGATTTTCGGGCAAGGGATAAAAAAACAAGTGAAAATGTAAAGAAAGCCCTTTTTGAACTTTACCTTGACCGCCACGACCGGATTAACAATTGGGACCTGGTAGACCGTGCCGCCTGTTTTGTAGTGGGTAGTTATTTATTTGATAAACCAAGAGCTATTTTATACCAATTAGCCGTTTCTGAAAATGTGTGGCAGCGCCGGACAGCGATAGTGAGCACATCTTATTTTATCCGTAAAGGCGATTTGACCGATACTTTTGGTATAGCAGAAATCCTTTTAAATGATGGCGAAGACCTGATCCACAAAGCAGTTGGTGGTTGGATCAGACAGGCAGGCACAAAAAATAAAGTTCAGCTAATGGCTTTCTTAGAAAAACATGCTGCAACAATGCCCCGTACCATGCTGCGCTATGCCATAGAACATTTTGACAAAAGCGACCGCGAATATTACCTGAACCTGAAAAGAATAAATTAGAATTTATATTCCATTACATAATCATCCATAAAGTAACCTTCACCTATATCAAGTTTTACCGATTCTTTAATGGTAAAACCTCCTTTTAAGTAAAAATCTTTGGCTTTATTATGTTTGTTCACGTTTAATTGTAAAGCACTTCCCCCTGCATCTTTTACCTGGTTAAAAACCTCGTTAATTAAGATTTTCCCAACACCTTTGCCATGTGCAGAGGGCAGCACATAAAGCTTGTGCAGTTTGTAAATACGCTCTTCGTGTCCAATAATAGAATATCCTGCAAAACCGAACTGCTTCTCGCCTTCCTCTGCAATCAGGAAAATATGCCCTTCCATAAATTGCTTTAGGAGTTCTCCTTTGTTGTACATTTTATTCAACATGTAATCAATCTGTGCCTGCCCGATAATATCGAGGTAGGTTGAGGGCCAGGTTGCCGCGGCAATATCCCTGATAATTTCTATATCTTCTTCTTTTGCTTTTCTGAGGGTAATCATATGGGTTCGCTAATAAAAATTGGTTGTCCTGAAAAGGTAAATTCTACAAAGCCATCTTTAACTACAGCAAAAATTTCTTCTTCATTCTGCACCAGGTTGGTTACTTCGATATATCGGTTGCCATGGATCAGGAATTCACTTCCTGCAGGTTTCCAAACAGAAAAACCTGATTTGATTGGATAATGTTTTGCCCTTTCGGTAAATACCACCAGATTAATTTTGTCGTCAAATCCGGCAAACTTCTCCAGATCAAATTTCTTCGCAATTACATTTACCGCGGGATATCGCTCTTCGTACAAATAATTAATAGCAACCATTAATGCATCAACAGGGCCCTGAATAACTTTTGTATCCTCTTGCGTTTCCTGTCCGTTCCCATTTACCAGCACATCTACCTTTAAGCCTAAAGAAAAAATCTTATCGTAACTTTCTCCGTTAACCAAAAGCGTAGGGCTCCATTCGAGCAGTTGGCCCAAAAGTTCTTCATTAAAATCCCCAAGCTCATCGATGTATAAAGCCGGCTCCTGTTTTTCTTTTACAATATGGTGTGAAGACATACCGCGAATATAGAAATTTCGCTTTAAGTACGATAGAGGAAGAATCAGTTAGGAGTAAAATGATTAACGATTGTATGGATATTCACTCACCCAATGGAAGCCCCTGTTAATGAGTTTAAAATCTTTAAGATCTTTTCGCTTAAAACTTACGGATATGGAATCTTTCTCTGTTAGGCCTGAAAGAATCAGCCTATCTTTTCCAATAACATTATAGTTGAAAACATATTTAGTGGAGTCTTTATCGGTTGATTTTAGCAACAATTCTTTTTTCTTCTGATCAAAAACAGTAGTGAAATTAGCAGAACTATCGTTCATCTTCTTTATCCTTACATAGCCTGAATAATTAATAATCATCTGTTTCCATCGCGTACTATCAGTAGTTAAAGGCGCCAAGGTTTCACCTTTCACTTTCATACTTTCAACATTATAAATGCCATACATAAATGGCTTAGGTGCTGCACTACCATAAGTTTTTCTCTGCTCAATTAATGATGATATCAAGAATACCAGCGAAGCAGTAATGTACAGGTATTTTGCACCATAAGCTGTAAAGTAAAGCCATCTCTTCTTAAATTTTGGACGATACATTTTTTCGAGCTGCTGGCTTTCATATCTGATAAAGAAGCGATATAATTTTAAGAAATGTGGGGCCAAAATAAAAACACACATCACCACAAGTGCGGTTGAGAGTAGTTTTACAGGAACGTCGAAAAAATAATTCATCGACATTACATGCGCTGTTGCGGCCAAGGATAGAAAGGCACCCACAACAACCGTTCTACGGAACAAAAGCATAATGGCAGAAACTTCAATAATGCCCATAAAGATATTGTAACCTTTAGAAAAGCCGAGGAAGGTCCACGCAAGGCCCATTGGCGATGCATTTCCGAAAGGTTGAAGCAACCTCATCAATGAAGGATCAGGAAACTGGAGTTTGATTACTTTTATAGCGCCGTATAATATCAGGGTAAAAGCTAAATAAAATCTTACCAGTACTACAAGCCAGTAATAAGCTGAATTATAGCTTTTGCGTTTGCGGTCTAAAACTGACCAAATCATGCTACCAATTACCGATACTAAAAATATAAAGAGTAGCAATACCCAATCATATGAGGTGTCGCCACTTCCATTGGTGTAAATTGTAAAATCGTAATTGTAGTGGATAATGTGTTTAGAGAACCAGGGAATAAGATCGTGCAATACCAGATTTGGCAACTGCAGTATACTTGATAGGAACGTAAAGGCTCCATTGTTATTCAAGATAATGAAAAGCGACAAGAGGAGGAAAAAGAACCTGAAAGAGATTTTTTTATAAATGTTCCAGGGTGCATTGGTTTGAAGAGCGTTTTCAGACATATTTAGTTGGGTTTTATCCAAAACTAAAAATTATCCCACAGGCTTCACATTATAAAATGTTAATTAACAGCGCTTTCTTTAACTAATGTGTAAAAATCTTGATAGGCTTCGATAAAATCATCGGCAAAATTAATGGCTCCGGATACAGCTATACCATAAATACCTGTTTGCATTAAAGCTTCTACATTGTAGGTTTTTATCCCGCCCACAGCCAATACCGGAATATTGACGGACATAGCCTTCAATTCTTTTATCACCTGTTGATAGCCCTCGGTACCTAGAAGCGTATAATTATTGGGTTTGGTTTCAGTTTCTGCAAATGGACCATAGCCAACATAATCGGCTCCTTCCTGAGCAAGTCTGATTAAATTTTCTACTGTATTTGCCGATCCTCCAAGGGTAATATCATGGCCAACCAGTTTGCGCAGGGCGATAAAATTGGCATCCATATCTTCTATATGGAAGCCCTGAATATCGGCCTTTCCATTTAAATGAACATGATCGGTAACGATTAAGGTGGTACCCCAATCATCACAGATTTCGGCTATTGCATTAATATCCTGTAAGAGTTCTTCATCACTTTTGCTCAGGCAACGGTATTGGATCCATTTTGCACCGGCCTCGCAGGCTTGTTGTGCCTGTTCGATATGGCTTAAATGTGGGATATCGTGCGTAATGTAATGAAGTTTCTCTATGTATTTCATACTGGTTGAACAGGATTTTAAGGCGCTCAGATTTTAAGATCAGGAGGGCAATATAAACAAAATCGTCATTGCAAGTATATTCCGCAATGACGATCCTATTTTTTAGCTTTAACTTTTTGCATTCGGTTCTATACGTTATAGTAAACAGACCATCTGAATATGAACGTGTTTAATGCGACAACAATTAATGGGTTTGGGTTGACAACTTTATAGGCTATTTGCCCAGAAAGTTGTCAACCCTGAGTACAAATTAAAATTTCACATTCAGGCTTAGCAAAAAGTTAGTTCCTGCCTGTGGGTAAAAGAAGTTTTCGGCTACCCTGCTTCCGCCTGCCTGGTAGCCATAGGTATAACCGTTGCTTTCGTATTTCTTATCGAAAATATTGTTTACCAATAAACCAAGGTTTATGTTTTTAACACCTGCAAATTTAAAGTCGTAACCCAAACGTGCATTGCTTACCCAATAACCATTAATGGTTCTATCGTTGTTCTGGGTATTATCCAGGTATTGTTTGCTTACATATTTGCTCTGTAAGGCTACAGCAAAACCCTTAACAGGTTTATAAACCAGTTCACCAAAAAGAACAGCATTTGGGGAATAGGAGATGTCGGTTAATTTGTAGTTGTCTACTACCTGCCCACCATTATCGTAATCATCATAATATTCGGTAAAGTTCTTGATTTTGTTTCTGCTCAATGCTGCATTGGCGTTTAATACAAATTGAGAAGAGATGGTGTATGAACCGTCTACTTCAATCCCTAAACGGTAACTTCTGTCTACATTCTGACGGAAATTTCCGCCAACATCATTTATTTTTCCGGTAACCACCAATTGGTTTTTATAAAACATACCATAGGCATTTGCACCGATATTAAATTTATCATTTTTAAAACGGTAACCTAATTCTACATCATTCAAACGCTCAGGTTTTGGGGAAACACCCACAGCAGCATCTGTATAATCATCTCTGTTAGGCTCTTTGTTAGCTATACTAAACGAGGCGTAAACATTGCTTTGTGGATTGATAAAATAGGTGGCCCCAAATTTTGGGTTAAAGAAATTTAAGGTTTCGTTAACGGCCAAAGTGTTCAGTTTGTTTTCCGTTCCGGCAACATCGAAATACACCCGGCGGTACTGCAGGTCGGCAAATAAGCTTAATGATTCTACCGGACTATAGTTTACTTTACCATAAGTGTTAAAATCGGTTTTAAAACCATCGTTATCATAATAGTGCCTGTCTATATTTCCATTTGAAGCATATTGGGCCCAGATCACCTGCCCGAAGTGAGCACCTTTATATTCATTATATGCACCGCCCAAAGTAAAGCTTAAATTCTTTTGAGGCACGTAGTTAAAGGCATAGGTAACACCATAAAAATCGTTATCTAACCAACGTCGACGGATTAAATCCGTTTCGGTAACTGGTGCTCCTCCCGGAATAACAACCGGATTTAAGCCATAATTTTTAAGTTTATCCTGTGCCCTGTATTCTTCATAATAACCTTCACCTTTAGTATAGTGTAAAGCGCCGTTAAAAGAAAACTGATCAGAAAACTGTCTGGCATAAATTAACTGATAATGGTTTTGTGTATAGTTATCCGTTTGGTTATTATACAAGAAACTGTTGTAAGTTCTTCCCGAATTTAGAAGGTTTGCCGCATCTTCTGCACCTAATCCGTTTCTGGCAATATAGGCATTCATTCCGGCTACGTCATTTTCTAAACGTGATTGCGGAATACCGTTCCACGATTGATAGGTTTTCTCATTTCCTGAAAAAATATTAACGCGCAGCAGGTCTTTATTGCCGTGATAGGCACCAGATAGAAAATACGATTTAAGCAGTGATGAACCACGGTCTACATAACCATCAGAGCTGATCCTCGATAAACGGCCATCAAAGCTAAAGCGGTTATTAATCAAACCGGTTCCAACTTTAACTGTGTTTTTCCAGGTATTGAAACTGCCGTAAGTGCTGTTTACTTCGGCATAAGGCTCCGTTCCGCTGGCGGTTGTCTGGATATTTAAACTCGCACCGAATGCACCTGCGCCATTGGTTGAAGTACCTACACCGCGCTGGATCTGTATGTTATCTACAGAAGAAGCAAAATCGGGCATGTTTACATAAAAAGTACCCTGGCTTTCACTATCGTTGATCGGAATACCATTAACCGTTACGTTGATCCTGCTATTGTCGCTCCCGCGGATACGGATCCCGGTGTAACCTACACCAGCACCAGCATCAGAATTAACCACAACGCCCGGTGTGTTCTGAAGGATGAAAGGTAAATCCTGCCCAAAGTTATTCTGCTGAATTTCTTCCTTACCTATATTTTTATAGGTAGTAGCCGATTTTTCTGTCGCCCGTGTTGCACGAACAATCACCTCATCAGCCAGGAAATTTTGAGCCGAGAGGCTAAAATCCAGCGTGGTAGGCTGTTTAAGTTCTACAGCTTTTTCGATTGTTTTATAGCCTACATAACTTACCACAATAGTGTATTTGCCGTTAACGAGGTTAGTGATGCTGTAATTTCCTGAGGCATCGCTTACAACTGCCGTTTTTTGATTTCTCAATTTAACCGTAGCACCTGGAAGTGGCTGCTGGTTTTGATCTGTTACCTTACCTGTAACAGAAATTTGTGCCGATACAAAGAAGGGCAACATTGCAACAAGCGCTGCAAAAAGTAAATTTTTCAATTTTATTGTTTTTAGTTAAACCCATCGGAAAAGGGGCATTGCCGATTTTCAGTTAAACTTCCATAACTCCAATCCCTACGCCGGCATTACCCGGATCAGGTGCATTCGAGGTGGATGGCTGGAGGGTTTTAAGGTTGATGGCATTACCCCTCTACCTTTTTACCTTCTACTTTTCACCTCAAAATGGGTATGATCTCAGCCTGTTTTTGTGTTTATTTAAACAAGGCACCCCTAATGATGGTGCAAATGTAGGAAATAATTGGGAATTAGCGTGGTTTTTGAAGCTTTATAGGGTAACTGGATAAAATTGACAGCTTTATGGCGTAGCTTAATGAATTTGCTGGTGCTTAGGATTAGAAAATGAACGGTTCAGTGTACATGGCTTTTTCAGCCCCGCTTTCCCTCCTGCCAATTTTGAAGAAAAATCGGCATCCGTTCCAATCGGGTTTAGGTGGCCAGGAATGTAGAAATATTAGCGGATTGTTACCAAACGTTCCTACGGAACGAAAACGCCAATTAAATATTGGCTACCCACGAATCGTCCCGATGGGACGGCAAAGGCATAATATTCACAGATCGTCCCATCGGGACGACTCCTAGGTAGAAAAAAAATGTTTTATTTTTTCGTTCCATAGGAACGTTTAGTGTTTTAGGCACCACGGTAGCAAACCGCTGTTAACTAAACCCGACAGCAGCGGGCATCCCGATTGAAGAAATCGGGATAAAGCGGATGGCAGGACCACAGCACCTATGAAACACTGCCTTTCCATTTCCAAATAAAAAAATAATAATATTAATGGGAAATGAGCGGTTCTGAGCTTTTGGCAATTTCAGCCCCGCTTTCCCTCCTGCCAATTTTGACGGAAAATCGGCACCCGTTCCAATCGGGTTTAGGTGGCCAGGTAGGTAAAAATATTAATGGATTAAGGGACTGTATTACAATTATAGATTGTCATCCTGAGCCTGTCGAAGGACCTGTTAAATGCCGCTCAAGGCGTTTCGACAAGCTCAACGTGACAAATTCGAATGGAATTACAAATATGATACAACCTGTTTAGCACCAGGGTAACAATCTTTGTTCAATAAACCCGACAGTAGCGGTTCCGATCCTTCATCGGAATTAGCGAATGGCGGGACTGCTGGCAGCCAAAAGCTACTGCCAATCATTTCCAAAAAAAATTAAAAGAATCCTAATCTTCTATCTTCCCAAAAATCCATCAATGGCCATAATTGCATTTTCTAACCTTTCATCACCCAATCCACCAATTACCTTATAATTCGCATTTAGTGCTTTCAGTTCCTTATGCCAAACCTGCATAAAATATTCGCGCTTATCGGGGAAATCGCGCAGCGGATCGTCTTGCCAGGGCAAATCGATGTCCATTAACAGATACAGGTCGTACGGTCTCTCAGGCAGTGCATCCAGCACTAGCTGTGGTGTTTCGCCTAATACTTCATCGCTCCAGATCTTTACCGTAATAAAAGTCGTATCGCAAATAATAAAATCGCTTTCGGTCGTTACTAAAATGGCATCTTCTAAAGCTACCTGACCGTAATACATGTTCACTTCATCTTGCAGGGTATAATCGGCAACCAGGTTTTCGCAGTAATAGCGGGCATACTCTGGCACCCACGAAACTTTATAATATTTTGCCAGCAATTGAGATATAGTAGATTTTCCCGTACTTTCCGGGCCAACAATAGCGATCTTTTTAATGTTTTTATTCACAATATGTTTTCTGAATACAGTCAAATGTAGTGGAAAAAGCCTTAAAAGAAAAAATCCGGT
The DNA here is from genome assembly GCF_058801365.1 of Pedobacter sp. GW822-FHT03F06. Lineage (NCBI taxonomy): Bacteria > Pseudomonadati > Bacteroidota > Sphingobacteriia > Sphingobacteriales > Sphingobacteriaceae > Pedobacter > Pedobacter sp. GW822-FHT03F06. The sequence goes on from NZ_JBXANE010000005.1 coordinate 54,262, forward strand.
TGAGGAGGGCTCCTCTAACCGGATAATAAACCAAACAAACTATTTATGAAGAAATCCTCATGGCGGGTAACTAATCCGCGGAGGAAGCTTTAGATCATTGTCTAAAGTATATACAAAACGCATATATATTCTGCTTATTACAACATTATTGCCAATATTTCTAATATCACAACTTCGTGACTTAATTCTGACCTGTAGCCGCACTTTTACTAAATTCTTTTAACACTAATTAACATTTATAATAAAACCATACATTTGATTTCTACAGCCGTGTATAATTTATAGTACAATCCTAAAATTAGTGTTCATTATTTAAAACTATTTGTACTAAATGGTGTTATTTATTTAAGACATCAACAACTAAAACGTTATACCATGAAAAAGTTATGTGTTGTATTATCTCTGCTCATTGTATTTGCTTTAGGCTCAATTGCCTTTACAAATATTAAATTGGACGGAATAATCGGAAAAATTACGCCGGGTGATGCGGCTTCTGCTGTTTCGCTTGTAGCGGCGACAGACACGCTAAAAGCGCAGCTTAGCCAAGGTGTTTTTACTTTTACTAACCTTAAAGAAGGCGTTTATACTGTCGTTGTAAAAGCCAATGCACCATACAAAGATGCTGTAATAGAAAAGGTGGCCGTAAAAGATAGCGCCACCACAGATTTAGGCGAAATTAAATTACAACAATAGTTCATTTCTCAAAAGAAAAATCTAAAAAGAGCACTTAAATGGTGCTCTTTTTTATTTTAAAAAAAACGCCTTAAAATCACATCTAAAGATGTATCTTTGCATCCCGACAGAACAGTTGGGATTTTTCTTCTTACAAGCACAAAATCTCGTTGCTTTCAGGGTTTCAAAAGAACCAACACTTTAGAATTTTAATTATTGTTTAAGCTTTATCATGCCTAAAGACACTTCCATACGCTCAGTACTGATTATCGGATCTGGACCAATTATTATTGGCCAAGCCTGTGAATTTGATTACTCGGGTTCGCAAGCAGCGCTTTCTTTAAAAGAAGAAGGGATTACCGTTTCCATTATCAACTCCAATCCGGCTACAATTATGACGGATAAGGTTATCGGCGACCATGTTTACTTGCGCCCGTTAACTGTTGATTCAATAGAGGTTATTTTACAAGAGCATATCGACTCTGCAGATTTACCTAGAATTGATGCGGTACTTCCTACCATGGGCGGCCAAACTGCATTAAACCTTTGTAAGGAAGCTGAAGAACGTGGTGTTTGGGAAAAATACGGGGTAAAAGTAGTTGGTGTAGATGTTGCTGCAATTGAAAAGACCGAAAACCGCGAAGCTTTCCGCCAGTTAATGGTTGATATCGGTGTAGGTGTTGCAGAATCGAGAATTGCCAACTCATTTTTAGAAGGTAAAGAAGCAGCACAAGAAATCGGTTACCCACTGGTAATCCGTCCATCATATACCTTAGGTGGTTCTGGTGGTGGTTTCGTGCACAAAAAAGAAGAGTTCGATGCCGCTTTAAAACGTGGTTTAGAGGCTTCGCCAACACACGAAGTATTGGTAGAGAAAGCTGTTTTAGGCTGGAAAGAATATGAGTTAGAGTTGTTAAGAGACAGCAATGATAACGTAATTATTATCTGTTCGATCGAAAACTTCGATCCGATGGGTATCCACACAGGAGATTCGATTACTGTTGCGCCGGCAATGACCTTATCTGATCGTTGTTACCAGGAAATGCGTAACCAGGCGATCAAAATGATGCGTGCAATCGGTAATTTCGCCGGCGGCTGTAACGTTCAGTTTTCGGTTAACCCCGTAAATGATGAAATTATCGCCATCGAAATTAATCCACGCGTATCACGTTCATCAGCCTTGGCAAGTAAAGCAACTGGTTATCCAATTGCAAAAATTGCAGCAAAACTAGCAATCGGTTACAACCTGGATGAAATTGAAAATCAGATTACAAAAACCACTTCAGCATATTTCGAACCTACTTTAGATTACGTAATTGTTAAAATACCACGCTGGAACTTCGATAAATTTAAAGGCGCTAACAAAGAGCTTGGCCTGCAGATGAAATCGGTTGGTGAGGTAATGGCAATTGGCCGTACTTTTATCGAAGCCTTGCAAAAAGCTTGTCAGAGTTTAGAGATCAACCGCGCTGGTTTAGGTGCTGATGGCAGACAGGTGCGCAATATCGAAGAGATTATGGACGGTTTGGAGCACGCTTCATGGAACCGTTTGTTCTTAATAAAAGATGCTATGGCAATGGGCGTACCTCTGGAGTCCATCCGTAAGGTAACCAAAATCGATAAATGGTTCTTAAACCAGATCCAAGAGCTGGTATTGCTCGAAACTGAACTAAAAAGATATTCACTAAACAATATCCCTCAAGATTTCTTCGTAACACTTAAACAAAAAGGCTTCTCTGACATCCAGATCGCCTGGTTGTTAGGCAATGTTACCGAAGATGAAGTTTACGATCGCCGTAAAGCTTTAGGTATAAACAGGGTATATAAGATGGTTGATACCTGCGCTGCAGAGTTCCCGGCCAAAACACCATACTATTATTCTACTTTCGAAGAGGAAAACGAATCTGTTTCATCTGACAGGAAAAAGGTAATTGTTTTGGGTTCAGGCCCTAACCGTATCGGTCAGGGTATCGAATTCGATTACTCTTGTGTACACGGCTTATTGGCAGCTAAAGAAACAGGTTTCGAGGCCATCATGATTAACTGTAATCCTGAAACGGTTTCTACAGATTTTAACATGGCCGATAAACTATATTTCGAGCCGGTTTTCTGGGAACATGTTCGCGAAATCATTGAACTGGAAAAACCGGAGGGCGTGATCGTTCAATTGGGTGGGCAAACCGCTTTGAAAATGGCGGAGAAATTAACCGAAAAAGGCATCAAAATTATCGGAACATCTTTCGAGAATATGGATATCGCTGAAGACCGTGGCCGTTTCTCAGACCTGCTGAAAGAATTAGACATTCCTTATCCAAAATATGGTGTTGCAGAGAATGCTGAAGAAGCAATCGTTGTAGCAAACGAAGTAGGTTATCCGGTATTGGTCCGTCCGAGTTATGTACTTGGTGGACAGGGCATGAGCATCGTAATCAACGATGAAGACCTGGAAAAAGCAGTAGTAAAATTACTAGGGGATTTACCGGGCAACCGTGTATTGATCGATCACTTTTTAGACAGGGCAGAAGAAGCAGAATCTGATTCGATTTCTGATGGTGAGGATGTACACATTGTGGGTATGATGGAGCACATCGAGCCTGCAGGTATCCACTCAGGAGATTCATTTGCCGTATTACCTACATTCAGCTTATCAGAAACGGTAACTAAAGCAATGGAAGAATACTCGGTCAAAATTGCAAAAGCATTAGATGTACGTGGTTTATTAAACATTCAGTTCGCCATTAAGGATGAGAAAGTTTATGTAATCGAGGCAAACCCAAGGGCATCGCGTACGGTTCCTTTCATCGCAAAAGCTTACGATGTTCCATACATCAATATCGCAGCTAAAATTATGCTGGGTGTAGCGAAGCTGAAAGATTTCACGATCGTTCGTAAACTTAAAGGTTATGCCATTAAAGAACCGGTTTTCTCTTACGAAAAATTCCCTGAGGTAGCGAAAGAATTAGGTCCTGAAATGAAATCTACAGGTGAGGCGATCCGTTTCATCAAAGATTTAGAAGATCCTTACTTCCGCAAGCTTTACAAAGACAAATCGATGTACTTGAGTAAGTAATCTACTTACTAAGACTTATAAAATAACAATGGCCAGTGATGATTTTCACTGGCCATTTTTTTGTTCGATTCGTACAAACATCGCGGTTTTAAATATGATCGTCACCCTGAATTTATTTCAGGGTCTTAATAGCATGATAGATGCTGAAATAAATTCAGCATGACGACATGCTACAAAAAACCTATCAGGTTTTTGAATGTTTTATTATTTCTTCAATTTCGGAATCCTCGTTGGGGTATCCGTTCCGTTTACAATGGTAATTGCGCTCTTTGCAATGGCTTTGATGGTAGAAAGAATATTTTCTACATCTAACGAGCTGTATTCATCTTTCACACTATGGTACAATTTATCAATATCAATTTTATCGGTACTGATGGTGTGCGCCGGAACGCCCAAAGCAGCTAAAGTTGCATTATCACTTCTATAGAATAAGTTTTGATCTGGATATGGATCAGGATGGAAAGTAAATTCGGTCCCAGCTAAATTTTTCTGTAAAATCTTCCCAAAATCAGATCTTTCATAACCTGTAATAAATGCAGTATTCTTGCCAAATTTCGAATCCTTACCAATCATCTCAATATTGAACATGGCTACTACATCATCAGGATTTAGTTTTTCTGAGAAATATTTTGCACCAAAACCGCCTATTTCTTCAGCGGTAAAAGCAACAAAGATTAAAGTACGCTCGTTGTTTTTCTGCGCTTTGTAATACTTGGCAAGGGCAATCATAGCCGTCGTACCTGAAGCGTCATCATCTGCACCATTGGCAATACTATCGCCATCAACACTTTTTAAAAAACCTAAATGATCATAATGACCTGAGAAAATCACGATTTCTTTTGCTTTTGATTTACCTGGAATTACCCCTGCAACATTAAACAAAGGCATTTTATCTACCTTACTTTTAAATGTTGCCGAAAAATCTGTTGCGGCATCTTTGCCCAAAACAAAAACCTGCACAGCGCTTGTAGTTGCTTTAACATCTTTCTCATCAACGGTTGCAGGTTTGCTGAAATGATCTTTATAACGGTTAAAAAGATCAGCAAACTTACTGTCGACTAAAACGATCTGGTTTTTATCAGTGTTCAGCATGGTTCTGAACTGTGCTACAAAAGGCTTTTCAGGGTCTAACTTAACAACAGTGGTGTTCGACTTATCTAGCGTAACACTTTCTGTGGTAACGCCCGTAACCATTATGTTTGCAGGTGCAACTTCCTGACCATCTATTTTAACACTCGTACTTTGGTTGGTAACCTGGTATTTGTTAAAAGTTTGACGGAAAGTTTTCTCGCCAGGTAAAGGCTGTAAACCGATCTTTTTAAATTCAGATTCGATAAAAGTAGCCGCTTTATCAATGCCTGGCGTAAAAGTTGCACGCCCCTGCATATCATCGGCACTTAAGGTCTTAATCAGGTGATCTGTGTATTCGCGGGTGATAATTTTATCGATGTTTTGCGCTTTAAGCTGCAAACTTGCCATCCCGACAAGGGTAAAAAAGAATATTTTCTTCATATAATAAGTATTTTTTTGCTATTTAGATTTTACCTGCGATGTTAACCATTTATCTCTAAAAGTCTGCATGGCCGGTGTTAAATTCCCGCCTGTTTTTTCAATGGCAACGATTTCTAAGGCTGGATCTTCTGTCAAGGTTAATTGAGCTGTTTTCTCTTCTCCACGGTAAAGATAAGTAACCTTCAGTACATCGCCGGGTTTGTGGGCATCAGTAATGGCCGTAACCGCAGCAAGATCTTTTAATACCTCACCATCGATGGATAGCAATACATTATCAACGTCTAAACCTGCCTGGTATGCCGGTGTACCCATCAGCGTTTGACCTAAAATCAATTTTCCATCCAATGTATTAATCTTACCAAAGCCAGCAAAAGCTTTACCAGGATTTGCTTTGCGCAAAACAAGGCCTGCATTTAAAAGCAGCTTGGCATAATCGTTCTTTTTGGTGCCGTAAATATAATTTTTAAAAAAATCGGCAGCGAAAGCAGGATCTTTAGTCAGCGTTGCAAGGCTTTTCTCTAAATCAGGAACGGTGTAGGCAATTTCAGGTTTACCGTAGGCTTTCCAAAGTGCACGCATATAATCATCAAGACTAAGCTTAAATTCGGTTCTTAAGCGCAGATCTAAAGCCAGGGCAGTAGTGGCGCCATAAGTATAATACGAAGTAAAAATATTGCCTTTATTGGTCTGATCGATAGCCACTCCGGCATCGGCAAACACCGCATACCTACTGGCCTCTATCGGCGAAAAGTTTTTTGCTCCGGGAGACAGTAAAACAGCATTTACCAAACCATTAAAAGTTTGTATGGCATTGTCGGTAGTTTTTAAACCCGCCCTGGTTAACAGCAAATTGCCGTAATATTGGGTAAAACCTTCAGCCAGCCAAAGTTCATCACTCATATTGGCATGCTCAAAATTGAAGGGCTCCAAAGTTTTTGGCCTTAAACGTTCTACATTCCAGCTGTGGAAATATTCGTGCGAAAAAGTACCCAGGAGGTTAGACTCATAACCTGCAATTTTTGGTGTGCGCTGCACAATCGAAGTAGAGTTTCTATGCTCCATTCCATCACCCGCATTCTCCGGATACACATCATCCAGAAAATAATAATTACCGTAGTCGTATATGGGGAATTCGCCCCAAACGGCAAAATGTTCATCGACCATTTTTTTAAGCATCTCCGCATAGTTATCGATGGTTTTCTGATCGTCGTTAGCATGCGTAATTAAATGGATGGTCTGCACTTTACCATCGGTATTTTTAACCTGCCAGCTTGCCGTTTTATAATTGGCAATTTCGGTAGGACTATCCATAAAATATTGAAGATTTGGCGCGAAATAAGTCCCATCGGCCATTGGCTTAAGCTGTGTAGCTACTTTCCAGCCTGGTTTTTCGGCATAATTGAATTTCACCAGCCGCGGTCTGTTATCCATGCCTACCGGAAAAGCAAAAGTTGCAGGTATATTCATGTGTGCATGGGTTTCGTCGAAACCAGCATAGGTGCCGTCAATCCAGTTTCCAAAAAGTGTATAATTTACTTTTACACTGGTGCCATGATTGGGAATTTCATAAACATCGCCCGCCGTTTGTTTAATGGCCAGCTGTTTACCTGATGCATCGAAAGCTTTCAGGTGATAGACATTTTTTCCAAATTCATGTGTAGCATAACGGCCCGGAGACGACCTGCTCATTCTAACCTTTAATGTACCCGCAGGCACATTAGGGATTAACATGCTGATTTCAGCTTCATGATGGATAACGTTTGGAAAGGCAACCGTATAACTGATCTCATTTTGGGCAAAAGCCTGAAACGATAGTAGACCAAATACCGCAGCACCTAAAAATTTCTTCATAAGAATCGGGATTATAAGGGCAATTTAATAAAAATGGAAGATGTTTGAGGTAAAATGTACGATGGCTAATCGTTGATGGTCTATGTTCACAGTTGATTTTTTTCGGTTTAATAGTTTAGGAGTTTAAGCCATGACCTATGAACCATCTGACCATGAACCATCCGCTCCAACTTTCTTCTTACATTCCCCCTTAGCTGTCCCAATCGTATTTTTCGAGATCGCGGTAAGCTTTTCCTTTTATAATTTCCTTCTTCTTTGACGATTCGGAATCGACCCTTGTTTCGTGAATATTATCGGCCACTTCAAAATGGAAATCCTTGTCTTTTTTAGAATGATAAATCGATACCTCGTCCCCATCCGCTATAGCATAATCATAAGGCCCGCGTGCACTCATCAGTTTTACAAACACCGGCAAACATTCAAAAAAGATAAACAGCAGTCCGATAAAAGTAACCGCAATTGCCGTATTGTTATCCCGTGTGCCATCTACATTAAATTTAAGCTGCCCTAATGCCCAGTTGCGGTCGGCAAAACCCGCAATATCCGATAAACTGTCTAACTGTTTTTTAGTGTACAGCTTTTCGGTAAACAGGCCATCAAATTCTTTGCGTTTATCTACAAAACCTTCCGATTTATTGATGGCAGCTTTTAACGAATCTAATTCGGCCGTACGTTGTGCAATTTCGGCTTCCTTACGTTTGGCATAAGGTCCGTAGCCCATAACCCCTGATGTTTCGGTAGTTTTGTTTCCAAAAATCTCGAAATTAAGTTTTTGTCTATCCGCTTTAATTCCTTTTTCAAGTGAATCTCTCGTAGCTTTCTGTTGATTTAATCTGCCAAATTCTACCTGATATTTTTTCTCGAAAGCTTTGTTCAAGGTATCAATTTTAGAACGCTGCCCGTTTAGGTAACTCACCTTTAGGCGTTCTTTAATTTCTTTATCGAAAATTTTAAGCTCTATTGGTCTCGAAATAACCATACCAATCATAATGGCCAACAGAATACGCGGTGTAGCCTGCAACAACTGTTTATTGGTACTTGCACTTTTATTAATACTCGATACAATATAACGGTCCATATTAAAGATGGCTGCCCCCCATAAAAAGCCGAAAACAACGGCAAAAATTACCGCCAGATCATCCCCCTTAAACACAAAATACATGGCATAACCTCCCGAAAGGGCAGCAAATAAGCCGGTAAAAAAGATGGTGGCGCCAATGCCTGTATATTTATTTTGTTCTGAAGGATACTTTTCCAGTGTCGGGATATGAGCGCCAGAGCAAAACCAAAAGAAACGGTTCAGTTTGTCCATTTGTAACTATTTATAGTTAAACGCCTAAGGGCGAAAGTTGTTACAGTTTTACACAAAATTTTATGGCATTTTTTTGATGGGGAGGGTAAAGTTGATTTTCCTATATTTGCATAAATACATTTAATAAAATGAAAGAAATATCGGTACAAGAACTAAAAGAGAAAATCGATAACAAAGAAGATTTTCAATTAATTGATGTTCGTGAAACATTCGAATACGAGGTTTCCAATCTTGAAGGCGAGAATATCCCTTTGGGTGGAATTTTAATTGAGGCTGATAAGGTTGCGAAAGATAAGCCGGTAATTATTCAGTGCCGCAGTGGAAAAAGAAGCGCAGCAGCAGTAATGCAGTTAGAGCAACAATACGGATTTGACAATCTTTATAACTTAAAAGGCGGTATTTTAGCTTGGCAAGAGGCTTTTGATCCAAGCATGCCGGTATATTAATGATAGCATGAGTGAATTTTGAATGAGTGAAGTTATTATCGCTTATTCAAAATTCATTCTCTCATTCAATCATTCTCTAATTTCGTCATTCAATCATTTCTACCGTGGGTAAAAAATTTGCTTTAAATATCTTCTATAACCTAGCCATTATCCTTTCTATTTTTGGATTGGTTTGGTGTTATAACAATGCTAAATATCTTCCGGCTGGCTTTTTGGTAGGCACTACTGCCTGTTTGTTCTACTTTAAGTATCAACTTACCAAAGACATCAGAAAAAGTTTTAAAGAAAAAGATCAGAAGTAATACCTGTTAAGCCTAAACCGGGTAGCTCTTTTAAGATATACTTACCTTTTTCGAAAGCCGGATCAGTAAAGGGGTTATTCTTGGTCAGCCAGGGCCCATCCAAATCGGCCCAGTTACATAAAGGTGCCAAAGCAGCTGCAGCCAAAGTGGCGCAACTCGTTTCGCTCATACAACCGATCAGCACTTTCATCCCAAAAGAACGGGCTTTCAAAATCATCTGATGCCCTTCGTACATGCCACAGCTTTTCATGAGTTTTACGTTAATGCCATGATAAGCACCTTTCAGTTTGTCCATGTCGGCTAAACGCTGTACGGCTTCATCAGCTAACAGCGGGATCGGACTGCGCTCGGTTAACCATGCGTTCCCATCGAGGTTATTTTTATCCATAGGCTGCTCGATTAACACCACACCCTGGTTATGCAGCCAATAAATTAAATCGATCGCTTTAATTTTATCTGCCCAGCCCTGGTTCGCATCCACATATAAGGGCACATTGGTCATGCTTCTTATTGTTTCGATAATTTCCTGGTCGTTATCTCTCCCCAGTTTAACTTTGATCACTTTAAAAGCTTCGGCATCTTTCAGTTTTTCGCGGATTACTTCAGGCGTATCAATTCCAATGGTGTAGGAAGTTACCGGCATTTTAGCTGGATCTGCGCCGTAAATTTCATAACAGGGTTTATTTAACAGCTTCCCTTGTATATCGTTAAGGGCAATATCAATAGCCGCTTTAATGGCTGGCTGGCCTGGAGCAAGACTATCCAGATAGACAATAATTTCTTCAAAATCGAATGGATATTGGATTTTATCCCAATCTACAAGGCTTAGAAAAGCTGTCGCACTTTCATAACTCTCACCCATATACGGCACCATCGAGGCCTCGCCATAACCTGTTACGCCTTCATATTCTATCTTTAACAGCATTAAGGGGGTGCTGGTACGGGTAAATTTCGAGATCGAAAAAGGATGTTTTAATTCTAATTCAAATTGCCTGCAACTAATCTTCATTATCAATCGTCTTCTAAATAAATAAGGTAATTATCGCCTTACAAATTATCTTTGTTTATTAACGCAACTACCACCGCCATGAAAAACATTTCAAGATTACGGTATTTTATTTATTTATCCTTAATAATTATTGGGGGATGTACCACCGGGAAAAAAGCCTTACAAAAAGGTGATTATGATGCTTCGGTTGCCAAAGCAGTAAGCAGGTTGCAAAACTCGCCAAAAAACAGTGAGGCTATGGAAGTGCTAAAAACAGCATACGACTTAGCACTGCAGGACCATTTGCGAAAAATTGAAGAAGCTAAAATATCCAACGATCTTTTCAGATGGGAATCGGTGATGTACGATTATCAAAAAATCAATCAATTGGCTGATGATATTAACAGTTGCCCAGCTTGCTTGACCATTGTTCCAAGACCTTCAAAATACATCAATGAACTTGCTGATAGTAAATACAATGCTGCTGCCGCAAGATATAATTCGGGTTTAGGGTATTTAAGAGAAAACAACCGCCAGTCGGCAAAAAAAGCTTATTATGAGTTCGAAAAAACACAAAATCTTCAGCCAAATTATAAAGATGCCAAAGCCAAAATGGAGGATGCTTATTGGGCAGCAGTAATTAGGGTTGTGGTACAACCGATTTTTGTAAACAGCGGCATGTACAAATTAAGCGCTGATTATTTTCAGCAACAGATTGATCAGTTTATTGGCAATTACTCAAGAAATAAGTTTGTGATTTTTTATGGCGAAACACAGGCAACAGATCAAAAAATTATTCCCGATCAGGTATTGAGCTTAAACTTTGACGATTTTGTGGTAGGCCAGACCTATGTAAAAGAAAGGGTAGAAAAGTTGAAACGCGACAGTGTGGTAATTGGCGAAACCCGTGAGAAAAAACCAATTTACGGTACAGTTAAAGCCACCTTAAGTATTTTCGAAAAGAATATCTCCTCATCGGGTTTATTGGATATGAGCATTACCGATTGGAGAACAAAAAAGCTGGTACGCCAGCAAAAATTCCCAGGAACCTATGTTTGGAGAGATAGTTGGGCAACCTATAAAGGCGATGACAGGGCACTGAGTAAACAACAATTGGCCATTACCAGAAGGAGGGAGCAATTGCCCCCACAACCAAGTGCTTTGTTTGTAGAATTTACCAAACCCATTTACAACCAGCTGGTTGATGATATCAGTTATTATTATAACAACCTGTAGACCTCACCCTGTTAATGGAAATGGTATAGCGATGTCTTTCGTTGAGGTAGTATCGTAAGGCGACACCTCAGATACCGTCATGTTGTCCAAAGGACTCCTACGGAGAGCTTGTCGAAGCACCTTAAAGTGTATTTAAGCAGGACCTTCGACAAGCTCAGGATGACAAATCTTTATTTACCCCTGCAAGGGTAATAGGTAAAACAAGTCCGCTAACAGGGTGAGGCGGTTGTAATCCCTGCGTTAAAATAAAATATCGGTGCAAAGCCCTAAAAATATAATGGTTAATATTGCGGTGATGAATACCGGTTTATACAATCCTTTCCAAAACTTCGATTTTTTATACAAAATCTGCTTCTTAAGCGGCAAAACTTTTAATTCGCCTGTTGTTCAGGTGCCGTTAATTCCAAAATGGTTGTTAGCACAGGCGGGCTTAAGTGGCGAAGAGCAGATCCAGTTTTTGGATGAGAGTATCCGTTCCTACAACACCCTGGTTATCCCGGTAAACAACGAGGTAAACGAGCAGTTTTTAAACCCGCTTGAAAACAAGATCGAAACAGCCTTTGCAACAGGGTACAATGCCGTTTCTGCACTGCCCGAACTGGATCTTTTTAACTGGATAGGCAAGTTTTTATACGGCTTTGTATATATCGAAATGCACTCGGCCCTACGCAAGGAAATGACTGCCGATGGTTTAAATATGTCGCAATCATTAATGATGAAATTTGCCAATCTGAATTTCATGATGCAGAACCTGTATACCAGTCTGGAGTTTGAAGATTTTTCACCATGGTCTATCACGGTAGTGAAATTAGAAAACAGAGAAACACCATTCAGTTTCCGTGATGAGATAAATACTTTAACCTTCTCGTTAAAAATGAAAGATTTTGGTATCATCGCCTGTTTACAGGATAATGGTACGAATAAACGCTATCATCAGGACATCATCAACGAAATAAAAGGAAAAGCTTTAACTGCCGAACAGTTTGAAGAGTTGAGCGCCCGTTTTTATTATTCGGCCTATCTGTTTAATCGCTTGCCCGAATATACTTTTATGCCAGTAGAAGGTACCACCTATATCGAAGCGATGCCTTTACGGGGCAACATGACCAAGCCGCTTTTTGATGTTTGGCAAAATAAAGTATATGCTCAGGTATTGGAAAACTTCTGGAAACCCTGGGGCTATGTGGTATTCGAGATTATTAAAAACCCTGATGAACCGATGAGTTTCTTCGAGAAGCCTTGTTTACCTACTGCAGGGTAGTTTTTGCAGCAGATTTGCACAGATTAAATTTTTCGATAACCTAAACGAGATCGTCATTTCGAGCGGAGTGCAACGAAGTCGAGAAATCTGTGTTGATAGATCTCTCCATTTCGCTATGCTTCAGTCGAGATGACGAAGTTAAACTATCTCCCTCCTGTTAACATGGTAATAAAGTTCTGCAAAATGCCCGGAACAAAAATGATCGTAAAAATCAGCCCGGTTAATGCACCAAAAAAGTGTGCATCGTGATTGATATGATCTCTTGAATTGCGGGAAGCGTAAGCACAATAAATTAAATACAAAATCCCAAAAACTACAGCAGGAATGCCGATGGGGATAAACATGATGTAAATTTTAGACATTGGATTAAACAAAATATAGCTAAAAAGCACCGCACTAATCGCTCCAGATGCACCAAGACTATTGTAGTTAAAATGATCTTTATGTTTAATAACGGTGGGTAAATCACTCAGCACCAGTCCTAAAAAATAAAGTAATCCAAACTGCCAGCTCCCCATTAATCTTTCCAGTGTAAAAGCAAAAGCGTAAAAGGTAAACATATTAAAAAACAGGTGCATCCAATCTGCATGTACAAGCCCGCTGGTAATCAAAGTATATACATTCTGTCCTTTCGAAACACTATACGGATGCAGCATAAACTTTCCATATAGCGAATGATCATAGAAAGCGTATAAGCTGGTAATAATGGTAAAAACGAAAATTACGGAGGCAACTGGTGCAATATTGAAGTATTCCATTAGGCTTATTTTAAATCAAGTTTTACGTCTGTTAGCAAACGGGCTACCGGATATCTATTGTGTGTTTTTTCGTAATAATCAGAATTTTTATACACAAAATCAAGTTGTGCAGCCGCATTTTTCGCAAAATCGGCATCCAAAGCTTTTTTCGCTTCTAGTTTATGCTTTAGTTCTGGGTTATTGTTAAGCAGTGCTGTTGCCGTATCTTCAAAAACATAGGCCGAATAATGTTCTTTCATATCCAGAATTGAATCGAAAAAGTTCCAGTTGAAATAAGAATCAGTAGCCTGTGGCTCCAGGGTTTCTACAATATACCGGTTACTCCGCTGGTTAACATAAACCACAAAATCGCCTGCATAGTACTGTAAGCTTTGCTTAACTGGGTTTACCTTTACCCCAGCATGCAGATAGTGCCCCTCATAGGGCCTTGTTCCGGTTTTGAAATCGCCGATATAATAACTTTCTACTTCAATTTTCTGATCGGCTTTAAGTTCCTGCAGTTTAACATTATTCAGTTTAAGCAGGGCAATTACACGGTCCCAGGCTTTCGGAATAATGTAGGCAACCGGTTTTTGAACAGACACCGCGGGTTCGAACCTGTTCCATTCTTTAATGGTTTTGGTGTAAGGTTTATTGCGGTCGTAATATAAACGATCAGCGCCGCTTACCGTGCTGGGTTTTTGCCCGGCCTCAAAGCCTTTAAAGCTCAGATCGTTTACCTCGGTTTTATTCAGCTTCCATTCTAAAGGAAATTCCTTTTGTGCAGCCACAATTTCATCGGCCTTCCGCTTATTCTCTCCAATAACCCTGGCATCACGCGTTACAACCTGAATATAGGTCTGCAAAAGCTTATAAGTGGCATCCACACGCAAACCGTACGACTTTAACATATGCGTTTCGGGCATAAAACCTATGGTATTGTGCAGCGTGGTATATCCGGTAGAATAACGTGGAGGATCTATGAATCCGGTTATTCCGCTTTCTGGCGTTTCGCCTATAGAATTTACATAGGGAATCATCGGGTAACCCATCTTTTCCATTCCGGCATATAGATCGGGCACCAACGTTTTAGTTAAATAATCAGAAAGAATTGGGTTCAGCTTATCTTTTTGTGTCGGGATAAGTGTCATTACATATTGATAATCAGCGCCATTACTGGTGTGCGTATCTACAAATATTTCGGGTTGCCAGGTATTAAAAATGAGTTGAAATGCTGCCGAATTTTTTGAATCGGTTTTAATGAAATCACGGTTCAGATCGAGGTTTTTACTATTCCCTCTAAAACCATAGGCAACTGGGCCGTTCTGGTTGGCCCTCGAAGTTCCGCTACGGTTAAAACTGCCATCTATATTGTACAGGGGAATAATGCAGATCACTACATTTTTTGGCAGTTTACCTGCTTTAAGCAAATCGCGGGCAAGCATCATTGATGCATCTATACCCTCTGGTTCGCCAGGGTGAATGCCGTTGTTGATCAATAAAATCCTTTTATCCTGCTTTCTAATCACCGAAGGATCGAAAACCCGATCACGCGATAAAACCAACACATGCAAAGGCTTACCAAAATCTGTACTTCCATAGGTGAATAGCTTAGCCTCCGGATAAGTTTTAGCCAAATTTTCGTAATAAGAAATTGCGGCAGTGTAAGTTGTGGTTTCAATTTTTCCGCTTAACTCGAAAGATGTTTTTTGTGCGGCAGCTTTTAATCTCATCGAAAGCAAACAAAACACAAAGAATTTTCTCATGCCTTAAATCTAAGAAATGAAATGCTGTTATTAAAGTGTTTTACGATAAGATTTAATCGTTCCGAACATGTATTTAAAACCTATGGTGTAGGAGTTATAAACATCAGGTGAGTAGTTTTTAAATTTGCTACTTGGATCGTTATAACCGTCAAGGCCTTCGCCGAAAGTAAAGTTCGATTGTGCATTGATATTGATGATATACCGCATATAACCGTATCCATCGTTGATGTAATAGTTGAAACCAAAGTTTAAAGGCACCAAGAGATTAACGGTTTTGTCTTGACCAGGAAAAGGCCCGTAGCCAGGGTCGTAAGCTGCCCAACTTGGTTTATACCTTACAATATCGGTAATCTTATTGTTAATAGCCCCTATACCCAAGCCCACATACAAACCTCTTAGATTGTATAAAAATTCGCTTTTATTGTAGTCTGCCACCTCGCCAAGCATTAGCTTTATATTGGCCGTAATGGCGGTATATTGATTGATAAACTGACGGTTGTGCGGATCGGTTTCGATGTTTCCTCCTTGAACCCTACCATACTGCCCCTCTAAACCCAGCGTTACAAACGGCGTGATATGATAATCGAATACGCCATAGGCAGTGTAGCCAAAACTTCCTTTGTACACATCAGTATAAGATTTGTTTATACCTCCACCAAAACCATACGACATTTTAAAGTAATTAGATTGGGCAAAAGAAAAACTTCCTATAAAAACAAGCAAAAGGGTTATGTATGTAGCTCTCAGCAATTTAAAAATCATATCGTTTTTTTACAAAAATAATATGTTTATCGAATATCTATAACTTTTACCTTTGAATTATGAGCACATACACCAACTTTAACAAATCTCTGGAGCAGCGGTTTATAAAATATGCGAAAATTGATACCCAATCTGATCCGAATTCTCTAACTTGCCCATCAACCCTAAAACAAAAAAATTTAGGGAAAGAATTGGTTCAGGAACTGTTAGAAATTGGCGTTACTGATGCCGAAATGGATGATAATGGTTATGTATATGGTACCATCCCTTCAAATACAAACAAGCCGTTACCCGTAATTTTCTTCTGCTCGCACATGGATACCTCGCCAGATTGTAGTGGTGAAAATGTTAAACCGATTATTCATGACAATTATCAAGGACAAGACTTAATTCTGCCCGACGATAACAATATTGTGATAAAATTGTCTGAAAACAAAGACTTAAAACACCAAATTGGTAACGATATTATCACAGCAAGCGGGACAACTTTATTAGGTGCCGATAATAAAGCAGGCTTAGCAGAAATTATGGAGGCAGCTACCTTTTTAATGAGCAATCCTGATGTAAAACACGGAACCATAAAGCTACTTTTCACCCCTGATGAAGAAATAGGCCGCGGCGTAGAAAAAGCCGATTTAAAGAAATTAGGTGCCGATTTTGGCTATACCATAGATGGAGAAACACTGGGCTCAATCGAAGATGAAACCTTTTCTGCCGACGGCGCCACCCTTAAAATTTATGGCGTAAGTACTCACCCGGGCTTTGCCAAAGGAAAAATGGAAAGCGCCATTAAGATCCTTGCCGAAATTTTAGATTCGCTGCCAAAAGATACACTCACTCCGGAAGCTACCCATCAAAAAGAAGGATTTATCCACCCGGTAAGCATGAACGGACAGGTAGAAGAGGCGGAGGCACAGTTTATCATCAGAGATTTTACAGATGAAAAACTAGCCGCACATGGCCATTTTTTAGAAGAAACCGTAAAAAAGGTGATGGCTAAATATCCAAAGTCTACCTACAAAATTGATATTAAAGCGCAGTACCGCAACATGAAACAGGTTTTAGATCAGCATCCTAAAATTGTGCAATATGGAATTGAAGCCATTGAACGGGCAGGCGTAGTGGCAAAACAACAAAGTATCCGTGGTGGAACCGATGGCTCGCGGCTTTCTTATATGGGCTTACCTTGCCCCAATATTTTTGCCGGAGAACACGCTTTTCATAGTAAACAAGAATGGGTAAGTGTACAGGACATGGAAAAAGCTGTACAAACCATTATTAACATCGCCTGTATTTGGGAAGAGAAGGGATAAGTACAAAGTCTTGAGTTAGTAGTCTTGAGTCCTTATCAATCGATGATTAGACTCAAGACTTTGGACTCAGGACTAAAGACTAATAAGAAGCCTGCCCAATATCCAACCTCGCTATTTTTCCTTCTTTGTTTACCTTAAATTTAAAGCAGGTTTTAAAATCGCCCCATTGGTCGGAGTGGAAATGGCCATACACCTCCAATCCGTTGTTTTCAACCTTATCTATACTGGTAAAACGCTCATGTCCCAGCGCTTTCTTAAAAAAGTTATTAAATTTCATCTGGTTTCCGTCGTCGTAAAAGGCAACATCGATGGCAAATAAAGGAAACCATGTTTTTTCATCGCCTTTTTGCAATGCGGTAATAGCGGCCTTTACTTTTGCATTTGATAATTTTGTTAAATCTATCGCCATGGGTTTCTGATTATATTTTAAGCGAAAGTAAATGCGCGGGTAATAAAATAAATAGCGCTTTAAGCTTTTCATTTGCTTAAGCTTTAAGTACTGATCAAAATTAATAAAAAAGATATTTTTAAAATACATCTTTTTGTTAATTTAGACTGCAAATGATAACTCTCGAGAACGACTATATAAAAGTTAGCCTGGCGGCTAAAGGCGCAGAACTTCAAGGCATATTTAGTAAAGAAACAAAGCTGGAATATTTGTGGAATGCCAATCCTGAATATTGGGCAAAACACAGTCCGGTTTTATTTCCTATTGTTGGCTCATTAAAAAACAACAGTTTTACTTATCAAGGTAAAAGCTATACGCTGCCACGCCACGGTTTTGCCCGCGATCATGTTTTTAATATCGAAAAAATAAGTGAAACCGAGGCCGTTTTTAGTTTAACCCAAAATGAAGATACCTTAAAAGCATATCCTTTTTATTTCGAGCTGAAACTGAGGTACCGGCTAATCGACAGGAAACTGAATTTAACTTACGAGGTAATAAACACAGGTACTGCCGAGCTTTTATTCTCAATTGGTGCACACCCGGCTTTTGCTGTACCGAACACACCCAATACCGTTTATGAAGATTATTACCTGGCCTTTAATGCCGATGAGAAATTAACTTTCTGGAAACTCGAAGATGGTTTAGTGGCCGATGAAACAGCACTCATTGAACTGGGTGGCCACAGGTTAAACCTTAAACATGAGCTGTTTTATAACGATGCGCTGGTTTTTAAGACCCTGCAGAGCAACTGCATCAGCTTGCTCAATACCAAAAACGATTATGGCCTGCATTTCCATTTCGAAGACTTCCCTTTCTTCGGCATTTGGGCTGCTACCGATGCCCCTTTTATCTGCTTAGAGCCCTGGTGCGGAGTGGCCGATGGTGTTAACCACGATCAGGAATTAACAGGCAAAGAGGGGATAGTAAAGCTGGATATAGGCGAAAACTGGTCGCGGTTTTGGGAAGTAGAGTGTTTCTAGGCAGGTTACCATACGCAAGGAAAAGCTAGCTTGGGCAATTGGTCGGTATTTTTAGATTATACCAATACGCTAATGCCCTTTTTAGTAAGGCCTGTAGCCAATGTAATGGCTATTATTGCCACCACTGGCGAGCTGGTGTTTGCGGTAATGCTTATCGTAGGATACAAAATTAAGTTGGCGGCTATAGGCAGTTTTTTACTAACACTTGCTTTTGCCCGCTGTATGTTCGCCTTTGCAAATTACAGGGGCCCTTTTAATTATTCTGTTTTCGTAGTAAGTACCTCCAGCTTGTTGTTGGCAACGTTACCCGCTTATAAAAGGAGTATTGAAGCGAGCAAATAATTTTCCACATTAAAATATCCGTATCGCGGTGTAGTGAAAACCACTACCCATAAAGGGGTATTTTTACCTTTTAATTTGATGTTAACATGTTGATAACTATATTTATATTGTTAAAATTAAATCAACGGGACGATTTAGATTAAACACGAAACCTTTCAGCAATGAAAGGTTTTTTTTTGCAAAAAAAAACACGCCCTCAAAAAGAGGACGTGTTTACTCAAATCTAAAATTATTTTGGGACGATCGAGAATTGTTTCAATAAATGTTTAATACCCTGATACAAATATGAAAAAAGATAATGGATTTATTTCTGTTCAGTTTTATTCATCTGTAAAACAATAACTTATACAAAATCCACAATAAAATGAATAAAACATTTTAGTCTATTTAAAAACAGTGTTTTCTCAAGCTCAGCATCCGGGTTAAGGTCATCGCAACAAGATGGAACCATATAAATTTATTAATTTTCAAATGTCGAAAACGCCCTTACATTTGTCTCAAGTACACCCATTTTATCATTAAAAGGTGCAGTAACTTAGTTGTAAACAAAAGAAATAAGATTATGGCAACCATGCACCCTTACTTAAACTTCGACGGCAAGGCCGAAGAAGCTTTTAATTTTTATAAATCGGTTTTCGGAGGAGAATTTACCTTCTTTGCAAAAATGGGCGATGCACCCGAATCGGATAAATTAACCCAGGAGGAAAAAAACCGTGTAATGCACGTAGCCCTACCCATTAATGAGCATACAGTTTTAATGGCGTCTGACTGTGTACCTTCTGCAGGGCATGTACTTAAAGAAGGCAACAACATGTACATTAACCTCAATACAGAGAGCCGCGAAGATGCCGATCGCTTCTTTAATGGCCTTTCAGCAGGTGGCACCATCGAAATGCCAATGGACGATATGTTCTGGGGCGATTACTTCGGCAGCTTTAAAGACAGGTTCGGTATCCAATGGATGGTTAATTATAGCAGCCACAAATAAAACAAAGCCTTTATTGTTTTTCCCCTTACCATACCTAGAGCGATAAACGGCTTAGAGTTTCCCTGGTAACACCCAAATAAGATGCAATAAGGGTTTTCGAAATCCTCTTTTGTAAAGATGGGTATTGATTGCGCCATTGTTTGTAACGCTCGCCCGCATTATTACTCAATAGCGCCAATACCCGTTTTTGCAAAGCCATGTTTCCTGTGGTGTACTTTTTCCTAAAAAAGTATTCCATTTTCCGGGAAGAAGCACAAAGTTTTTCCTTGTTCTCAAAAGAGATAGAAAGGGTTTCGGTATCTTCAATACAATCTACATTTAAGGTTGCCGGCATTCCGGTGTTAAAAGCGTTCGGGTCTGAGAACCACCACTCTTCCATGGCAAGCTGTAAAATGTATTCTTTGCCTTCATGGTCGGTATAAGAAGACTTCACAATTCCTTTCAGTACAAAATGTTCGCAACTGGCTGCATCACCTGCCTGAATAATATATTGATGTTTTTTATATTTCCGCTTGGTAAAAAAAGATTCGGCATATTGAAATTCTTCATCTGTTAAACAAACAATCTGATCAATATGCGCCCTTAAAAAATTTGTTTCCATGTTTCTGATACAACAGCACAAATGTACTGTTTATTGAAGATTTATAAACCTGAGACAATTGCCCTTATCCGATGTACGTGATAATAATCACATTAAAATAGTGATCTATGTCCTTTCCAAAAGTTGATGCTTGCTTTAAGTTTGCAATACACAAACACACAAAACCAACCGCTAACACACAAATGAAACTTAAATTACTAACCGCCATGGCCTTACTTGCCGTATTAAACACACAAAAGTCAGCTGCCCAGAGCCTTGCTAAAATGAACTGGTTTAACGAACCTGAAAAGTGGGAAATCAAGGATAAAAACACATTTAGCTTATTTGTTCCTGCCAAAACAGATTACTGGCGGATCTCGCATTATGACTTTACCGTGGATGATGCCCCTTTTTATTATGCCACTTATGGTGGTGAATTTGAGGTAAAAGTAAAAATTACCGGCAATTATGTAACCACCTTCGATCAGATGGGTATTATGCTCCGAATTAATGAAGAAGAATGGATTAAGGCGGGAGTAGAATTTGTGAATGGCAAACAAAATGTAAGTGCGGTAGTTACGCATAAAACAAGTGACTGGAGCGTAGTAGAATTAGCTCAGGCACCAGCATCTATCTGGATGAAAGCCGTTAGAAAACTTGATGCAGTAGAGATTTTTTACTCGCTGGATGATAAAAAATACACCATGATCCGTACGTGTTATTTTAAGGATAATGCTCCTGTAATGGTGGGCCTTGTGGCTGCCTGTCCTGATGGCAAGGGCTTTAACGCCACATTTGAAAATTTCAAGGTTACACCCACGCCAGATCAGCGCAGGTTAGATTGGGCAAAAAAACAGCAGAATTAATATTTTTTTTATAAAGTGGTCGTCATTTCGACCGTAGCGGAGAAATCTATGATTAAGTGTAGCTCACGGAACTCTCCATTTCGCTTTGCTCGATCCGATAGCTATCGGATCGAGATGACGATTTTTCTAGGGACTCAGATTAACAACTTTATAATGAAATCTTCGCTAAAGCATCAACCAAATCCTGAAAACCAAGTCTCTTTAATGGCGATGCAACTAAACAGGCATCTCTTAAGGCACCCAGAGCATTCGAGCACGTTTCGCTTACCGCTCCGTTTTTTAAAGAAAGTAAATCATCGAGCAGGTAACCATAAGCACTAACTTCTATCCGCTCCAGCGCAAAAGCGAGCGGAGCATCAGCCTGATCATAAAAACTTGCGGCACCAAAATCGCCGAACAACGTACTGCCCTCATCATCAATTAAGATATTGTGTGCATATAAATCGCCATGCATAATTCCGGCCCCGTGCAATTGTGCAGCTAAGGAGGCAATGGTTTTGGCAATACTCAGCAGCTGTGTTTCTGACAGCTGCGTACCTTCAGGAAAAACATCCCTGGTGCAGCTTTCTAAACTCGGCGGATTACCCAGGTTATAAAAATGATGCGGAATGAGGTCCATCACCAGTCCTTTTTTATCTTCTGGGTGCAGGGCAATCTGTCCGATTAAATTAACCAAACCAGGGTGGTAACCCGCAGCAATATAGGCCGTCATTTCATCTTCTGGCAAGCCATCGCTGGTTACATTGCCCTTAAATATTTTAACGGCTACCTCCTGGGTTTCATCACCAATAGTCCGGTTTGCTTTTGAGATGATGCCCGAAGCCCCTTCACCCAATAAATGGTTAATCTCTAAGTCGTGCCAGTTAATTAACGAAAGTGTTTCTACAGCAGGTGTTTTGCTAAAGTTGTTCCCGGAAAATGCAATCCACGAAAGTTTAGGCATATTGGCAATCCATTGTGGCAGCTCATGCAGTTTATTAGCAGCAATCCGCAGTAGGGCTAAATTCTGGCAATTACTTAATTCGTCGGGCAATTGTGTTAAACGGTTACCCGATAACATCAGCTTTTGCATCCGCGTACACTGCCCAATCTCTTTTGGTAATTCGGCAATGTTGTTGTTGGTTAAAATCAGCCAGCGAAGATTAGGGTTCAGCGATTTTGCAGGCACCGTTTTAATCTGGTTAGATTTAAAACCTACAATATCCAGCAAAGGGCAGTCGGCCAATTGCTCAGGCAGAACCGTGAAAAGGTTTTCTGAACAGAAGAAAATCTTCAGTTTCTTTAAACGGCCAAAATCTGCCGGTAATGCACTTAATTTATTAAAAGATAAATCCAGCACTTCCAAAGTATCGGCTAACTCGAATATTTCGTTTGGGAACCCGGTTAGGTTTTCAGAAAGTTTTAACGATACTGCTCCTTTAAGTTCGCCGCTTTGTAGTGCTAACAGGTTTTGCATAGGTATACTGGTTTTAATAATTTAGAACGAAGATAAGGCTATATATTTATTTTAAAGATCAATGCTATGTTCCACACAGATTTGCTTAAGAAAATATGCATCATGCGATATAACTAAAAGCGTTCCCTGATATTCGTTAATGGCTGCCGTTAAAATTTCTATGTTCTGGATATCGAGGTTATTGGTAGGCTCATCCAGTATCATCAGCTCGGGCGATTGGTTGCCGATGGTTAACGAACAAAGCATCAACCGCATTTTCTCACCGCCACTTAAGGCCGAACAAGGTTTGTCCCAATCGGTTTTGCCAAACAAAAACCGGTTTAAACGGATTTTTACTTCATGCTCCTGCAGTGCACCCGAGTTGTATTGCTGGGCCTGTTCGTAAACCGTAAGTTGATTATCGATCAACGAATAATCCTGGTCGATATATATGGAGCTAACGCCTGCTTTGTTTAAACTTCCCGTTGAGGGCTGGAGCTGCCCCAAAATAAGCTTGATCAAGGTGCTTTTGCCAGATCCATTCCGGCCCTTTATCAGGTAACGCTCCCCGCTAAAAATCTGAAAACTAAGCGGCTCCCTCCAAAGTAACTGATCGTGAAAAGCAAAATTAACCTCCTTGGCGTCAATAATACTTTTCCCTTTGTGCAGTCTGGCTTGATTGAAACCGATCTTCATTTTGTCTGCATCGGGCAGTGCAGACCTGAGCTGGCTTAATTCAGCAGAAATATGGTCGAGCTTTTCGGCATGCACAGTCTTCAATTTTGCCGTACTTTTTTCTGCATTATTTTTTAACGTATTCATCGAAATGGTCGGCAATCCGGCTTTTTCCTGTTTTTTCTTCCCTTTGGCATCAAGCTTCTGTTGCCGTTCTATCGATTCCCTTTCTACTTCTTTAGCCTTGCGCAGCGCTTTTTCTTTTGCTCGTAAATCATTGTTCAAAGCATTATTTTCAATTTTCTTTTGTGCAGCATAGAAATCGTAATTTCCGCCATATACGGTTATTCCCCGCTCACTTAACGCGCAAACTTTCTCAATTTGGTTCAACAAAGTACGGTCGTGACTCACCACCACCAAAGTATTTCTGGTCAATCGGATATAATCGTACAACCTGTTTCTGCCTTCCAGATCCAAATGATTGGTCGGCTCGTCCATCAAAACAATATCCGGGCGGTGTATCGCCATGCCAGCCAAAAATACACTGGTTTTTTGTCCGCCGCTTAAACTTTCCATTTTTTGGTTTAAGTCTAAACCTGCCAATCGCCAAAAACGCAAAGCTTCCGTGCAACGTTCCTCAATGGTCCAGTCATCGTTAAGTATGGCCAAATTTTCGTCGGTTACTTCCCCGCCGAGGATTTCGTTCAGCGCTTTTAGTTTATCTTCAATCCCGAGGGCCTGCGCAACGGTAAAATCATTAAACTGACCAAAAAGCTGTGGCACATAATAAGGCACCGATTCCGTTTTAACATATCCGGCAGTTGGTTTGAGTTTACCTGACAAAATTTTTAAAAGTGTCGATTTCCCAGCCCCATTATGGCCAATGAGTGCAGTTTTTTCGTATTTATTGATGGTAAGATTTAAGTCTGAAAACAGTAAATCTCCATTGGGGTGGATATAATTAGCCCCTTGTAGAATAAGCATAAATTTCTTTTTTTTTGTAAATAATTGCAGGAACGGAACCGTTCTGCTTGTTATCTATTTTCTGAAAAGAAATGAATCTTACATGTATGGGTTGATTTGGTGATGCTGCAAAGGTAAGGAATTTTTGCGTTTTGCGAAAGGCGGTTGGCGCAAATTGGTTGCTTTGTCTGAAGTGGGGAGTCTGGGGAGCGGGAGGAGCAATTGTCATCCTGAGGGGTTACTTTTTATCCAAAAATACTGGGGTAAAGATGACGGGTTGTGAAGTATCGTCATCTCGACCGCAGTGGAGAGATCTTTTAACATAGTTCAAAGATTTCTCTCCCGAAGGTTCGGGACTGCGCTTCAGTCGAAATGACACCCAATTTTTGAAATCTGTAATTGGTAGTTCAACGAAGGATCTTTATCCTTCATTAAGTCATCTCTCAAATATTTACTTCGCAAAGCCTCAAGGTTCTTCACTGCAATCAAAATGATAACAATACGGTTAGCGATAAAGTATAGATTTTATCTATGTCAATTTTTATTTGCATTAGAAATTTAATCGCATATATTTACAAAAAACTTTAGGGGTGCCTACGTGCTGAGAAATACCCTTTGAACCTGATGCAGTTAGTACTGCCGAAGGGAAAAGTGAAAGCAATCACATTGCTGTCTTTTCGATCTCCATTTTGGGGCAATCTCTATAGTTTTTCCAATTTTTTAGCATATGGAAGTAACTATAAACAATCAAAACTATCTGCTCAACGAGGCCTGTTCCATCGAACAGATGCTTGCTGCTGTTATTTCAACAGAAACAAATGGCCTTGCCATAGCCATAAACCAAACCATTATTCCCAAATCAGACTGGGCAACCCATGTATTAAATCCAGCTGATCAGGTTATACTCATCAAAGCCACGCAGGGAGGGTAATGGGAGATACTTTACATTCAAAATTTACCCAATCACTCATTCCTTCATTTTCTCCTTCACTCAATCACTCATTCTCTCCTTCAAACATTTCAACATGAAACAAGAAAAAACACCGAACCAAGAGGTGATCAGCCGCAGTCCTTTTCCGGCCTCACGCAAAATCTTTGTACCTGGAAAAATCCACAATATCCAGGTGGCCATGCGCGAAATCAGTTTATCGGAAACCAAAATCCATAACGGATTTGGCTTAACCGAGCCCAATCCGCCCGTAACCGTTTACGATACCAGCGGACCCTATACCGACCCCAATGCTGTTATTGATGTAAAAAAAGGCTTACCGCGGATCAGGGAGCAATGGATAAAAGACAGGCTTGATGTGGTAGAACTTCCTGAACTATCTTCTGCTTACGGGCAGCAGCGCCTGGCCGATGAGAAGCTTGATGCCTTACGCTTTAATTTCATCAACAAACCTTACAAAGCGCAAGCCGACGCCAATGTATCTCAAATGCATTATGCCAAAAAAGGCATCATAACGGCCGAAATGGAATATATCGCCATTAGGGAAAACCAGCAGATCGAACTGTTAAATGCGCAGTTGGGCGATCAGCACGAGGTAATGAACCACCAGCACCAGGGCAATAGCTTTGGCGCAAATACCCCAAAAGGTTACATCACACCCGAATTTGTAAGGGCAGAGGTAGCCGCCGGCAGGGCGGTAATTCCCTGCAATATCAACCACCCCGAACTCGAACCCATGATTATTGGCCGAAACTTTCTGGTAAAAATTAACGCCAATATCGGTAACTCGGCCGTAACCTCTACCATTGAAGAAGAAGTAGAAAAAGCCGTTTGGGCCTGCCGTTGGGGAGCCGATACCATTATGGATTTATCAACAGGAAAAAATATCCACGAAACCCGCGAATGGATTATCCGCAATTCGCCTGTGCCCATTGGTACCGTTCCTATTTATCAGGCCTTAGAAAAAGTAAATGGAAAAGCCGAAGACCTCACCTGGGAAATCTTTCGCGATACGTTGATTGAGCAGGCCGAACAGGGCGTAGATTATTTTACCATCCATGCCGGTGTACTGCTCCGTTATGTGCCTTTAACCGCTAAAAGGATTACCGGTATTGTTTCGCGTGGCGGATCCATTATGGCCAAATGGTGCCTGGCCCATCACAAAGAAAACTTCCTGTATACCCATTTTGAGGAAATATGCGAAATTATGAAGGCTTATGATGTAGCCTTTTCATTAGGCGATGGCTTAAGGCCTGGCTGTATTGCCGATGCCAACGATGCCGCACAGTTTTCGGAGCTCGAAACGCTTGGCGAACTTACTAAAATAGCCTGGAAACACGATGTACAAACGATTATAGAGGGGCCTGGCCATGTACCCATGCACCTGATTAAAGCCAATATGGAAAAACAGCTCGACCATTGTGGCGAAGCGCCATTTTATACTTTAGGCCCATTAACGATCGATATTGCACCTGGTTACGACCACATTACTTCGGCCATTGGCGCAGCCATGATCGGCTGGTTTGGCACAGCGATGCTCTGTTATGTAACCCCGAAAGAACACCTGGGCCTGCCAAATAAAAAAGATGTTAAAGATGGGGTAATTACCTATAAAATTGCCGCCCATGCAGCCGATTTAGCCAAAGGCCATCCAGGTGCGCAATACCGTGATAATGCTTTAAGCAAGGCCAGGTTCGAATTTAGATGGGAAGATCAGTTTAACCTCTCACTCGATCCTGATACCGCCAAAGAGTTTCATGATGAAACCTTACCTGCAGAGGGTGCCAAGATTGCACACTTCTGTTCCATGTGCGGACCGAATTTCTGCTCCATGAAAATTACGCAGGATGTGAGAGAATATGCTGCAAAACTAGGTGTGGAAGCAGAAGCGGCTTTAGCGCAGGGCATGCAGGAAAAATCGAAAGAGTTTACCCAAAAAGGAAGCGAAATTTATTCTTAAGCCGCCATGGAACTGATTGTAATTGCCAAGCCTACTATTTTTAAGGAAGAATGTCTTCTTGTAAATCAGCTTTTCGAAGCCGGTTTACAGGTTTTTCATTTACGAAAAGAAAATGCAGATGAGGCCGGTTACCGCAAAATTGTGGAAGGGATTTTACCGGAATATCATCCACGCATCGCTTTACACTATTTCCATACACTGGCCAACGATTATAACATCAATAGAATCCACCATACAGAAAGCTTTAGAAAAAGTATTACACCCAATGCCCAGCCGCAAAAGCATATATGGAGCACATCTATTCATCAGTTATCAGATATAGATTGCATTAGGCCATACCGTTACAGCTTTTATGGCCCCGTATTCAACAGCCTTTCCAAACCTGGTTATATGGGGGTTATTCCTGCAGGTTTTCATTTAAACAAGCCTAACAGCAAGACAAAACTGATTGCGCTGGGCGGCATCGGTTTAAACCAGATCGATCAGGTAAAAGAAATGAATTTCGATGGTATTGCACTACTGGGCAGTATCTGGAACGACCCCAGTAAAGCTTTAACCAATTTTAAAAAAGCACAGCAACATTGCCTCGCTTACCATCAACCGTTTTAAAATATCAATATGATTCAGCACTTACAATATATCTCGCAAGCAGCTAAAACAGGTACCCATTTGGATGCCATTGAGCAGGTGCTCCAAGCTGGCGGAAAATGGATCCAGCTGCGGATTAAACACCAGGCCGAAAGCGAAGTGTTGCCTTTTGCAAAAGCCGCGCAGGCCTTATGCGAAAAATATGGCGCCAAACTTATCGTAAACGATTTTCCGCACCTCGCTAAAGCCGTAAATAGTTATGGGGTACACCTGGGCCTGCAGGATATGCCCATTTCCGAAGCCAGGAAAATTATCGGCAAATACCAGATCATCGGCGGCACAGCCAATACTTTCGAACACATTTTGCAAAGGGTTGCGGAGGGTGCCGATTACATTGGCCTTGGCCCCTTTAGGTTTACCCGGACCAAAGAAAACCTGAGCCCGGTTGTGGGTTTGGCAGGTTACCACAAACTAATGGAAAAAGTGCGTAAAGCTGGAATCAGCACCCCCATTATTGCCATTGGCGGCATTGAAGCAGCAGATATTCCGGCTATACTCGAAACCGGAATTTACGGAATTGCCATCTCGGCAGCACTCACCAACCAAACACAAACGGCTGCGGTTCTTGAAGAAATCAACAGCAAGTTCAGTATTCATTCGATTTAAAAATTACAGATATGTTAACCATAGCAGATCAAACCTTCAGCTCTCGCCTCTTTACCGGTACCGGAAAATTCAGTTCTGCCAAAGAGATGGAAAGTGCCTTAATTGCCTCGGCCTCCGAACTGGTTACCGTAGCGCTCAAACGTGTAGATTTAAAGGGCAAGGACGACGATATCCTTCATCACCTTAAATATCCGCACATCAATTTATTGCCCAATACTTCTGGTGTGCGCAATGCAAAAGAAGCTGTTTTTGCCGCTCAACTGGCACGTGAAGCCTTAGAAACCAACTGGATCAAACTGGAAATCCACCCAGATCCGAAATACCTCATGCCAGATCCGATCGAAACCTTAAAAGCCACCGAAGAACTGGTTAAACTCGGTTTTGTGGTTTTGCCTTATATCCATGCCGACCCGGTTTTATGTAAACGTTTGGAAGATGTGGGCACGGCAGCGGTAATGCCGCTGGGCTCCCCGATTGGCAGTAACAAGGGATTAAGAACCATCGATTTTTTAGAGATTATCATCAGCCAGAGCAGGGTTCCGGTCATTATCGATGCCGGTATAGGCGCACCGTCTGATGCGGCAAAAGCCATGGAAATTGGTGCTGATGCTGTTTTGGTGAACACCGCCATTGCCATAGCCGAAAATCCAACCCACATGGCCATTGCCTTTAAAATGGCTGTAGAAGCCGGCCGAATGGCTTTCGAGTCTAAATTAGGCGCCCAAACACACTATGCTGCAGCGAGCAGCCCACTAACCGCATTTTTAGATGAAGAGTTTTAACGAAGTATTCGAAGCTTACAACTGGGACGATACCAAGGCCAGCATTTACGATAAAACGGCTGCAGATGTAGAACGGGCATTGCGCAATAAGCAACGGGATCTGGAAGATTTTAAAGCGCTTATTTCTCCCGCAGCGTTACCTTATCTCGAAGATATGGCGCAGATTAGCCAGCGATTAACTTTAGACCGTTTCGGCCGGGTAATCCAAATGTATATACCGCTTTACCTCTCCAACGAATGTAATAATATCTGTACCTACTGTGGTTTCAGTTATGACAATAAGGTAAGGCGCAGAACGCTCAACCCAATGGAAATTATGCAGGAAGTGGCCGTAATTAAGGGTATGGGATACGACCATGTGTTGCTGGTAACCGGCGAGGCCAACCAAAGTGTACACACCGATTATTTTAAAAAAGTACTAGACCTCATCAGTCCACATTTTGCCCATATATCCATGGAGGTACAGCCTTTGGATGTAGCCGATTATGAAACCCTTATTCCGCACGGGTTAAATACCGTACTGGTTTACCAGGAAACCTATCACCAGGATGATTACCGGAAACACCATCCAAAGGGCAAAAAATCTAACTTTTTATATCGCTTAGAAACGCCTGACCGTTTGGGGCAGGCCGGAATCCATAAAATGGGGCTTGGTGTATTAATTGGGCTGGAAGACTGGCGTACAGATTCGTTTTTTACGGCCCTGCATCTCTCTTACCTCGAAAAACAATACTGGCAAAGTAAATTCAGTATTTCTTTCCCCAGGCTGCGGCCTTTTAGCGGTGGTTTAGAACCTAAAGTCGTAATGAACGATAAGGAATTGGTGCAACTGATCTGTGCTTACCGTTTATTCAACAGCGAAGTAGAGCTGTCTATTTCTACCCGCGAAACCGTAGCTTTCCGCAACCAGGTGATTAAGCTGGGCATTACCGCCATTAGTGCGGGTTCTAAAACCAATCCCGGTGGTTACCAGGTAGAACCTCAATCGCTGGAGCAGTTCGAAATATCTGATGAACGCTCGGCACAGGAAATTGCAGCCATGATCAGAAAACAGGGTTACGAGCCCATTTGGAAAGATTGGGATATGAGTTTGATCCAAAAATCATGTTAGTAAAAGAAGAATTTAGCCGCTATAACCGCCAAATCATCCTGCCCGAGCTGGGCTTGGCGGGGCAAGAAAAGCTAAAAGCCGCCAAAGTATTGGTCATCGGCGCAGGTGGTTTGGGCTGCCCGGTATTACAGTATCTGGCCGCAGCGGGTACAGGAACTATCGGAATTGCAGATGATGACGTGGTAGAATTGAGCAACCTGCACCGGCAGATTTTATATAACCATACTGATATTGGGCAACCTAAAGCAAAAATTGCCGCGGCAAAACTTCAATTGCTTAATCCGCACGTGGGTTTCAATGCCTATCACGAACGTTTTAGGGCTGATAATGCGATAAACATTTGCCAGGATTATGATCTGGTGATCGATTGTTCAGATAATTTTACCACCCGTTACCTGGTGAACGATACCTGTGTGGCTTTAGGCAAAACACTTATTTTCGGTTCTATTTTACAGTTCGAAGGCCAGGTTGCGGTGTTTAACCACCAGGGCGGTGCAAACTATAGAGACCTTTATCCGGCGCCGCCAACTGAAAATATTAACTGTATAGAGGGAGGGGTGATCGGCATTTTACCTGGCCTAATAGGCCTGTACATGGCCAATGAAGCCCTAAAATTAATCTGCGGCATTTGCGAAACACTTGCGGGCAAACTGATGACTGTTAATGCGCTGAACAATACCGTAATGGTATTTAAAATCGCCGCAAAAAAAACAGCTGATACCGCAAAGCCAGCGCCGGCCAAAACCGATAAAGCCGTACAAGAAATCGATAGCACAACATTAGATCGCTGGCTGGAAATCCATGCGGATGAAGTTTTTTTAATTGATGTACGCGAGGGTTACGAACATGAAGAAAATAATATTGGAGGCATCAACCTTCCGCTGTACGGGTTAACGGCATCACATACAGCTATCCCAAAGCACAAAAAAGTAGTGTGTTATTGCCAAACCGGGCAAAGAAGCAAAATGGCCGTGCAGGTGTTGGCGGGGCTTTACGAAGGAGAAGTATATAGTTTAAAAAATGGAGTGGCTTAGTTTATTGGTCATTGATTCATTCGGTTTGTAGGCCGGCTAAGAACTGGTTTAATCGTTAATTACCAAGGATGCTTAATTGTTTAATCGGCAACAATATCCAAACTGGCTTTGCGTGTGCGTTATGTTTTCCTTCCTGAATGACAAAGCAAGTGTGGCAAAAATCTCCCGCAGATTACACTGATCAGCGCAGACTTAGTCTAAGCCTTAAAAATTAACCCTGTATAACCGCTAAACGACACCTCCCTTAGTAAATAAGGGAATAATAACTAACAATTGTAAATTTGTTCCAATACCCAATAATGCTTATATTTAAGTACGACGTAATGTTACTTAAGGCCTATGGTCAAAAAGCATTACTAAACAAGGCCAAACCATAACACCAAACAACATTATTTAGCTATACCTGCTTATAACCTTATTAATTGTGTAAAAAATTAAAGTGATGATTAAGTTAAGCGTATTAAACTTAGGACTCGGAATAGTTCTGTTTGGCCTGGGTAGTTTTATATCTTTTAATGTACAGGCACAGAATAAAGGCATTAAATCTGCTAATAAAACAAATGTGCCTCAAAAAGAAGTTGACGTGTACATTGCCGGGGCTTCCTATAATCCAACCACACTTAAGCATGTAGCCAAATATTGGAAAAATGGGGTGCCAGTACAACTTACCGACGGGCAAAATGATGCCACTGCCACCGCCATCGCCATTGATGGCAATGATGTACATGTAGCAGGCTTTGATAATGGCGTGGTGGCGTATTGGAAAAACGGGGAGAGGATTCCGCTTACCAGTGGGGGCGGGCGCTGGTCGCGTGCCTATTCTATTGCAGTTTTTAAAGGAGATGTGTATATAGCAGGATATGAGCGAGTTTACGATCACGGTCAGAATTCTAACTGGACTGACTGGGCTAAATATTGGAAGAACGGGCAACCCGTATCACTTAGCGACGGCCGCTCGCATGCTGGTGCCAGTTCGATAGCCATACACCAAAGCGGAGATGTATTGGTAGCGGGTTCATATAACGGAAAAGTTGCCTACTGGAGAAATGGACAACTGGTTGATGCCATTAACAGTACATTATATACGGCATCAGCCATAACTACAGTGAACAATGACGTATACATTGCCGGCATCACTTCCATACCAGGTAAGGAGGGCAAACAAGCTGCGTACTGGAAAGGCAATGAAGGTACCACTATACTCACAAATGTTGAAAATGATGCTGTAGCCAGTTCGATTGCTGTAGACAAGAATGGCAATGTTTATGTAGCAGGGCACATTAATTACAAACCTACCTATTGGAAAAACGGCATACCGACTACTTTGGAAGGACTGTCGTCGGGCTTTCCTGATCCATACTCCATAGCATTTGAAGGTTCGGATGTCTATATCGCGGGACTTGGAAAAGCAGGTGGACAGTATTGGAAAAACGGCGAAACGGTCTTAATCCCTAGAGATAAAGATGGCACACCAGCAGCCAATGCCATCACAGTTATTAAGCGAAACAGCAATGGCGCTAAAACAGCAAAAACTGGCGTTATTGTAAAAACAAACGCGGTACCCGCCTCCTCACCACCCGCACCCATTTCTCCTATTGTAAAAGATGCTAACGCCATCGCCGAAGAAGAAGCCATCAGGTTCTTTGCCGATAACAAGAAAAAGCCGGGTATTATTACCACAGCCAGCGGCTTACAATACCAGGTGATTAGCATGGGGGCAGGGCCTCGACCAACAGCTACCGATAATGTGAAAATTCAGCATAAGCGAACACTTTTAGAAGGCAATAAGGTAATTGATGCAAACGCGAATGGCCAACCTCCGGCCATGTTGGTTAAGAATTTACTTCCTGGCATGGCTGAAGGCATACAGTTAATGAATGTTGGGAGTAAATTTAAACTTTTTATTCCTCCTGGGTTGGCTTACGGTAACAGGGGAAAATCAAGTTACATTCTAATTTTTGAATTGGAACTACTGGAAATTATAAAATAAAATCATTCTTAAGCGCTTTCTTCTTCATGTTTTATGGTTCAATAAAATATCCGAGAATGACACGCTAACCGCTCCCCGCCAAACGCTGAGCTATTTCCCATCCACCATCTATGTTTTAACCACAAAGGGCGCAGAGAGAAAAGCGCAAAGATCGCAGCGCTGGGCGTAAATTAAGGTTTTAACCATATAAGGCATGTAAGAAAATATAAGACACTTGAGCTTATATGAATCTATATGGTTCGAATCAAAAAACCTTCCAGGAGATAAAATCCATGCAGGTTAGATTTCTCGACTGCGTTACACTCCCGCTCGAAATGACGACACTCCGAACCTCAGGATGGTGCTGTACCAGAAATAATGCGTTGACTTACTCCAGACTGCCCACTCCAGATTAAAAATTCTACGTTTCTTAGCAAAGCCAAAAATTGTCTCGGTAATTTGTATCTTGCTTTTCTAAATTAACCAATACTCGAGGGTGATGCTTGACCTTTTTTTAATAGATCTTATCCAAACCGGACAGGTAACCGTGCCTAACCAAATTGTAGATTTTGATGCTTATACCTCAGATCGAGCAATTATCTTATTGGAGGAATATTACTGGACAGATGCCTTAGCTATGCCATATACTGCCCCAGGCTTTGACCCTGAAGCAGCGTTATGGGCAGCGAAATATATTTTCAGCACCATACAATTGGTTCTGCTCAGAGATATCGGCGAAGAAAAACTAAACCAATTACTAGTCGATTACAATGGCCAATATACATCCGAAGCGGTGTATTCAGCAGATTTGATGCTGCGTTTCCTGCCCGATATTTTCAGGTTCGCAAGCGGCCTGTCGCCAGAAGATCCATTAATTTACAAATTAAAAGCTTTAGCCCGGTTTTGGCCCTTTTCAAGCATAGGGATAGCTGACATAAACGTAACTATAGGAGACAAAATACTCGATCATCCTTCACTTAGGGTGACTTATATTGATCGGCTCATATTGAAAAAGGATATAGGAAGGATCAATAGCAAACATGAATTAAAATTAGTGAAAGAAGCCTTGGGCGCATACCAGGCAAAACTATGGCCTGGTTTAAACCTGATCCTTAACGAAGAAACAACATGAACGAAACCCAGTTAGCCACACATTTAACCATCGATAAGCTGAAGCAGGTACTACAGCATTTAAAAAAGGTTTTTGTTGGCAAAGATGAAATTATCGACCTTATGGGCATTTGCCTGGTGGGCAGAGAGAACCTTTTCATTTTAGGGCCTCCGGGAACCGCAAAAAGTGCAACCGTACGCGAACTTTCCAAATTGATAGATGGACAGACGTTTGAGTACCTGCTTACCCGTTTTACAGAGCCAAACGAACTTTTCGGCCCTTTTGATATCCGCAAGCTTAGAGAAGGAGATCTGGTAACCAACACAGCGGGTATGCTTCCGGAAGCATCGCTCATCTTTCTAGATGAACTTTTAAATGCAAACAGTGCCATTTTAAATAGTTTGTTAATGGTGCTGAACGAGCGGATTTTCAGGCGTGGAAGAGAAACCCGTAAGCTACCTGCACTGATGGTAATTGGCGCCAGTAATCACCTGCCCGAAGATGAAGCCCTGCAAGCGCTTTTCGACCGCTTTCTCATCCGTGTAAAATCAGATAATGTTGATCCGCAAGAACTTGATGCAGTATTAAATGCAGGCTGGGTGCTCGAACAGCACAATGGAAGTGATAAACCTGCTATCTCGGTAGCCGAAATTGCCAGTTTACAGGAGCTTACCGCAACAGTAGACCTTCAGGAGGTCAGACCTGCCTATATCGAACTGATCCATAAAATGCGTAATGCCGGACTACAGGTTTCCGATCGCCGGGCTGTAAAATTGCAACGGATGATTGCCGCAAGCGCATTGATCTGCAAACGAAATAAAGCCATCCCTTCTGATCTTTGGATATTAAAGCACATTTGGGATACAGAAGAGCAGCGCGAAATTATCGCCAATATTGTTAATGTTATCATCACTACCGATATTTCTGAAAACCAGCACCCCAGGGTAAAAGAAAATACCAAACCTGATGCAGAAGAAATTTATAAAGAGGTACAGCATTTAACCGAGCAATGGGCATTGCCCGAAATTGCGATGGCAGAAAGATCATCAATTAAAGACCGATTGGTACACCTGAACAACCGCTGCGAGTGGATTGGAAACGAAGCGCAGCGTAAATATGTACAGGAGCCGATAGATCTGCTTTGGAAACAGATTATGCAGTCTGCATGAACATGAGGGCACTGGTTTTAGAACGCAAATACCAAGATCAGATTGGTAATATCAGGGGGGTTGAGGGCTGGAGTGCCTGCAGGCAGGATGAGCTGATCTGGCTGAAGGGACCTTTGGATAATAAACACAACCAGGTATTGATCGATTCTCTCCCTATTTTGGCCAGCTATAAACTCGATGGGCAAAACCGTCTTTTCCCTGATGGAAAGTTAACCCCCGTTGCCCTGCTCGATGTTATGGAATGGAAAACATTGCCTGAATTTATGCCTTTAGAAATGCCTGTATCGGCAATTCCGGCACAACAGGCACAACTAATGCCTGTAAACCTGCTGCGCAGCCAAAATCCTTACCCCGCATATGCCTTGCAAACCAATTTTACGGCATGGAAAAAGTATGTAGATGGCGCTCCGCAGGTCCGTTTGCAGAAGCTAAAATTTGTGGTATCAGCAGCGCAAGAAGTACTTATTATTGGCGATCCACTTCCGCCAATACCTGGCAAAACTTTTTGGTTAAACGGAAATCTGCTTGTCCCGGCCGGATACAATTTTGACCCACCATTTTTAGGCAATCTGCTTAACCAAAAGCTTAAACCAATTATACCTTCATATATTCTTTTTAACGAAAGCGGCAGGCAAAACACCATCGCAATTGATCTTTTTAAACCCGCTGATCGAGCGGTGGTAAGGCAGGTTTCATTTTAACATATGGCTTATTCCTCACAAAATACCGTCGACTATTTTAGGGCCTATCAAAATTATTTTTGGAGGTGGGCAGAGCGCGGGCAGGTAATCGAATTTGCCAACCAAAAAACCATCTGCTACCGCGAAGACTTATCCAATATTTTAAAAGACCTTCCTAAAACGACCTCGCTTTCTTTAGGCACTATTCTTTTGGTTTTGTGTGCTTGTAAAGATGATTGGGAAACCCTCTATAATGCCAAACAAACGTTGTTCGATATCCGCTACAGCAATACGGATGCCAGTAGCGGCATTGAGGATCCAGACCAGGGACTAAAAACACAGGCCTACCAGTTTCTATCCATCGTTAACCAATTGCCACATCAGTACCGTTCTGAAATGAATAGAGTACTACTGCTTCAATCTATTTTTGATGCATTAAGCGTTAAAGGATACCACATGGGCCTCTTGCCTATATTAAAGGAATTTAACAGTGGCGAAATGGACGAGGATATTTTTGGCGAACAGGCAGTGCTTAAACAGACAAATTTGGTTCAGGATTTCGCACCATTGGCAGCGGCACTCGCTATTTTTGAAGATGTAGAAAGCTTAGTGCTTAAACAGCGTACCGGCCTTATAGCGTTGCCCAGGCCCATTCATATTCCTCAGCCTGAACCTGTTGAGAAAGACCTTTTAGCCGAACTGGAAAACGATAAAAAAACGAATACGGTTAGCCAGCTGGCCAGAAGGATTATGGCTGCCTTAAGTATCCCGATGTACCTGAACAGCAATAACGAGCAAAGTTTGGGCGGGATTTCTGATATCGCCAACAAAGGCACTTACGATAAACTATTACTGAGCGAACTCGCTCAAGACGATCTTCTGCTCACCGCCCGGCTGGCCAATAATGAAGCCCTTTTTCTAAAACGCGAAACAGCACCTAACCATCAGGTGCAGCAGTTGGGCATAATTATCGATTCTACCTTAAAAATGTGGGGATCTGCACGGGTATTCGCTGTTGCAGCCGCTTTGGCTTTTAGAGAAAGTAAAGAAAAAAACCAACAGTTAAAAGTATGGCTGTTGGGCGGAAAAGACCTCAGTATAACAGTGCTCGAAACCAAAAAAGATACGGAGGCCTTACTCGAAAAAATGGATCCGGCACTGCACTGCGGCGAACCGCTGGTTAAGGCTTTCGCAACACATGCCGAAAAAAATGGCAGGTATATATTCATCACCTCTTCCCATTTTTTAAAAGATGCAGCTGTTGCACCTTATTTTTTAAAAATCAGAAATCAGTTAAATTACCTGATCACCATATCTGCCAGCGGACACCTGCAGATGTTCCAAATCAGTAAAAATCAATCTAAACTGATCAGAGAGGCACATATCGATTTGTCCGATCTTGTAAGCCACGGCTATCAGAAAAAGGTTAAACGTATTAACCAGGCTGATCTGCCTGCTGCACTGTACGAACCTGAATTTCCACTTTATTACCCTACTTCAAAGATCAGGATGAGCGAAAATGATCTTTATGTGTTAAAAAACGATGGCATAATTGCTGTTACAATTGATTTACGTTTGCTTTATTGGCCAAAAAAAGCTTTTGGTGCTAAAGAACTGGCCGGGCAGTTAACCCGTGGAAAATATTGTTTTGGCGAGATGGAAGCTACCCTTTTTATGCTCCTTTTGCCTGATAACAGCAAAGAACTACAGCTATAC
Organism: Pedobacter sp. GW822-FHT03F06; assembly: GCF_058801365.1. NCBI lineage: Bacteria > Pseudomonadati > Bacteroidota > Sphingobacteriia > Sphingobacteriales > Sphingobacteriaceae > Pedobacter > Pedobacter sp. GW822-FHT03F06. The sequence goes on from NZ_JBXANE010000005.1 coordinate 92,502, forward strand.
AAGATCAATACAGCAGCATATGATTATAGCTTAACTGAAATATCCATTTCGCATAAAGGCATAAACGATATTCAGTTTATCGCTCCCTATTTTTATCTTAAGCACAAATATAAACTCATCATGGTAGACCCCCGAAACGGAAACATTATCCCTTCCAACGAGAACGATAGTGAAAGGGTAAAAAGCCGTGGTAGTGACTCCCGGATTTTTCAGTTCCGGATAAAAAAGCACCTGAATAATGGATATAGCACCATTAATACTGTAAAAAAGATTTACATCCATACCTTAGGGCGGATTATTGCTGATAAGAAAGAATTTTTGCTCATCAACAATGAGTTCCATTGGAAAGATAAAGCGGCGGATGCGGAGTGGCTAAACGCCAAATCACAGCAAATTTTAAAAGTAGAACATTTATCAAACATTAGGTTTACCAAATTTAGCTGGTCAAACGGAAGTTCGGCCATTATGGATTCGAGGGGAACATTACACCTTAAAAGCAGTAAGCCTAATATTCCGGAGATTTGCATCATTATGGTGGTTGGCAAGCCAACGGCTTGCTGGAGTGCCGACGGGTACTTAAGTGGTGCATTCTATTTCACAAAAGTTCGGGGCAGCCAATACCTGGAACCGCATGTATTTTATAAAAAATATATTCAGGCTTTTATAGATGGGCTAAAATAATATGAAACTTCAACTCCGCTATCAGGCAAAATCTACTCATGCCACCTGGGGCGCTTATTTACAAGGCAGCCCCGCCGATTGGTTTGCAGAAATGGCCAACTGGTCAGTAGATTTTTTATCCATCAAGGCCTATCTCGTGCCCGAAAGTGTGGCACAGAACAACTGTATCGGGTTGTTTGTGGTTTTTGGAGCCGCTATTCCCAAAAGCGATGAGATCCGATATCCTTACACACAGGTAACCGAGGGCTTTTTCATTCCTGTAAATGCCAAACTTTTTCCCCAACTGCTCAATAACGAACTAAGTACAGTAAAACTATGGGATGTACAGTTTTTTCATCCCAATATAGGCCTGGTTGGATTTGAACAACAGGATAGTTACCAATTGGCAGATCTGATTGAAACACCAGAAACAGTAGCAATGCACTGGCTCCACAATTTGCCTTTGACATCCGTTCTTCCTCAGCTCCGCTCGGCAATGATCGAACCACTGCACACTACCGATGCCATTGATGATTTAAAAGCGTGGATTAATACACAGCCGCTATCCGATATCCCTAAAACAGAAGAAGATAAACAGGATACCAATAGGTGGAGCAGCATTTTAAAACCTTTAAGCAACATGGGGCTTTGGCTATTGTTAGGCTTTGCTTTTATCGGTAAATTTCTGCTCCAAATCATTGCCTTTCTATTTCCTAAACAGGCCGCTTCCATGGCCAATATACAAACCCCCAGCTTTCTACAACAATTAGATGCCTGGATCAATCAAAAAATGGCCTCCATCGAAAAACAAAGGGATAGCGAACTCAATAGATTGGTAAAATTATTCGATAAAGATAAAGATGCCGCTTTACAGTATGCCATCCCATTAAATAGTGCCTACCTAAACCGTGGCACCGCAGCCCCATCTGGCAAATTAAGCAGGCAAAGTTTAAACCTGAATTTTAAGAACTTTGGCAATGGACTAGCTGCCGATGTATGGGATCTGGGCAGTTATAGATGGGAACTTCAGCAACGTTACGAAAAAACGGCTACACAGGCCGTAATAGATGGCGATTTTAAAAAGGCAGCCTATGTTTATGCCCACCTGCTGGGCGATCTTGACAGGGCAGCAAGAACCTTGCGTGAAGGCAAACATTATCGCGAAGCTGCGGCAATTTATAAAGACCACCTTAACAATAAAAATCTGGCAGCCGACTGTTTAGAAAAGGGTGGACTTTTAAACGAAGCCATAAATTTATATGTAGACCTGGCCAATTACGAGAAAGTTGGCGATCTGTATGTTCAAATGGGACAACAGCAGCAGGCACTAAAATATTATGAAGATGTAGTGCTGCAATCGCTGGGTGCCAGAGATCATTTAAAGGCTGCAAGCATTATCGAACTCAAAATTAGCGACCCTAAAAGAAGTGAAGAAGTGTTACTTAACGGCTGGCACAACAACAACCAGGCAGAACAATGTTTAAAACGTTATTTCGAAATTACAGTACAAAACGGAATACCTTTAAATAAAACAGTTAACACCTTTTATACAGAACAGCTAAGCAAGGGCAAAAGCACGGGTTTTTTAAGGGTACTTGCCAATGTTGCCGAAAACAGTGAAGATGAAAGTTTTCGGGAAACAGCCTTAAACATCTGTTACGAAATTGTAAGCCAACAAACTATGGCGGGCGATTTTAGCGCTTTAAAAATGATGGATCGGTTCATGCACCAAGATCCAATGATCGTTCAGGATATAAACCGTTATGCCATTAGCCATTATAAAGAGATTAAACAGCAGCAGGCTGATCGTTATATTCAACTGGACCGTGAAATAAAGTGGGTTGATTTCTGTAGTTTCCACGATCAGCTGATCGGCATTGGTATCAAAAATGAAACCATGCAGTTGCTCCGCATGAAGTGGGAAGACTGTATGGATTATTTATACCTGTTTAAAGCCAATATTGACGATTACTATGCTTTAACAGCAGATTCGGGTATATCGAGCCACATTTTGATCAGCGGGAATACCGTTGAAAACAAGTACAGCAAATTGCCAAAAACCGACGATTTTGAACGGGAAATTGATCTTCATCAAATCAGCTGGTTAGGTCAGAACATGAATAGCGCCATCGAGCCTACAGACCAAAAAACGTTTTCTGTTCTTTTAACACATGGTGAAGACATTCGGTTAAATCGCTATCCGGTATTTGGCGAGCCCTTAACTTCTGTTGTTTGTACCTGGGATAAATCATCGATTGATGCCTATCAGATTTTTTCGAACAAGAACAAAATGTACTGGCGAAAAGACCACCTGTACTTTACCGGCAGCGATATGTTGGTGCGTACAGCTGATACCGGAATGCTCGAAATGTTATTTGTCGAATCGCCCATTATCAACTTTTCGGTAAGTAGTGTGCATACCACACTAAAAATAGCCGTATTAACAACCGATGGCTGCCTGGTTGTTAGTCCTACGCTAAAAGAAATGCCCATCAGTATCCCGCTTTTCGCGGCAGACTTAAGTGCGCATTGTATACAGATACTTCCAGACAATCACCTTGTTGTAGCCAACAGCGAAAAAGCACGGGTATACGATATCAGCGGAAAAAAAGCACAGCTACTTTTTGAGGTCATAACCGATCATGATATTATACGCATTTTTAATGTTCCTAAACGGCATCATTTTGGTTTACTCGAGGCCGATAACCGGATTTCGGTACATATTATCGATAAAGAAGAATAATTGAATGAGGTTAACTCCAATAGAAAGATCATCATCTCCGGAGCAATGCAGAATGGAGAGATCTTTGAACTATTTTACCGAAAGTTACCCGTTTCCGATTCATTACTTCCGGATTATTTTTTTAACCGCAGAGGGCACAAAGAGCAGGCACAAAGGCCACGGAGCTGGGTGTGAAAATCGTGCCATTGCGTTTATATGGCCTTCTATGTCTTATGTGGTTAATCAAAAGGATGCTTTACTTCAACTACCCTTAGTACAAGCGCTACCACTGACAGATACTAAAAAGGCTCGTCATCCGATAGCTATCGGATGCGGGGAGGAATCCCGAATGTTCGGGAGAGCAATCTTACAGCTATGGTTATAGCGACCGCATTAAGATTGCTTCATCCAATGAAAAATTGGCTTCGCAATGACGATTCCTCATCGTTTATCATACTTAAAAAGCCCCGTCGTTCATATTGATTTTTATGAGATAAATTAACCCACAAAAGCGCAAACCGACATCATTTAGAGCGTTGCTTATTTTAGGTATTTCACTAAAAATCGATAGAGAAACCACCGCCAAGAACAAAACCTTTATCAAAATTTGGTGGCAGTTCGCCAGCGGTATATTTTACGGCCACCTTGGTTTTGGTGCCCGGACCTAAATTAATTTTAAGCAGCTTTTCTATCCTGATCATGTAAAAGTAATTCCAGTCTTTACCTGCATTTTTCAACAATAAATTACGGTCGAGGTCGTAATACGAATCGAATAAAAAAGCAATCCGCTCATTTCCGGAAAGTATGCCCGTTTCCCATTCAGCTTTAAGGTTTAACCTGTTCATAAATTTCGAGTCTGCAAGCAAAGGGGCAAGGCTGGTTTTATTGGCGCCGGTCACATAATCATAACCGACAGATAAATCCAGCTGCCTGGGATTGTTGTTTTTTGCGGCCCTTAACAAACCAAACGGAAAATCGAGGATCGAACTCAGGTAAGAAGTAGAAACAGAAAGCTGCGGGCCAAAGGCAAAATCGTAATTCCTGAAATCCTGGGTGGTTTCATGTTTCGCATGTAGGTTAAATGATAACCATAAGGGCGACGCTACCTGTGCGGCCAAATTGCGTGCCTCTTCTACAAGGGGGTCTTTTCCCGGAGGTAGCTCCGGGCCGTCATCCGCCAGCGGATTTATAGTACTGCGGGGCCCAAGGTCTTTGCCTTTTACGTGAAAGAGGGGCTGCCCTTCCAATTTAATTTCCGAAATCAGGCTGCTGTTTTTGTTTTTATCCTCAGCAACGGTTACAAAACCCCTGCTGCCTAATGATAGGTTAAGTTTATTAATTTTAGCCAGGTCATTGCCCAACAGTTTTTTATCCAGTTGAAACTGATAATCGATCCCGAACGATCCTTTTTCCGGATCGATAAATTTAAGGTCGACCTTTAGCCCGTATTTATCGAACACTTTAAACGAAGCCGACGCTTCTACCATGCTTTTTTTTGCCGTGGTATCGGCACTACCCGTTTGTGCAGCTGCCAGGCTTCCATAACCCAAACAGGAGATCAATAATAACGCCCCTTTCATTTGTCTATCGCTTTAGTGGCAGTCTTATCACTTGGAAAAATAGCCTTATCAGCCCAGGTATTTATCATCGCTCCGTTGGTCTGCGTATCCTTATCCAGGTCTACCAGGATATCTTCAAGCGCCAGCGAAACATTATAATGCGCTAAAATCTGGTTAAAATTATAGGCAAACCTGATTTTTGATCTTTTAATGGCACCAGGATCTATCCCCCAATTCATATCCTTTACCTTGGCCGCTAAAAATTCATCCCAGGCATCAAATGGATTTACATCATCAAGCGGATTGTCTGATACACCGAAATAAGTACGCTTAATAAAACGTCTTTTCTTTTCCGTTAACTCTGATTCTTTCATCATGGGTCTTTTGGTTTTAACTCAATAACAAGAATATTGGCGTAAGCTAAAGCAGGCTAAAAAATAAAATTAAATCTACACATTAAGTAGCTCACTATCAACACCTCATGTTGGGTATATTATGGTTGGTTCATTCGGAAATGGTTTATTTGGTTAACTGTAAACCAAACCGAGTATCCCATCCCATACTATTTGACCATATAGGCTTCAGCATTTTTTAATCAGCGCTAATCGCTCCCCGCCAAACACCTGACTGTTTCCACAATCCATCTTACATTTTCCATAATTTTAACCGCAAAGCGCACAGAGAGAAGGCACAAAGGCCACAGCGTTGGGGCGTAAAGTTTTTTACCACATAAGGAATTTAAGAAATATAAGGCAATCGGGCTTATGTGAACCTTATAGGTCTTATTTGGTGAATTAAAAGATTCTTCAGTTTCATTCCGCTCAGCACAAGCTCGCTCAAAGACCCCGTGCATTCCATGTTTCCGTGGCAAAAAAAGCTCACCGATTTCGTTAATTCATGATAATACGTTGATCGACTCACGACTCCGGACTCACGACTTTAGGCTAAAAAAACGGCTCAATCTTTGCTCCTCCCCAGAATAAATTTAATAAGGAAACCCATTTTAGCTCATGAACAAATTACCAGCACTATCCCCAAAACCATTATTCTCCCTTTTAATCCTGTTTAGCCTTTTCCTCTCGGCCTGTTCTGAAACCCCTGAACGTTTCTTCGACATCGCCATCCTGAACACCAACATGATCAACGATTTTGCCAGTGCCGACCTGGCCCGCCACATTAACGACGAAACCAAAGAATACCCCGATATCCCATCCAGCAAAAAGAAAGGCAACGAAGCAGCCACCAACCTCAACAACAAAATTTTATACCTCGAGCAATCGCTCGAAAAGGTAAAAAAGCTTTCCGCTTCGGGCGATGAAGAAAAGGAGATTAAAGCCCTTTCGCAGCAATTGTACGAACTCGTAATACCCGTTTATAAAAACGAGTACCTGGCTTACGCAAAACTGTGCGACAGTAAAGGCAGCCAAAGTGCCAAAGATGAAATTATTAACAGCATCGACCAGAAATATGGCGCCCGCTTTGAACAAAACTTTAATGCTTTAATGGAAAAAGGCAAAGCCTACGCTCAGAAACACAACATCCAGGTAAACTGGGGACAGTAAAATAAATAATGTTTAACTCAGGTGTGATGCATTTGGGTTAAACCATTATTAAGAACCAAAACCCCAGACTAACTCCCGCAAACGCTACGCACGAGTAGCCCGCAGCTCATTGTTGTGATACGCTGTTGTTTCTTCTTTCTCAGTTTTTGTTTCTTCCTCAGTGCGCTTAACTTCTTTCTCTAGCTTACTCACAGCAAAACCGAAAAGACTTATAAAAAAAGCGGCACATATAAACCATACTAAACGTGTAAGTAAATATCTATCGTAAGAAGAATATTTTAATATTTCAGTTGAAAGGGGCTTCAGTCTTCTGCTAGTGTCTGGAGGGTAGATTCCACTATCGGTAAAATACTCATGCCCCTTACCATAACCTTTATACCATACCTTGCCTAACGAGTATTTCGTCAATGTATCAGGTAAAGTAATTTTCCTTTGCTCTTTCAGCGTTTTAAGGTTTAATGGGATAATGGTAACTCCAGGCTCTTGTTCCCCATCTTTCACGGGTTCGTAATGATCTCCATCCCAATACATAGAATTCTCGCCTGATTTAGGAGTTCTAACTGTTGCAGGAATACGCTCCCAAACTATAAACGAAGTACTGCAAATAAATAGTAAAAGAATACATGAAATGACAATATAATTGTTCGGAACTAGTCTTGTTGTAGATTTATCGTCTCCGCCAATTATTTTAGTTCGGTTTCTTTTCTTTTTTCTGGTTGCAACCTCAAAGACACTTTTTTTTTCCTCATCGCTAAGATTCATCCATTCATAGGATGTTGGAAAATCTATTAACCAGGCAAGAAGGTCAGTATTCTCTTCTTTTGTTTTCCCTGTCTCTCCTTTGATATAATTGTATAGGGCTTTATAATCATCAGGCACTGAATCATATATCACTTTCCGAAAATCATCACATTCCATCCTATCTTTTTTAAAGAACATGGAAAGTATGTCGGCATCTTTCGAAGTATATCTACCGTCATAAACCCTTAAACAAGCCTCTCTTAATCTAGTGGTAGTTTCTCCAGTTAAAATTGCGGTCAGCTTCCCATTATCTTTCATCTTTTTATAGGCAGCCAATACTATGTTTTGATAATCTTCAGGCATTTTTCAAAAATTTAAGCGTAAAAATAGAAATGGAATTTTTGGAATCCTTACGGCTTTCCGGAATTCCTTGGAATTTAAAAAGAATTCTTTAGAATCTTTGGAATTATCTGAAAACTAGAGATTTGAAGCTTGGATATTTGTCTCAACAATTAATTCAAGCAATGATTCAAACTATAATCCAAGCAAAGAACTAAATGTTAAAAACGAGTAGAAATCGCGGTAGTTATTAGCCGGCCTGGGAAGCAGTTACTAGCTCCCGCGACAGACACTCAACACTTCCCAAAAATTTCAGAAGGCCTTCTGATTTACAAATCCGTAGCAACGCCGCGTACGATTCGCGGTGGCCTACCATGTATTTCACTTTTAAATTTTTGAGTTATGTTTATACCTCTTTTTATTGCCATATTGTTAGGCTTAGTAAGCCCATCGAATACCAACCATTCTGCGTCTTGTGGCGGAACAACAACTGTAAGTACTGCTGATGCTGATCCGGGTGATACTGATCCTACCGATCCAGGCGACACCCCTCCAGGCGACGATACTGGTGGTGAAGGTGGCCAGATCAAAATACCAAAATAATAACAGCACAATAAGGCGGCAATGTGCCGCCTTATTTTTTATTTGAATATGCTAACATATCAGCCAATCGGCGCTTAATAATTTTAAAAATAGCGCAATAGGTGCTTTCCAAAGTAAATTTCTTTAATTTAGATTAAAATCTAAAAAGTGAAGCGCCTCAATATTACCATCATCTCCATCCTGCTCCTATTCTCTTGCGCTGAGAAAAGCCCTAAGGTGAAAGTCGAAACAAAAGAAAATAACCCGATTTACGATAAGGCATTTCAATACGCAGAAGAGCAGAAAACCGATAGTGCCTTCTTCTATTTCGATAAAGCGAAAGACCTCTTTCTTCAGCAGAAAGATAGCTTGGGTGTTGCCAAATGCCTTTTAAATATGGCCATGATCTCAACCAATAATGGCGATTATTTTGGTGGACAAGAACTATCAGTCAATGCCTCCCCATATTTTGATAAAAGGATACCAAAGCAGCACATCTTTATCAAGGCGAACCTCAATAACCTTGGTCTTGCGTACGAAAATTTAAAAGACTATAACCAGGCCATTGTATTTTATACGGAAGCTTTAAATTACACTACAGGTGTTAATGCAGAAGCCGTCCTCAAAAATAATATCGCCAATATCTTCAGAAAAAGAAAAGCTTATCAAAAAGCAATAGTAATCTATCAAGGTATTTTAAATCAATCAATCGATAGTGAAACCTTTGCAAGGGTACTATCCAACCTTGCCCTAAGCAAATGGCTTCAAAATTCAGTTTACAATGCTGCCCCCGAATTATTAAAAGCATTGTCCATAAGAAAGAAAAATAATCTCCTATTAGAACTTAATGCCAGTTATGCCCACCTTGCCGATTATTATACGAATAGCAAACCCGATTCTGCATTATTCTATGCAAATAAGAGATATCAGGTTGCTCGGGTGATCAACCGGGTTGACGACCGATTAGAGGGTTTGCAAAAACTGATCCGGATTAGTCCACCTTCTGCAACCAAACAATATTTTCAAACCTATCAAAATCTTAGCGACAGCATACAAACAGTACGTAGTGCAGCCAAAAATCAATTTGCTCTAATCCGCTACGAAACAGAAAAAAACAAAGCCGATTTTCTGAAGGCCAAAGCAGAGAACATTGAAAAACAAAAAGACATATTGCTCAGAAATATAGGGATTGGTACCTTGATCCTGTGTTTGCTATTGGGCTATTTTTTATACCATAGACGGAAAAAAAGCCTGCAACAGGAAAAGGAGATAGAAGTTAAAAAAACAGAGCTCAAATACGTGAAAAAAATTCACGACCGTGTGGCCAATAGGGTATATCAGGTAATGTCGGAAGTAGAAAATACAAGCGAAATAGACAAAAATGACCTGGCCGATAAACTCGATGTGATCTATAAAATATCGAGAGACCTTTCTTATGACAGCAAAGACATTAACAACGAAGAAAGCTTTTCAATTGAACTGTCGAAAATGTTATATGCTTACGCCTCGGCGAAAACCAACATCGTGTTAGAAGGTGGCGGCGAAAAACTTTGGGAAGACATTAAGGGCGATACCAAAGCCGAAGTATTTTGCATTTTACAGGAACTGATGACCAATATGAAAAAACATAGTGGGGCAGATACGGTTACCATAAATTTTAAGCGCGAAAATGACCGTATAACGGTTTTATATGTAGATAATGGAAAAGGAATGGAGGTTTTAACCCCTAAAAATGGATTAAGAAATACGGAAACCCGTATAGAAAGTATTTCGGGCCATATTACTTTTGATACCAAGCCTGATGGAGGGCTTCGTGTTGAATTTTCATTTCCAACCTTATAAAAATATAAATATGTTCAAAAACGTACTCATCGCCGAAGATCATGAAATTGTTAGTAAATCGCTCCGTAGCGCCCTTACAGATCTTGGCATCACTATAGCCGATAAAGATTATGTATTTTATTGTGATGATGCATTTACACGGGTACAAAAAGCACTGCGCGATGGCGACCCTTATGAACTGATCATTACCGACCTTTCTTTTGATGAAGACTACCCGAAACAAAAAATAGCAGGAGGCAGAGAACTGATCAAAGCTTTAAAAGAAATACAGCCAGATTTAAAAGTGCTGGTATTTTCTATCGAAAACAGGGCCTTAATTGCCAATACACTATTTAAAGAATTAAATATCGATGCTTACGTGCCTAAAGCCCGCCATGATGCAAAAGACCTTAAACTGGCTTTAGAAAGCATTTATAAAAACAAAAAATACCATTCGCCCAACCTGAGGCAAAAAGAAGAATACCTGCACGATTTTACCCCTTATGATAAAACAATTGTTTCGCTCATTTTAGATGGAAAAACCCAAAAAGAAATGTCGGGCATTTTGAAACAAAAAAAGATGGAACCATCCGGCTTGAGCAGCATCGAAAAACGGATAAATTATATCAAAACCGCGTTAAATATTTCAAATAATGGTCAGTTAATTGCTTATTGCATCGCAAATAAGGTGATTTAGCCGAGGTTAGTCTTCAATCCATGTCGGGAGTCGATCGGTTTCGTTTAGTCACTCCCGCAATTGTCCTTATTCGTGGTTGTCATCCTGAGCGTAGTCGAAGGATCTTCAACGATGAAAAGAATTTTACTGCTTTTAACAACCTCAGCGTGCTCTGCGACATGCATCTGTGAATCTGTGTAGTTAAAAAAAGAGCTAATGTTTGGTGTTTAACATGGATAATCGCTAGGCTATCCAACCATGAACTATTAAACCATCACCCAATTAACCTATCCTAAAAGATTGCTTCGGCTCCCTCAATCCGGTCTCGCAACGAAAACGGCTATAGACTATCAACCAATGAACTATTGACGAATGAACCGACCTACGGTTTCCCGTAAGGATGCGTCATATTCCGCCTATACTTTTGAGCAGCAAAAAAAAATAACGATGGGAAAATTTATCATTACCAAAAGAACAAACGGCGAATACCAGTTTAATCTTGAAGCAGCAAATGGCAGGGTTATCCTTAACAGCGAGGGCTACGCCGCAAAAGCAGGCTGCAACAAAGGTATCGAATCGGTAAAAACCAATGCACCAACCGATGCCAGGTACGACAGAAAAATTGCCAAAAACGGAAACTACTATTTCAATTTAAAAGCTGCCAATGGCGAAATTATCGGTACCAGCCAAATGTATACCACCGCTGATGCCAGAGATAACGGTATCGAATCGGTTAAAGAAAATGCGCCGAATGCATCAGTAAAAGATGAAACCATTTAATGCAAAAAGTTATGGACCTTAAACTAAAGTTAGAACAACTTCATCAGCGCGTAGTGGGCTTAAAAGACCAGATCAATACCGAAGAAGCTACAAAAAATGCATTTGTAATGCCCTTTATTCAAATCCTCGGTTACGATATTTTTAACCCTACAGAAGTTATACCCGAACACATCTACGATATCGGCACCAAAAAAGGCGAAAAGGTAGATTATGTGATCCGTAAAAACAACGAACCTATCCTCATTTTCGAATGTAAACACTGGAAAGAAAGTGCCGATGCGCATAATTCGCAGTTGCACCGCTATTACCATGTTTCGAAAGCACGCTTTGGCGTATTAACCAACGGTACGGTTTACAACTTTTACGCCGATCTGGAAAAACCGAATATTATGGACGAGAAACCATTCTTAACCATCGATATCGAAGACCTGAAAGATAATGCGATAAAAATCCTTGAAAGTTTTACCAAAAACGAATATAATTTAGAAACGATCCTCGATTCGGCAGAAGGTTTAAAATACATCAAAGCCATCAGAAAGGAATTTGAAAAAGAAATAGACAGTCCTTCTGACGAGATGGTGAAGTTATTGGTTAACCGTTTTTTCGATAAACCCTTAACCGCAAACCGGATGATTGCTTTTAAAGATTATACCAAAAAAGCCCTTACCATCTCCATCAACGAATCCATCAGCGATCGCTTAAAATCGGCATTGAATATTAACGAGAAAATAGAGAAAAAGGAGGAGGGCAAAGTAATGCCCGTTAATGAAGATCCCGATACTTCTAAAATCGTAACTACTGAAGAGGAATTAGAAGCCTTCCAGATTGTAAAGGCCATTTTGCGCGAGAAGATTCCATCTGCCAGGATCGCTGCACGGGATACCCAATCTTACTTTGGCGTATTGCTGGATGACAATAACCGTAAACCAATTTGCAGGTTCCATTTTAATACCGTTAACAAGTACATCGAAACTTTCGAGAAAGGGAAAGATGCCGGCGAGAAAAAGCAGTTATTCAACCTTGATGAACTTTACGATTATAGAAGCCAGTTGCATCAAACCTTAGAGAATTATTAATTATCCGCTCATCTCTCAAAAAATGTAGAGGTTGCTTCCGTGTCTGTTTTCGATCCAGGCAGAGCAACCGCTCATTTTGGTATAAACAACCTCCTATCATTCCCTTACTGTTAGCCGTAAGGAATATATTTTTTGCCCAAATACCTTAGTGGCATGAAACATCTCGTTACACTACTATTATTAACATTCATAATGGATAACGCCAAGGCACAAAAACAGAAGGTGATTACCTATCAGTTAATGGAGCCGGGTTTTAACACCAAAGTAATTAAAGGAAGCATTAGTGAGGTATATACGACAAAACGTTATGGCAAAACTTTCTGGTGGGTCGTAATCGGTACCGATACCATTATCCATGTATGGCGCAGACACCTCGATACGGCAACCATGAAACCTGGCGTAAACCGCGCTTTCTATTCCATTAAACGCCTCGATAATAGCTGGTGGAAGAAAGAAAAATCGGAAGATTATGTGAAGCCGAAAACCAACTGACAAAGGAAGATCTGCCAATTTCCACAACATTAAATCAGATTTACAAATAGCTGTAAATGAATTGATTAATCTAAAATCACACCAATAAAATCATTGTTAAAATAGTTGTTGGCTTTACGGTTTCCCGTAAGAAAAGCAGTAAGTACCTTCATACTTTTGATATGAAAACTAAATACACACTAGACAAAAAATTATGATAAATGATTTAAAAAAGTTCTTAAATGAAGAGCAAGATCCAAAAGCCGTGGAAAAAATTTTAGAGCGGATTAATAGCCTGCTTACTTCTAACGAACAGGTAGAATATATTGCAGTACAAAAGAAACCTGCAATAAACTTCTCACCAGATTGTATTGCCTTAACGAATAGGCGAATAATATTTTGTAAACCAAAGAACTTTGGTTTGTCGATGGATTTTCAGGATTACAGTTGGAAAGATGTTGTGGATTGCCACATTAAAGAGGGCATATTAGGCGCAACATTTACAATGAAGACTGTAAGAAACTTCAATAACATGATGGATTATCTTCCAAAAAATCAGGCTAGGAAACTTTATCAATATGCTCAAGAGAAAGAGGAAGAAATGCGCGAATACAGAAGACAAAAGGAACTGGAAGATAAAAGAGCAGCGGCCGGTGGCGGTATTGTTGTAAATAATACTCCGGTTACACCAAATGAAAACATTGTCCAGCAAGAAGACCCTTTTGCCGTTTTGCAAAAATTAAAAGCCCTATTAGAAAATGGAATTCTGTCTGCGGAAGAATTTGAAAATAAGAAAAATGAAATTCTATCGCGTGTGTAATGAAAGTTATAAAGTATATACTCATTGCGTGTTCGATCTGCTGTTTCGCCGCCATATTAAAATTGCCTATAGCTTATTATACCTTTCTTAGAGCTGTTGTATCACTCGGGGCCCTACTGCTGATCTACATCTGGATAAAACAAAAACACATCCCGTGGGCAATCATTTTTATAATCGTACTTATCCTTTTTAACCCACTCTTCCCCATTTACCTACACCGAAAAAGTATCTGGATTCCGCTTGATGTAATCACCGGCTTACTCTTTTTACTTATCGCCTTTTATAACAAAAAACAACCCGTAAAAAAAGAAGAAAAAGCCATAGAAGTTTTACCTGTTCAAAAAACATACGCCAGAGACCGGATTGTTTCTGCGAAGCGAGAAATATAATCATGAATTAATAAATCAAACTCAAAACTTAACGTTATGATTGCCCAAATAGAAGAATTTTTTAACCCAAAAACAGCTGAAGCACCTCAAGATGAAAATGTGGAGATCAAAGAACCCGTTACAGAAGAAGCAGAGGAAGTAAGAAAAAGAACTTACCACGAAGCAGGTTTTAGAGATGGATCGCGAAACAGCGGCAGCCCTTTGGCACTTTCGATATGCCTGAACGCCATTTATGCCAAGTTCCAAAACGAAGAAAAAGAACTGGTAGAAAAACAGCAATTGGCTAAAGAGCCCTATATCAACGAGCAGAAAACAAAGGAAACGGAAATCAAAACCCTTGCCATCAGTGAAGAAAGCAAAAAACAGCAGATCACCCACGTTGAAACCAATATCAGAAAGGTAAAAGACAATATCGAAGAGTTAAAATTCGAAATTAATGAGTTGGCCAGGGACCCCGAAAAATACCACATCAGTGCTTCAAAAGGTGCCTCAACAAAATTCTGGATCGGTCTGATCATCCTGATACCTTTAAGCTTGTATTTATTTACCTTTTATATCTCAACCTCTTATTCCGCCTTTTTTAAGCCTTTTGACGCAACAAGCACGATTATCATGAATGTGCTCGATTCAAAGGCTTTTTCAAAGGCCTGGCAAGATGGATCGTTAGAAGGTGCTTTCGTAACTTTTATTCCCTTTGTGTTTTTAGGCCTAGGCTATTTAATCCATATGTTTGGAGAAGTTAAAAGCATGGTAAACTACATTAAAATCGGCCTTCTTTTACTTACCACCTTCGTATTCGATGCTATTCTGGCCTATCAGATAGAAGAAAAGATTTATGAACTAACCAAAACCTTCGACACTCCTGCATTTAATCTCCCTATTGCCTTCGGTAAAATCCAGTTCTGGGGAATCATCTTTGCAGGTTTTGTGGTGTATCTAATCTGGGGCGTGGTATTTGATTTTATCATGAAAGAGCACCGTGAAAAAGACAAAATCAAACATGAGCAGCTCCGCAGAAAAAAGGACATCCAAATTCATCAGGATAGGATAACAGATATCGAAACGCAAAAAGAAAAGCTGATCGCAGAACTCAGCGATATAAAAAAACTTTCCCTTGAAGCGCAAGGGCGAATCGTTACCCTGCAAAGAATCATCGATGCCGTAATTATTCCTACAAAAGAATATGTGCTGTATGCCTCCGAGTACATGCAGGGCTGGATTACATTTGTAAACGAAAAACTCCGCATTTCACAGCACGAAAAATTTGACCTTCAAAATGAATGTAGGGCCTGTTATGATGAAAACCTTAAAAATGTAGGTGCCAGTGAAGATTCTCAAAATTCTGTTTATGTATCTACTTTATAAAGCCAGCACCATGAAATCGAAATTATTAACCTTATTACTAATCCCTTTAATTGTTGGCGTTTTTGTAAAAGAAAGTAAAGCCCAAGCGCAGAACCTGAACATCAGCTTTTTGCTCGACTTATCTGATCGGATAGCTCCAAAAAAGAACCCCGATTTCTATCAGAGAGATCTCGGATACATAAAATCAGTAGAAAGAGCTTTTGTCAATCATGTAAAAGGAAAAAAGATAATGCTTTTAAACGATCAGATGCAGGTTTTTTTTGATCCGATTCCTAAAATTCCAAATATCAATGAGCTAAGTCAACAATTGAAAATAAGTTTCAATCCAAAAACAGATAAAAAAGCTATTCTACGTATTGATAACATTTACACGCAAGTTTCTTCAAAAATCTATACACATACCATTAAAGACAATCATTATGTTGGTTCCGATATCTGGAAGTTCTTCAAAAATAATGTTCAGAATTATTGTATTAAAGATAAACAGCGAAATATATTGGTGATATTAACCGATGGTTACATGTATCATGAAGACAGTAAGTTTTTAGATAAAGGTAAAAGCTCTTACATCACCCCAGCATTTATCCAGTCAAAAAAGCTCATCTCTTCCGATTATAGGGCAATCATGAAAAAGAATAAGTTGGGTTTTATTTCTTTTCCTTATAATTTAAAAGACCTAGAAATTATTGTTTTAGGCATTAATCCATCAAAACAAAAACCATACGAAGAAGATGTGATTAAGCAATATTGGACTGATTGGTTTACTGCTATGAACGTGAAAAAATTCCACTTAATCACAACCGATCTGTCTGCCAATTTAGCACCTGTACTTCAAAAAATTATTTCAGGAAAATAAGATGATATATTCACTAATTTAAAACTAGCAATAATCTTCTATAAAACAGCTTGTTAATTAACCATTTTCAACAATACCATCCCTCAATCATGAAAACGCTCTCCTTACTCCTTTTTTTCTTTATTAACATTACTTGTAAAGAAAATACAAGCGTGTACATTTGCAACAGTCCTGGCGCTAAAAAATACCACTATACCTCCAGTTGCCGCGGTTTAAGCAATTGCACGTATAAAATTATAAAGGTGGATATAGAAAAAGCCAAAAAAGACGGAAAAACAATATGCGGTTGGGAAAAGTAAGTTTATTGGTTTTATTGTTAACGCTCCAGGCTTGTTTCATCCCGCCAGGCGAGAGCAAGCCGCTAATAAACTACAATCACCTTGTTTTTACTGCCAAAGTGATCCGCATTATGGATGGCGATACCATGGAGGTATTATACCAAAACCAGCCCATTAAAATCCGCTTGGCACATATCGATTGTCCCGAAAAAAGAGGCTCGCAACCTTTTGGCAATCAGGCTAAAAAAGCACTCTCCGATTTGTGTTTTGGGCAAATAGTGAGTGTGCGAGGCCAGAAATACGACCGCTATAAAAGATTAATTGCTGTAGTAATTAACCACAACAAACAGGTAGTGAACCAGGAAATGATTAAACAGGGCATGGCCTGGCATTATAAAAAATACTCTAGCGATTTACTTTATGCACAACTGGAAATAGCTGCCAGGAAAAATAAAGTAGGCTTGTGGCAAGAGAAAGATGCTGTAGCGCCCTGGGCATGGCGGGAAACAAAGCATAGCTTGTCGAAGTAGCAATTGGAATAATACTCATGATGTTTACTGGCAGTTTTTTTATCAAAAGTTATTAGATTTAACCCGAATTACTGCAGGATCATAGGTCTGAAACCAAGAGCATATTTTTGATGCTAAGCAATTACCTTGAGTCTTTAACATCAATTCGGTACGACTAAAAAACAGATG
Organism: Pedobacter sp. GW822-FHT03F06; assembly: GCF_058801365.1. Classification (NCBI taxonomy): domain Bacteria; kingdom Pseudomonadati; phylum Bacteroidota; class Sphingobacteriia; order Sphingobacteriales; family Sphingobacteriaceae; genus Pedobacter; species Pedobacter sp. GW822-FHT03F06. The sequence goes on from NZ_JBXANE010000005.1 coordinate 109,897, forward strand.
AAAATATTAACAATAATATTGCAGCTTTTCATATCAATTTCTATTACCAGCGCTCAGCACAATCTCAGGAAAGCGATGTAAAATCAACATACCTGGGCGAGCAAAAAGCTTTTACAGCAAAAATTGATTCTGCATCTGCTGGCTTTTACCAGTTGCTTAATGCTATAAAGCAACTGGTAATCATTTAATATTTTTCTTGATTAACTGTTCGATAGCATTTAATCCCCTCCGCATGCCTTACCTGTAATGCATCAGTACAAATGAGATCGATTTCTGAAGGTAACATGCTGCATTATATGATTCTAATTTAGAGCAGTTCCATCTCCTTTTACCTTAATCTGAAAGCTTTAAAGATTTGGTTATACGGCGTTTTCATTTTTGATTGGAGATTATAATTTAACAATTTAATAATCTAGCTGGTTGTTGCTGCTTATATCAAAAAGACATCTTTGTGCGATTTTTTAGTTCACAGAAATCCTAAACCAAACAATTTATTATTATCAATTATGCTCATGAAAGGAATGTATACGCTTAATTTTCGATTGTCGCCCCCTTTGTTCCTGAAAATCATGTTTTCAGCGATACTCATGGTGGTGTCGATGGCTGTATTTGCACAGCAACCGGGGAGGACAATCTCCGGAAAGATCACCGACGAAACTGATCTGCCACTGATCGGTGCTACGGTAAAGGAACAGGGTACTTCGAATGCCGTTTCTACCGGTAGCAAGGGCGAATTTAGAATCAGCGCCGTTAAAGGTAAAATACTTGAGGTATCTTTTATCGGTTACAAAACAAAAATAATAACTACTGATGCCGATGTACTGAACATTAAACTGGAACCAGATGCCTCTACCATGGAGGAGGTTTTGGTTGTAGGTTATGGTAAACAGACCAAAAAAGACGTTACGGGTGCTGTTACACAGCTTGATGAGAAAAACTTCAGGCAGGGGGTTGTTACTTCGGCCGATAATTTACTCCAGGGTAAAATTGCCGGTGTACGCGTGGTAGCCAGCAGTGGCGAACCCGGAGGAGGTGTTGATGTAACCATCCGTGGGGTGGGTTCCATTCGTAGCGGAAGCACACCGTTGTTCGTTGTGGATGGGGTACCCCTAACCAACGATGATGTGAGCCCTACGGGTTCGAATGTTGGTTTTGGCTCGTCAAAAGCAAAAAATCCGTTAAACTTTTTAAACACCAGTGATATCGAATCCATTTCGGTATTGAAAGATGCTTCTGCGGCAGCCATTTATGGTGCGCGCGGATCAAATGGTGTGGTAATCGTAACCACTAAGAAGGGTAAAACGGGAGCGGGAAGCTTCACTTACGATTCGTATCTAGGCCTTTCGAATGTTGCCCATAAGCTCGATCTTTTAACTGCCGATGAATACCGCACGGCAATCAAGGACAAATCTTTTGATCATGGCGGCAATACCGACTGGCAGGATGTAATCTACCGACAGGCGAAAACATTGAACAATTCAGTATCCTTCTCAAAGGCCACCGCTACCGGCAACTATTATGTTTCTGCAGCACAGATGGATCAGGAAGGCATTGTGAAAAACAGTGAATTCAGACGCACCTCAGCAAGGATCAACGCTTCTGAATCCTTTCTGGATGATAAAAGACTGAAAATTGGCATTAACCTAACAGGAAGTGAAACCCGCGATGATGGTGTGCCAACCAGTGATGACGGTGGTTCGAACGGACAGTTGATCATTCAGGCCTTAATGTCGAACCCAACACGTTCGGTATTCGATCAGAATGGAAACTTCACCAATTTCAAGGCAAACGCGCACTATAACCCGGCCTACCTTTTGGATATCTACCGCGACCGTACACGTACCTTGAGGGTGCTGGGTAACCTGGATTTATCTTTCAGAATTGTAAAAGGACTTGAATACAAGTTTAACTTGGGGTTAGACCGCTCTGTAGGCGAAAGGAATACCACTATTTTCCCGAACACAACAGATTTAAATCCAACAGGCAAGTATATCCAGGCAAACTTAGATTCGAAAAGTACACTGATGGAACATTACCTCAACTACAGTCTGCTTACCGGAAAACATAAACTGGAGGCTATCGGTGGTTTCTCTTATCAGAAATTCGAAAGGGGCAGCAGTAGCTTTAACCTTGATGGAATAGCGGCAAAGAGCAGTGGGATTTTACCGGAAAACAATCCGGGCTACGCCGGAAAACAAACAGGCGTATTTGGTTTTGCACAGGTTAATGAGCTTCAATCTTTCTTTTCGAGGGTAAATTATGCTTTCGATAACAAATACCTCCTCACGGCATCGGTACGTGCCGATGGTTCTACGCGTTTTGGTGCGAACAACAAATATGGTTATTTCCCTTCGTTTGCATTGGGCTGGAACATGGCACAAGAAGATTTTTTCAAAAAGATCCCAGTTCTGAGCGAGCTTAAGTTAAGGGCAAGCTGGGGCCAAACGGGTAACCAGGAAGTACAGAACAAGCTTACACAGGCCAGTTATGCACTTTCTGCAGGCGATGGTTATTATTTATATAACGACCTGGCCCTGGTTAACGGTATTTCGGTAACCAGAACACCTAATCCCGATTTGAAATGGGAGGTGGTTACCCAATACAACATAGGACTCGATTTCGAACTCTTTAAGGGCAAGTTTTATGGAACGTTAGATTATTTTAACAAAACCACAACCGATGCGATCCTGAACATTCCTTCGCAGGTATTAAGTCCAACCAGTACAGTATGGGTAAATATCGATGGCAAGATTGTAAATAAAGGATTTGAAATGATGTTGGGCTCGAGAGTGATCAATACCGGAAAATTCAACTGGTCGGTTGATGTGAACGGCGCAACCTTAAACAATAAAATTAAAGACCTTCCGGTTTCTGAAATCCTGTCTGGTACCATTTCAGGTCCGGGACTTTCCGGTGTAACCGCCAATATCTACAGAAGCGGTTATGCAGCAGGTTCGTTTTACCTGCTGGAACATATGGGCTTTGACAGTAAAGGCGCAAATATTTTTAGAGATGTAAACAGTGATGGCGTGATCGACAATAAAGACCGTGTAATTTTCCAGGGAGCCATTCCAACTTTTACCTATGGTTTAAATAGCCAGATGACTTATCAGAACTTCGACTTCTCGTTTTCGTTCATCGGGCAAACAGGTGGTTATCTGGTAAACAATACGGGTTTAAACGCATTAAACATTAACAACCTTTCTTCAGACAGGAATGTGGCCAGACGGTATTTCGAATCAGGGGCTAATCCTGCCAACCCGCCACAGTTGTCTTCCCTATACCTGGAGAAATCTGATTTCATCAGGCTTAATTCTGTGCGTTTGGGTTATAACATCAAGCTTAAAAAACTAACCTGGCTGCAGGGACTTGGAGTATATGTTACCGGACAGAATTTATTTACCATAACAAATTACAGTGGTTACGATCCATTGATCAACAGCCCGAAAGCAACCGGAGGAAACCAGTCGCTGGGTATCGATTATACCAGTTATCCAACGGCAAGGACATTTATTTTTGGCGCCACCTTAAAACTATAACAATGAAAACATATCAATTATTTAAAATAAAAAATATCATATTCCTGGTTACAGCCCTGGTTTTGGCCAGCTGTACCAAACTGGATGAAAAGGTGTTGGATGAAGTACTGGGCGGTAACGCACAAAACCCGGCAGGGGCTTTAGCGGCAGCTTACGACCGTTTAGGTGATGGTACCTTTGTTGATCATGGTGCTGTATTCTCCCTACAGGAGTATACCACCGATGAAGCAATATTGGCTACACGCGGAAGCGATTGGGGCGATGGAGGTAAATGGCGTTCGATGCACGAATTTACCTGGGCATCAGACAATCCGATTGTAACCGATAACTGGAATATGCTTACCAACGGGATCACCAGATCATTAACAGCAATTAAACAGGTTACTGAAAGCAGCATCCCGCAGAGAACACTCTTTTTGGCAGAAGCCAAAGGTTTACTGGCCTTTTATACCTATACCACGCTCGATCTTTTCGGACAGGCACCATACAGAGATCCGATGGATGAAAAAGCGCCTTTAGAGATGAAACAGGCTGCAACTGAAATTGATAATCTCATCCTTCAGGTTGAAGCACTCATCCCTGATCTGGCTACCTTGGGTCAACAGTCTACACACAACGGAAGGTTTACCAAAGAGGCCGCTTATGGCCTTCTTGCCAATATGTACCTTAACCGTGCGGTATTTAAAAACCGTTATGCGGCTTCATTTAACTTTAACGAGAAATCGGTAAACACCAGTGAAACCGATATGGACAAGGTAATCAGTTATACTTCGCTGTTGATCAATTCGAGCAAGTTTAGCTTGTTGAGCAACTACTTCGATAATTTTGCGATCAAAAACTCCGGAGGTGCTGAACTGATTTTTGTAGTAACACAGAAAATTGACTATATCCATAATGGCTCCAATTCTTTCGCCTATGTTTGTGTAGAACGTAACCAAAAACCTTCACCATTAAACAGGGGCACTAATGCTGCATGTATCAGCCCTGAGTTTTATGCAAGCTGGGAGGGTAACCATGATGACCCCAGGTTTGAAAGGAAGTACCAGTATGCCGATGGTACCTGGTTTATGAATAACGGCCCGGGTAGCGTTCCGGCAACAGATCTTGTTCCCAATAGCAGTCCTGCCGTACCCTGGTTCCATTTTAACAGGGGAATTATGGTAGGCCAGCAATACGGGCCGAAATTAACCACCGGAGGGGGGTTCGAAATGACCTCAGACGGAAGAATCAAGGTATCTGAACTGGTAATGGAGAAAAGTACATCCACTAAAATGGACTTCACCCCGGCACTTAATTTTACAAACCCGGCACAGGCTGTTTTTGCCCAAAACGAAATCAACCGTGGTGCCCGCTGTTTCAAATACGAATTCGACCCCGAGGAAGGTAACGGAACCAGCAATGTGGATATCCCTTTAATCCGTTTGGGCGCAATATATACCATGCGTGCCGAAGCTTATTTCCGCAAGGGGCTAACTACAGAGGCACTGGCCGATATTAACAAACTGCGTACTTCGAGAACCAGGGAATCGCTTTACGGGAATGCACCTGGTGTTGCCATCCCATCGCTTAATGAGGCTACCCTTTATAAAGAAATCGCCTTTGAAACCTATTGGGAACTGTTAAGACGCCCGCAAATGATCCGTTTTGGTAAATTTGAGCAACCTTTTAGTGCAAAACCGATTACGCAGCCGTTTAGAAGAATCTTTCCAATTCCACAGACTACACTTGATGTAACAAAATCGATTAAACAAAACCAGGGATATTAAATTTAGCATGAAAAGTATTTTGCCCCCATTTAAGACCTATAGGATTGAGCGGTGGTGATTGTTGGCGGGAGGCTGGCTATTAATCAATAAAAAAATGCTGTAGCGCCAAACCTGAAAAAATGCCCTTAAACTTAAGGGCATTTTTTGTAATCCTCCACAGCCAGTTATTACTTTTAGTGTGTTTTGGCTGTGGATTTATGAGGAATATGCTCCCCTTTTACTACTATTAATCTAAGTTGTTATTTCGCTAAATTCATTGCATTTTGTTCTGCTTCCATGATGGCCTGAGAAGCATACGATAAAGATTTAAGACTGGCAAAATCAGCCAGTTTTACATTTTTCATGTTGCTTGCAATCATTGTACTTTCACCGGCAGTACCGTTTAATTTCAATACCGCATCTTCCTTAACGATGGTATATAAACTGCCTGCTGTAGTTTTAATTTTTGCTGTAGCGCTCTGGTTCAGAAATAACTGAAGGTATTTTGCATCAATATTATTGCTGGTTACCACAACCGACTGTCCATAAGCTTCAATTCTTTCCAAATCTTTTACGGTAATGTTTAACGTTACCTGGCTGGTTTCCTCTGAATTGATGAATAAGGTTTTTCCATCGGTTGATACAGAAGTTTTTGTAGCATCGTAATTGCTGGTACCTTCTACATTTTGTTTATCACCTTGTGTTAAGATCAGCTTCACGTTACCACTTACCCAGATCCTGCTGAATTTTGATAATGAAACAGTTTTGGTTTCTGCTTTAACTGGCTCAGCAGCAAAAGTTGCCATGGCTGATGAAGTAAATACTACTGCTGTTAATGCTACTGCGAATAAGGTTTTTGCTAAAGTTTTCATATCGTTTATATTTTAGGTTTTTGTTATTGTTTTGTTATTAAGACGCAGCTGCCCATCAAACGTTTCAGGCAAAAACCCGGTATTATACCAGTGTTGGTAACCGCTATACCAACGCCTGTAATTTCTAGACGAACGGTTGTTCATCATCAACGGTTTGAGCTAATCGTTTTCGGGAAAACCGTATAAACTCAAAGCGCAGCCTTTGTAACCCGCGTAATGCCGAAAATCGCTGGCCTGCCTTAACCCGCCAATTGTTAAAAAATGTTAAAGGAATTTGAAAATATTATTTTGTTGTTTTTTTTTGAACCTCCATCAGATAAACAAACAGGAAAGCATTTTTTAGAGCAATTATTTATTTTTTGATTTTAGATCATGTTATCAGCATTACCATTTAACCGTTTTCGCTTATCGGGAAGATTTGCGCTTTTTTTCATCATCTTTTTTGCGCCATCACTGGCCACTATTGCCCAACCCTTAAACGAAGCCAAGGCTGGCCCATCAGCCTTTACGGCAAAGCTGATCAATATTGAGGCGGCCACGAATGAAGTTTTTAGGTACAGTACCACCCTGCATAATGGAACCAAAAAGCAGGCTATTTACGAGCTGAAGGCAGCACTGCCGGAGGGGTGGGTAGTGAGTTACAAAGTAGAGGGCAGCCAGGTTACCTCGCTCAATATGGATGCGGGCAAAAGCCAGGAAATTGCAGTGGAGATTAATGCCAGTGCAAATGCATCACCTAAAAAATACAATATCCCTCTTAAAGCCGTTTCGGCCGATGATACCCTTTTACTTAAGCTCGAAGCAGTAGTAAAAGGCTCGTATGGCGTAACCATGAGTACACCGAGCGGAAGGCTTAGTGAAGAGGTGAGCTCGGGCGGGCATAAAGATATCCAGCTGGAGGTTAAAAACTCCGGCACACTGGCCCTGAACGAGCTGGAGCTGAGCAGCCAGCTGCCGAGCGGCTGGGAAGTGCGTTTCGAGCCAGCCAAGATCAGTAAACTTGAGGCCGGAAAAAGCGTAGCCGTTACCGCCTTTCTAAAAGTGCCCGATAAAACCATAGCCGGAGATTATGCGGCAACTTTTAGCCTTTCGGGTGCCAATGCGAACACGCAGCTGGCGTTCCGCATGTTTGTTAAAACGTCATTGCTTTCTGGCTGGATCGGTATCCTGGTGATTGTGCTCGCCATTGGCAGTGTATACTACCTTATACGCAGGTACGGCAGAAGATAATCCATTCTTTAACAGCACAAAAATAAGATGGAACCTATTATACAACTCAGGAACCTAAGCAAACGCTATGGTACCTTTAAGGCGGTTGACGAACTGAACCTGGACGTGTACCGGGGTGAGATTTTTGGATTGCTCGGGCCAAACGGCGCGGGCAAAACCACCTCCATATTAATGATGCTTGGGCTAACCGACCCTTATAGCGGTACTGCCCGTGTTTGCGGATATGATGCCACCAAAAACCCTATTGCAGTAAAGCAGAAGGTGGGCTATATGCCCGATAGTGTGGGCTTTTATAACCACATGACGGCCCTCGAAAATTTAATTTATTTAGGCAGGCTGAACAACCTGGACGAAAGTACATTAAAAGACCGGGCCAAAGCTGTACTTAATGTAGTGGGGCTTGCCGGCAGCATGGATAAAAAAGCCGGCATTTTTTCGCGTGGCATGAAACAGCGGCTGGGCCTGGCCGATGTATTGATCAAAAACCCCGAGGTAATTATTCTCGATGAGCCAACACTCGGCATAGACCCTGCAGGGGTAAAAGAATTTTTAAGCCTGATTAAAACCCTGAGCGAGCAGCAGGGGCTAACCGTTTTGCTCTCTTCGCACCACCTGCACCATGTACAACAGGTATGCGACCGTGTGGGCATATTTGTTGGCGGGAAACTGTTGGCCCAGGGCGATATTGCCTCGCTTTCTGCGAACCTTTTTGGCAAAGAAGGTGCGGTTACCACCATTAAAACAGCGCAGTTAATTGAGCAGCCATGGCCATTGGAAGCTGAAATGGGGCAATGGGAGGCGGTTACAGCTATCGGCATTTCTGGCGATACGCTGGAGTTTATCACCCAGCATGATATTACCCCTAGCATTGTTAAGCATTTAGTGGAAAAGGGTTACGGCATTTTACAGGTAAGCCGTAAGGAGTATGGCCTGGATGAGATCTATCAGAAATATTTTGAAAGTAGTTTTAATGAAAATCTAAATCATGGAAAATCAAGCGGTATCTTCAAGCGCGCTTTCTTCGGGCAGAACAAAAAATAAGAAATATACAGGCTCATTTCAGCCAAACAGCGCCTTTGGCGTAATCATCCGAAAAGAGATTGCCGATCACATCAGGAGCTGGCGCTTTTTGGTACTGCTTGGTTTGGTGCTTTTAACCTTTGTGGCTTCTTTATATGTGTCGGTAAGCAATATCAGAACGGCCTTTACCAATACAAACGATCCAGACCATGCCTTTATGTACCTAAAGCTGCTTACATCAACAGATAATGCCATGCCGCCTTTCCATGTGCTGCTCAGTTTTCTTGCACCGCTGCTTGGCATTAGCATGGGCTTTGATGCCATTAATTCGGAGCAGAACAACGGCACTTTAACCCGGCTTTTGGCACAGCCGATTTACAGGGATAACCTGTTGCTGGCTAAATTTAGCAGTGCGATAATGATAGTAGGCATGCTTTTTCTTTCGCTCACCCTACTGATGATCGGCGGCGGGCTGGTGTTAACAGGCGTTAGGTTGGAAGCACAGGAACTGATCAGAATATTGGGTTTTGTTTTTGTAACCCTTCTTTACGTGGCTTTCTATTTAAGTTTATCGATCCTGCTTTCTATTGTTTTTAGGCAGCCGGCAACTGCTGCACTGAGCGCCCTGGGGCTGTGGCTGTTCTTTACTGTTTTTTATCCGATTATCGTTAACCTGGTTATAAGGGCCTTTTTACCCGACCCGGCCTACCTTACGCAGGCGCAGGTAATGGGCTACAATGAATTTATCTTGGATATTATGCGGATTGCACCCAACCAGCTTTATACCGATGCAGCCACCACATTATTGATGCCATCGATACGGAGCCTGGGGCCCATGAGTATGGAGCAAATGGCAGGTGCCATTCCCAGTCCGCTGCCGGTAAAAGAAAGCCTGATGATTGTATGGCCCCAGTTAAGCGGGATGATTGCCGCCAGTACAGGTTGTTTTGCCATTGCTTATTACCTTTTTATGCGCAGGGAAATTAGAAGTTAAAGCTACTTTACTGTGAATGACGTATGCTGTAAATAGGATTTTGCCCCCTGCATTAAGATGGCAGTGCAGTTGCCTCGCAAAGCGTTTCGACTACTTGTCCCGATTCATCGAGAAGCTCAACTTGACAAGTCAGAATGGAATCACAACAATGAGGTTAAATTTTTCTGCTTACGGGTACGAAAAACGCAAAAGGGATAAGTCTTTTTCAAAAATTGGAGCGCAGGCTAAGCGAATCAAAAAACGTTGATGCCAGTTATTTCATGCAGGTGCTCACCTTAATGGCAGAGCGTCTGCTGTTATCCTCAAAAAATTCATTCTTCTGTGATATGATAAGTTGGCAGGGCAAATAAATACCTAGTTTTAGGTATTTGCTTGCCCTGCTTTAATAATTAACTTGAAAGCAAATAAACAAATGACATGGACCGAGACAAAAAACATGCAACTGAAAGCAAAGAAGTACATGTTTACTTCCGGGCCATGAATTACTGCTAAGTACCAAACAACAAACTTTCATTAATGCGTATTTATATTAATACTCTCAGTTATGAAGCAAATTTCAAGGCGCACGTTTCTTGTACAAACAGGTACAGTGGCCGCACTTTATCCTATGGTGGGCATGCTCGAAGGCTGCGCACAAACTGAAAGAAATAGTAGGCTTCTTACCAGGGGTATCCACATCAACCAAGAGAACGGACTTAATTTAAGTATGTATCTCTTTAACCTTGAGTTTGATGGCAATCATTTAGTGCCAACAGCAGAAAATGCTTTTATTGTTATACAGATTCCGCCCCAAAGTCTCCACGAAAAGTATTTTAGCCAGCCAACTCCAAATACTGCACCCAATAAGCAACAAGAAGCTAAATTATCCGGACACTCATTTTTAGCTTTTGAGCTTTGGCCAGATTGGAAAGGAAAACCGAAGAAAAGAAAAATCAAGTACCGTACTGCTGAGCTAATGGATTGGGAAAATCAGCGTACTTTTAAACTTTTAAGCACATTTGATCAAAGTGGTAATTTTCAGTCATTTGCTTCACCAGCTGCTGTAGATCAAGCTTTCATTAAACCTAGTCTTGAAAAGACGCTCATTCAAATAGATCATTACAAGGGCATAATTACCAAATTATTAGGTGATGATACCAGACATTTGAGTTTTTTTGAACTTCCTGCAGGTTTATTGCTTGCTCCGCACAAGAACAATAAAGATATCGCCATCACGATAACGCAAAATGATTATCAGCTATCCGATCAGACTTTTTTGGTTTATCCCAAGAATCAATCTCCAATCAAACGCCGGGTTTTGGAGAGGGGAAATCTAGAAATGCGGTTTATTCAAAAAATTGATGGTATCACCCCAATTACAGTACCTCCAGCACTCAGAGCGATTGGTCTTTTTAGTGATGCGAAATTTAAAATTCCCAATCCAGATGATCCCTGTGCTTGCGTAACCGCAGGAATACCAGACGATAAATATTTGCCATCGCTACTGGATGAGGTTGAGTTGTTGTTTTTAAATCAACAGCGCAACGCAGAAGAGCGCTTCGATATCAAAGCAAAAGGTCCGTTCCTACTAGGTGCTTCGGGTGCAACCTTAAAATTTTCTTATAAAAATCATAACCTTGATGGAATTGATCCAAGTATTTCATTAGCAGAATACGAGCATCATTTTCAAGAAGGTAGAGATAATTTTATAAAAGTGTCAAGGATAGGGGTTATTGCACCCACCGCTCAAAAAGCATTACATGTTAAAATTGCCGAACGAAAGGAAATTGGAGGGGTTTGTTTCATTGATTACAAGGAATTTGTTGAAATTATTGAAACCGATAAGTCATTTCCTTCGCCCTCAAATAAACCACGAGCAAATTTCAAGTATACTGCCCCAAAAGAGATTCCTGGAATGCCAAAGCTTGAACATTATGATAACCAGGTCTATTTCAGTAGGATTACAACCAGGTTTAAGCGAACTCCTCCGATCAAAGTGGTACAGGATTGCACCAACAATTTTTGGGTGTACACTGAACGTTCTTCCGGCACAAATGCTGATTTAATGCAGCTCGAATTTGACTATTACGATCAGAATGGGAAAAAAACCGACAAAGCGGTAAAACATCCGATTTTCTTTATGAGAAGAGATTTTTTCTGTAGTAAAGATCTGTCATCGCTATTGACATCAGATATGGTAAAATTTGATGATGGTGTAAAGTTGAGGATGAATTTGCAGGACCAGTTGATAGCCTTTACGCCAGATGATCCTACGCTAGATGCCCAAAATAGTGGGGTGGATAACAAGATCAACCAACTAAAAGCCGAGTACAGCGATTACTATTTTACCGTAGCCAACCCAATACCAGGCGTAAAAAATGTGTTTGACCGGGCCGATTTTGTGATTTATCCACAAATATCACGCGCGAAGGTTTACATAGACCATTACCAACAGTATAGTCAAACCCCATTGCCATCGCTGGTTAAATTTAATAAAGCATACCTTTCTAATTTTTTTGAGGTTAATGGAAACCCAGCAAAAGTTATTTTAGAACAATGTCCAGATTTCATGGCTGGTAAGATCAAAAATTTTGCGGGTGGTGCTGACACCGGTCTTGAAACTATTACTTCCTTAAATAGTGGTTACCAAGGAATTAAAGAAGTTTTTAATGAAGCTGGTGATCGTACAGGAGGAATGATCAATCCTGGGATCAAGAATAAATTGATTGCATTTGGGGAAGAGGGACTTACCTATCCAGAAGATATCAATGAACAGTGGAAGCCAAAAAACCCAATAGCTAAAGATGCTTCCGTTGACAAAGTTTTAAAAGCTATAGATATTTTTAGTACGGATGCAGAAATTGTTGGCGTCAGCCTCATCAGTATTTTAGGTGAAATTTCTGATGCCGGGGGGACACCTGCTTTTGCCGCTGATAAGCTTTTGGCGCAGATTGAAAATTTTGAAGCTTATATTAAACAACTTACCAATATTCCAATCATATTGGAAGCCATTGCAAAAGTTGAAGCGGTTAGCAAAGAAATTATCAGGCTAAAAAATATTTACGATACAAGTAAAACTAAGCTGGTTGAGCTAAACACAAGACTAAATGCAGCCAAAAATGATTTTTTAGCACTAATTCCTGATGTAAATAAAATTAAAACTGCGGGCAAACTAGCTTTTGAAAAAGAGCGGTTAAATGCATTCGACTATCTTAATGCAGAACTGGCTAAGGCCAAACAAACTGTTATAGATGAAGTTGTTCGGGAGATTTACAATCTCCGGCCTAATTTTGACGGTTTTAAAACATATATTACCACGCATGGGGTTGCCTTTGAAGGCAAATTAAAAGCGCTAATTGCTAAATTACCCGATTCGGAAGAGGAGCTTAAAGCCCGTTTAGCACTCATAGATTCGAAAGTTTTTACAGATATTGATACTGCGGTTGCACAGTTTAAAAAACCGCTTGCTGATATTAAAAGCGGCGGGGTTGATTTACTGATCGGTGTAAGTTTTGAAACCTATTTTTCAAAAACAGATCTATCTGAAGGTGTTTTGTTGCTACAGGAAAAATACAATAAGCTATTGGCCAGGTATACTGCAGGAGAAGTAGCGTTGAAAGCAGAGGTAAATGCACGGCGGGCCCAATTAACTAAACTTCAGGATTCAATTCGAAATTCATTGTATGAAAAGGTCAAAACCATCCTTCTTTGTTACAATGAGCTGATTAAGGGTATCACAGATGAGGCAGAAAAGGCTGCCGCGGAGCAATTTTTTAGCATACTCAGGTTGTTAAATAAAGCCTCTTTTTCTTACTACGTAGACAGGTATGAAGAGATGAAGCGCGACTTTGCCGATCTGGAAAATACCACGCTATCGGAATTAAAGAAAGTATTGAAACAAGCGGAGTATTTGGCGATCAAAAAGGCAAAGGAAAGAGAAGCCAAATTACAGCAGTACATAGGACTTATAGTTGATCCAAAAGCGGGGCTCCAAACCTTAAATGCAGCCTGGGACAGTGTTGGCAATATTGAGAAAAGTGTTACTGAAGAAATTGAAAAGGCGATAACAGACGAAATCAAAGCAATAAATTTATTTGGTGCCGCTCAAAAAGCACAGTTGATACAATCCCTTAAAACCGAATTTGATAGCGCAGTTTTAGCCCTAACCACCAATCTCAAAGCTTATGAGGCTTTATTGGTAAACAGGGCTAAAAACGTAGTTGAACAGATCGAAAAGGAAATGTATGCAAGGCTTGAAGGAATAACTGATATCAGTAGAATAAGAGCACTTAAAGCGGAGTTCGAGCGGATCAAAAAAATCTTAACTACACCTAAAACTGAAGAATTTAAATATCTGTGGGAGACTGGCAATTTTAAAACTGCCAACATGGGCATTCTTCAATTTAATCCGCAGTCTAACCCGCCAACTAAGCTCAAAGCTGATGTAAAAACAGTTGTACATATCAATCCATTAAATTTTCCCAATGTTATCGACAGGATTGAAACATATGCGGAGAATTCTTTAACGAACTTCAGTCTTACCTTTTTAAGTGCGTTGACTGTAGATTTTGCCCATCTCAAGTTTGTAACAGGCTCATCGGTCAAGACTAAAATGAATGTGAGCATAAGGGATGTGAAGTTTGATGGAGCATTATCTTTTGTACAAAAATTAGAAGAGCTGATGGGAGGGCTTGGAGATGGTTTTAGTATCATGATCCGCCCAACCAACGTAGCTATTGGCTACACCTCTCCAGTGTTTAGCATTTCTACACCTGGTTTTATGTTCTCCAATATTTCCATTAGTGTTATCCTGCAGATATTTTTCGATCGCAAACCAATGGAGCTAACTTTTATGTTGGCAAAACCTGAAGCTAAAGCAACAATCGCAGCGGGAATTTATGGAGGTGGATTTTATTGCGCACTAACCGCCCAGCCAAAAAATGGGTTAAAATCTATAGAAATGGCGATTGAGATGGGAGCCCTTGTTGGAATTCAAATGGGGCCAATTAAAGGAGAAGTTAGGTTTATGATTGGGCTGTTTTTTAGAAAGGATGATACAGGCGTAATTCTGGAAGGCTACTTTGTTGCCGAAGGGGTATTGAGTGTTTGGATTATCAGTGCTTCTGCTAAGCTATATATGTACGTAAGAAGCCACAATAGCTATGTAACAGGGGGCTGCAAGGTGACCTATTCTGCCAAACTTGGCTTTGTAAGAAAATCTTTTACAGGTTCCTATTCGAAAAAATTGGCTGGCGCTGAAAGTAAACGCAGTAGCAATGAACGCAGTGCATTGTCTAGCCTGGTTAAAACGCTGAGAGAAACTGAAAACGATCTTTTCGATTATAGTTTCCTGGAAGATGAGTATCAAGCTTTGACATCAAGTGAATGGGCAAAATTTAATCACACATTTTACAGACATTAAAAACATGGGTACAACGATATTTAACACTTTCATTATTCCAGGGGAAGTTAAAGATGGGAAATTTCAACTCTCACTATGTTTTGAACTGAATACGGATCATGATGTATTAACTGGCAAACAAACTAACGAAAAAGAGATTACAAGGTGGAAAGAAACTGTTCTTCAATTCCCTGAATTGGCCAGATTTATGCATAAAAATGGCCAGCTGATCTTTAAACAGGCAAAAGGCAAGGATATTCCGCTAATTGCAAGAAAACAGCTTGATGTTAACACGGCAAAGGATGCAGCAAAACTCTGGGCCGAATTTTTAGGTTACAATGAAGTAGCAAAGGATAGTTTCGTTCCTAGAAAGAAGGAAGTTGACCCGTTAAGGGTAGGTACAGCTAGTACGGATACACTTAGGGTTTTGCCGAGCCAACCATTGCCGTTGGTCATTGCTGCTTACCCTACAATTGCCCCAATAACCGAGGCGATGAAGAAGAACTTTTTAGCTTCGAAGGCAAATTTTCCAGAAAATGTAGATCGGGTAATGAACGGCATCGAATCGCACCCGCTTTTGGCGAGTTCAAAAATATTACCTAAATCGGTAATGGAGGGTATTGGAGCTGCATATCAGGCAGATATTGGCGCGAACGAGCTAAGGTTTATAGAACTGGGCAAAGCGGCAGATCTTTATAAGCATAATCAGATTACTAACTTGGCTCCCGAAGCACTGGCCAAGCTATCACCTGAAAATCAAAAAGCAATGCGGCTAATGATTGGTTTCCAGCGCATTGCAGCCACTATAATAAACGAACCTATTTATATTAAAGAAGCGGTACATAAACTTGGTGGGAATTTGGGGGTTCGTAGGTTTCTAACTACCCTTGTTGATTTTGAAATTCCAATATCAGAGTTTAACTCTAATGAACTAAGTGTAGAATTATCTTCAGCTAACAATACAAGCCCGTTCCATAAGTTAATTAACGATAATATAGACTTTCAATATAGAACAAAAATTGTAAAAGAACCTGGCCTTAATGCAATTCTACCAGCACCGATAGATGCCAAATACCAAAAATTTTATGCTGGTGCACTTGTAAAACTAGCAGATAAAGCTAGGATTGTTACACACGAATCAGAGAGTGTGGTACGTAATTATGCCCAGGCAAAGGACAGCATAAGGCAAAATCCTACGCTCGCAAACCTGAAGTTAGATTCGGCAACGTTTTTAAAATCGAAGGCAGCAATTGATCCTGATCTAAAATCTACTGAAAAAGTGGCTATCCAATCCAGTCAGATCATATTGAATACGCTTAATAAAGCAGCTGCAAAATTGAATAACCGCGTGGTTAACATACAGACCAAAGGACATCAGCTGGTTGTAACAGATGAAGAGTGGTTAAAATATGATCCAAATCAAACAACCAGACCAGCTACTGACATTTATGAGCACGATATATTAAATGGATTTGTTATTTATCAGCGTATTAAAGAGGATGGTAAGATTGTTTCAAACTGGCATTCTTTAAGCAGGGTTAAAGAATATTTTGGAGAAGCCTCAAAACTAAATAAGGTTTTTGAAAAAACCGATCTTGCAATCAATACCGACTCTTTTATAAATAGTTTAGTAGTAGACCCGGCTACAAATGATCCTCAACTGCAAGGTATTAATACCGGATTTCTATTTCATTTCGATGGTACAACCGTTAGCAGCCGAAATCCTTTAAAACATTATGAAAAGGAGCATGATGATGAACAAACCCAAAAAGATGAAGAAGTATTAGCCTTTGCAGAAAAAGTAAATGTCGCGCCACCAGAAAGAACCGCTTTGGTTATGGCAAATAAGAAGCTGATAGCTGAAGATTATTTTCCTTTTAAAAAGAAGGTAAATGCAAAGTATGTGTTAGCAAGAGACTTCATTTTCAAGTCGCAAAGCGAGGAGAAAACAGTGCCAAACCTAAAGTTTAGTGAAACAAGGACTTATGAATATGTAATGGCCATGCAGTACATAAATGGCTATTCACCCGTGGATGAGAATTGGCTTATTGAGCATACTACATCGCTAAATGGATATATTTCTGAACCCGCAAAATTCTTGCGCCACGAGCATATCAAAGATGTCATTGTTTCAATGAATGAAGATATTTTCCATCTTGGCACAAAAAAAACTAAACTACAGTATACCGGAGAAACGGTAAACGATCTGGTAATCCGTAAAGGAACGCTGCTTAACAATGACGAATGTATCCGTTTATTATCTCCACCACCCGTGCCTACCTTTCAAACCTATTTATGGTATGACTTTGAAAATAATGATCCCTTCGCCAAAAGTAGAAATCTTTCCTCTTTAGCACTATTCCCTTTTTATAACAAATATCAATGCGAATTAAAACCGGGCGATGAATTAAAAGGCAAAACCTGTAAACAGAACTGTGGCGCCTATTGTGGTGGAACTGCTCAACCTCCGGTTTACTCGGGTAAATTAAATTATCTGCCTGATCCTATCGTAAACGGCTTTAATTTTAAATTCTATTATGATAAAGATTGTACTCAGCGCGCCGATAACACGATTTATCCTGACACATTTTGCGAACTTAAAAAAGGTTTTTATCCTCAATTACAGCCTTGGACGGTTAAGCTGGTACGATCGAAACCTAAAGCAGCCTTTGTTGCCAAGGATTTAAAAACACAGGTGTTAACGATCTATGTACCTGAAGGAAAACAAATTTTCGCAGAATGCAGACCAACCTATAATAAAGATTTTGCTTGTTTTGAGCAAGCGCCAGTTCTGCTCAAAACTTTACAAGAGGAAATGGAAGGTGATATGACTGTAAATCCACTTCATTGCGGTGTAATCGTATTAAGTTTCACATCAGCTCTTCAGAAGCCACTTTTCGACCCAGAAATTTTGGATATAAGTTTTACCAAGTTCAAGAAAGGCACACCCAACCGCGCTGTAAATTCGGTAATAGCAAAAGTAGAGTTGAATTTTGAACACCTGAACCATTGGGGAGAGTTACAGGTTCAAGGTACACAACCAACAGGAGAGTTGGAATTATATGGCCTTTGGGATGATTATAGCTTAAATAAGCGTCAGGCTCAAAAAAGCATAGCGGAAAAGAAAAGCGAGGCGGCTACCGGAGGCTTTGTGTTTTTGGGTAAATATGAGTTCAAAAATCCTGAAGATGCTTCTTCGCCCCATCCGAGTAAAATAGGAGCTGATGAGATTGCTTCAAGCAACCTTAAAAACACCATAGTTTTCGAGTTTGAGCCCTCATTTCCGATACATTATTTCACGCCATCAGTTTTCAAGGTTCGCAATACTTCGAAATACATTTCGTATTTCGAAGATATTAATGCCATTGAGACGAACCAGATTGATAAAGCGTATTTTGGCCGGTGGTCAAAGGAAACAATTAAACCTGCAGCGGTTTTTAACCCTATCAGCTATTCGAAACCAGGTTTAGAAAACAAAGCGTGGGCTGGATATCTGTTCAATAATCTAAAACCAGAGATTCCTGTGGTAGAAAAGATTATACCCTTAATCGTTAGGGATGACCAAAAACTTACAGTAAGTTATTATGAGCGCTATCGGATTTACTATCATAACTCATTGATGGGGAAAGATGGCCGTTTGGGAATATTAATCAATGACGGCAAGTCTATTTATCAAGAACAATTGAAGGGCTATGTAAGCCATGCTGGAATAGATTCCGTAATGGACAATTTTGACGATCGTTTAGCCCTTTCTAACCATCAACTCGGCAGAGCGAATTTTAATGTTGACGCTAATATTTTAGAAGAACGTTATATTGAAAAATTTGATCCGAAGTTCGATGACTTTTATGCTTCTAAGGCAGAAATAATAGGACTGATCAGTTATACTCCTGATTATGATGCTAGTCAGGGGCTTTGGTATATCGATATTGAATTAAAGATCAATAATAAAGCGAAATTAGACCTTCACAGCCCTTTTGTACAATTTGGATTAGTTAATTATCAGCCGCGATCGGCGAACTATGCAATGCAAAGTGGGAGTGTGAATGATAACGCATCAGCTTATGCCGAAGATTTACGGGTATCCGATCCGGTAAAGGCTGATTTCTTCGCTATCAGGCCAAGAAGGAATTTCAAAAATCCATTTGTACTCTTCAAGCATAAGTCTGTTGATAGATTCTCTCTTTCCGGAGCCATTAGCAGCCTATATTTTAAAGATAATACTGCCAAAAAAGAGCTTAAATCTGAATTTGTGCTTTGTGTTCAAGAAGAAGGGAATAGCGACTTTTGGGAAGTTATTCCTTCTAAACTGTTTAAAAAGCAATATAAATTAGATGGAACAGATGTGGGAAGCGTAGCACAAGAAACCGAACTTCGTTACCATCCATTGTTAACTGGCCTGGATAAATTTCCGTTATCTTATACCGATCAGCGCTTTGAGGTGCAATTTGGTATCTGGTTTGAAAAAGTGCTGTTTGGGAAGCATAGAATTGTGATTTATGAAATTGAATGCCATAATAATTTAAAGTTAGCAGATCTGCCTCCACTACTGGTAAGTGGAGAAATTCAACATGTTTATGGCGTTAATGTTATCAATAACTATATTTTTTGGAGAGACGCTTCGGTTTAGCAGCGGTGCCAGGCACCAGAGTTGCTTTTATTTAATTGAGAGAAGAAACAGCAATAACCTTAAAAAACCATATATATGAAAAAAAGAAAAAAAGATGCTGTCCATAAAACTGGAGGAGGTTTTACAGCAGCCAAGGTTGGTTTAACCAAAATTACAGCCAAATTTGGAGAAGATAGGGATGGCTGCCCGCACAAGGGAACCGACTTTGGGAGTGGTGGTGTAGAAAAAGATTTTAAGGCCGGGGTAAGCGGTAAAGTAGTAGCTCCTATCGGTGGTGATTGGGGCACCATTACCATTAAGCCAGATCATGATTCAACAGTTACACTTCAGTACCTTCACTGTTCAAGTATTGCAGTAAAGGAAAAAGATAAGGTAACCAAAGATACCATATTGGGCAAAACCGGCAAAAAGGCGCCGGCAGGAACAAATATTACAGGTATCCATTTGCATCTTCAGGTATATAAAAATGAAGATCCTGCCGAAGCATGTTGGAACACTCCTGGCCGAAATTTTATTGATCCTGAAACTTGGGATACTGGCAGCTAAGCAACTATAAAGAGGCTGCGTATTTACACCGCCCTCAAAAAGTTAGACACTTATTTGGGGGCATTTTTATGAAAAAAGTTTTGAATTACTTAGTTAATGATCAAAAGCATATGCCGCGATGTTAATGCTCTTTTTATTCCAGTAAGCCAAAAGGTATATTCTAATTGAAGGAAAAACATTGTTTCTCATTACCTTAAGAATTTGACAGAAAGCGGTCAAATAATTGGTCTGTGCACTATGGAACCGATCCGAGAGAACCACATCAGTTTCGATAAATAACAAAAAAGCTGCCCGTTTGGGCAGCTTTAACTTATCTGATTTATATTCTCTATTTTGATAAAACCATTGCATTTTGTTCCGCTTCCATGATTGCTTGAGAAGCATGCGATGCTGATTTAAGACTGGCAAAGTCAGCTAATTTTACATTTTTCATGTTGCTTGCAATCATTGTACTTTCACCAGCAGTACCATTTAATTTTAATACCGCATCTTCCTTAACGATAGTATATAAACTGCCTGCTGTTGTTTTGATTTTCGCTGTAGCACTTTGGCTCAAAAATAACTGAAGGTATTTAACCTCGAAATTATTGCTGGTAACCACAACCGATTGTCCATAAGCTTCAATTCTTTCTAAATCTTTTACGGTAATGTTAAGTGTTACCTGACTTGTTTCCTCTGAATTGATGAATAAGGTTTTTCCATCAGTTGATACTGAGGTTTTTGTAGCGTCATAATTGCTGGTACCCTCTACGTTTTGTTTATCACCTTGTGTTAAGATCAGCTTCACGTTACCACTTACCCAGATCCTGTTGAACTTTGATAAAAAAGAAGTTTTTATTTCTGATTTAACTGGTTCAGCGGCAAAATTTGCCATGGCTGATGAAGTAAATACTACTGCTATTAATGCTGCTGCGAATATTGTTTTTGCTAGAGTTTTCATATCTTTTAGGTTTTGCTATTGTTTGTTATTAAGACGCAGCGATACATCAAACGTTGCAGGCAAAAACCCTGTATTATACCAGCACTAATAACCACTAGACCAACACCTGTAATTTCTAGACGAACTCTTTTCAACTATCTATACTAACCGGTATTAAATTCAGAGTTTGTGGTCATACTCGTCCTTCGCTGTCTGCTTTATTTTAAAAATATCGCGATGTTCATTTTAATAGTTTGTTCATGAAACATAAACAAAGTAATTTTTTGAATGCTCATAATTATACCCCATAGAGTATAATTATGAGCATTCCATTATCAACATTTGTAAAAACGCAGCGTAAGCTCGTTAAGCTCTCACAAAAAGAATTAGCATTTAAAGCGGGCGTTGGACATCGTTTTCTTCGGGAATTAGAACTGAGAAAAGGACCCTTAGACTAAATAAGGTAAATCAATTGCTTGAATTATTTGGCAAACAGGTTGGTTTAACAAATTTGGAGGATGAACATGTGGATTAGGTCTAAAGTATTGTTTCGGTACACACTTGCGGGACATTTGAAGAGATATGATATTGGTTATAGGTTTACTTATAACTCTAACTTAAAAGTATTTGTCGACCATTCATTCGGAATTGATTGCAATAATACGTTCGTCATAGTAATTGATAATATACCTGAAGTAAATGCAATTGAAAGTAGAGACATTTAATCCTTTCTCAATTTAGTGTTATTCTGATTCTTTTCGTGAAGAGTTTTAGGATTTATAATAAATTCTCTTGATACAAAAACTACAATATAAAATGTGAAGTTCCAAAATAATTATCTTCTTTTTTGTACGCTCTTATAAAGCGAAGACTTATAAAATATTTTAAGTAGTTCATAAATTACGAATTCATTCTTATTTGGATTACTAGGTAAAAACCTATTTAAAGACATGTGGATTATGTCTTTATAAACATCTTTTAAATCAGGCTCGTTCTTTATTTTTGTTAACTGTTTAATTTCTTGTAAATGATTTGTTAAGGTTGTTACAAATTGGATGGGTAGATTTAAGTTAGCTTCTGGTTCTTCACAGTATTTATAAATTTGTTTTTTATTTTTGGCATAAAATTCATTGATTTTACTGAACTCTTTTTTATCTGGACTAAATACTGCTAAGTAAGAATCTGCACATTTTTCCATTAGACCAAAACTATCCTGAATACTCAGATTAGCTAACTTAATATATAAGCTAACTAATGCTACTGATTTTAACCATCGGATATTAATATCTTTTTCAACTTCTAATAGGTGAAGGCAAGTCATTGAATCAATACAAAAAACTTGTTCAATTTTTGCTATAGTTTTTTTTCCGTAGCGAATTATCTCTTTTTCATATGTGTCAATTTGTATTGAAATAATGAGATTATTTATTCTTTTGTTTTTATCTACATTAACTAATAGAAGATCGATTATTTGATGATATAAGATATCCTTATAACAATGAAATCTAACTCTGATATGAAATCCATTTTCATCACGATATCTTATAAAAAAATATTTTTCAATTAATTTTTTAAGATTTAAAGTATTAATAAAATGGCGAAGAAATTTATTTAAAATTATCTCACAATTAATCTCATCACAATATATTTTGAAATAGACCCATCCATCCTGAAGAAAGAACTTAGTTTTTGGCGTCATTTTTAATTAAGGTTAAGACAACTTCTTGAAAATATGATTCTCTATTTAGATTTTTCATATTATCTTCTATAAATGCTTCTACAAGCATTATTTTTTTATGTTTTCTTAGTTCTGTCAACAATATGGAGATGTTCACTGGATTTTTCAGATTCAGTAATAACTTCTTATCACCTTCATTAAAATAAACAAACTGGGGTATGCCTTGAGATGCTAAGAAACTTTCGAGAGCGGATTCAACATTCGGAGTAAGTATTTCTTCTTCGGTAATTATCCAACGTGCTGGAGAAATTGTTATTTTATTAAACATCACTCGCGGCAGATAATTTACAGAGGAGAAAATTTCTGGCCAGTTAAAGCTATGCGCTGTCTGTAAATTGAGGTAGTTCTCATAATCGCATAAAAAACGGTATACTGGAACATTGGTATTATCATAAATATGGGCATTGCATAATCTAGGATGTATATTTTTATTCAATTTTTTTGAAAATAAAATAAGCTTATCATCTTTAATGCAGATATGTAGATCTTTAAGTTGAATAGTTTTTTCTGAAGATACACTTGTACTTGAAAATATTGGAATCTCATAATCTAGTATTGGTGCATGTTGAGTTACATTTCCCAGCCTGTCTTCAGGGAAAATTAAAATTTCCGCCTGAATACTGTGCTTTTCGTTAGCCTCATTAGCAATCTCAACTAAAAAATTATTTATTTTTTCATCAAGATGCCCATATCTTCCCATTAATTGAAGTGGAGTTTTACCACCTAGACCTTTCAAATAAACCAGTGGATCTTTCGAACCTGAATTGATTATTTCTGCCATAATGGTTAATTGTTTCGTTTTACAGTTTAATTTGCGCAAATGTTCTGGTAAGTCATTCACTGATAGTTGTATTGGAGTTTTATTTTCTTGGCCGCAAAATTCGATATACTTCTTAAATATTACTTCGTCGAACCAATCCCACTTAATAGCAGGCGTACGTACTTGTTTGTTTCGAAAGGTTATATTTTCGAACATATTATAGGGAACATTCTTTATTGAATCTTGTATTGGATAGCCTATTCCCGAACTTGCATCCAGCACTTCACACAATGGAATACCTGTATTACCGTAGATCTCTTTAAAATTAGTGATGAAACCACTCATCTGGTTTTGCAATAATCTATTTGGGAGCATGCAAAGGAAATTAACAGCTTTTTCAATATCTGCCTTAGTATCGCAAGAAATAGTATAGTCATCGTAATCCGTTACATAATCTAGCTGAAAATAATTTTTAACATTAATCTTCAGATTATCTTTTAGGTTGTTTTGAAGGTCTTCTAAAATTTCAACTTCGTCATTTTTCCTGCTGTTATAAGCTGTTAATATTTTATTGATTTTCGTTAGGAAGTCGATATCATTGTTAATAAGTTCATCTTCTAAATGCAATAATGTATTTGGTTTAGTAATACATGGATGGATGTTAGTAAAAAGTATCTTATTTTGAATCAAGGATCGAACATAGCCAATCACATCTTCTCGTTTTGCACCAATCTCCGAATAGAAATTTTCGATCTGATTATAGTCGGCCATTTTCTCGCACAACTTTATCAACTGATAGACGCCGGCATTGTCTTGTAATTGATTCAAAACGTATCGCCTTCGTTTATCTTTATTTTCATAATCAATATATTTATATCTTTTAGCAGTTTTATAAAATGTTGGATTACTATAGAATTTTAATTTATTTAAGATATTGTCATCATTTATTAGTAATTCGACTATTTGAAAAATAACTTCATTATCTAATTTTAATAAGGTTGATTTAATGGGATCACTTTTTTGATTAAAATTGTTTACGCAATCGCTACTAAAACGCCCCATATTTACACCACAAAAGTATCCGAATGGTATAGCTCTCGATGAAAATCTTGATGCATATTTAGCTAAGGTGTGCAAAGATTTTTTATTTATATCTTCCCCGTCAATCTTTTTAAGAACTTCATAGAACTCAGGAGAAGCAATAAATAATGCCTTTTTTGCGGTTTGATTGTTTGAAAAAAGGTTATGTATATTTTTATTATAATTGCCATTAAATAAATCATACCATGTAAATAAGGAGAAATATGGCCTTCTTACTAAAAAGGAATTTTTTAACGAATAATAATTCAACATAAATAATAACTAAAGTAATAACCACTTACTCCAAGAGTATTTTTTTTCTTCTGCTATTTCCAAGAGAACAAGAGCTATGCCTGCTACCCCCATCAACATGCCCGATTCGAATACATATCTTTGTTCATCACCTTTCCATGCCCTTATAGATGTAATATCATCTACAGCACCAATTTCCTTTAATGTAAAAGACATCCAGTATTCAGCAGCTACTTTAAATTCTTGCATGGCCGTGAATTCATAAAGTCTTTTGAAGAACAAAATTAATCCACTGGAACCATGGCATAAGCTAAGATCGACAATCTTAGTCGATTTAACGTCTGTTCTCGCAGCACAGGTTAAAAGCACTTCTAAACCTACAGCAACCATTTTTTCGTCAAAAAATGTGGTGCCAGCTTTCCAGAGACAGTAACCTACACCTAAGTCACCATAGCACCAAGCTAATCTGCTTTCTTGGCTCTCCGCAGCATCATTTTTTTGATTGTTGGGGTAATAGCTACCCACAGTTTTATAGTCTTGTTTTTTGTCTAAAAGGTAATTACAACAGCCGATGGCTAATTCCTTAAATGTTTCACCACTTTTAGGGTTTAATTCATATAACTTAACTAAGTATAGAACTATACTCGGCATTCCATGGGCAAGTCCAAAATTGTACGTTCCAGATTTATCAAGAAACAAAGATGGCCATTTAGAAAAAGTGCCCTCTTTTTCAACTGTTTTTAAAAAAAAAGATTTATTTAATTTAATAAATTCATCCGAATCACAGAAAAAAGAAAGGGATTGGCTAAGGCCTATAAATCCATAAAATAGGTCGTAATTTCCCTCTTCCAGGTATTTGTCATAGTAATTAAGAAACAAAGGTTTTAATGCTAAATAATCTGAAGAGTCAAGATCAATAAAGCCTTCTGTTTTAAGATGTGAAATAGTCCAGATAAGCCATTTTAGATTAGTAAAGGCATAATTTTCTGGCGCTTGATCATTTAAAGCATTAGATTCAAAGTCTAAAAGATCTATGCCTTTGTCATATATATATTCATCAGAACGATCGAACTGCTGATAATAAAAACAGAACAGACTTATGCCGCTCGCTCCATTAAAAATGCCTGTTTCTCTAAAGGTTTGTTGTAGAATAAAATTTCTGACGTTTGTGGTAAAATGAAGTATTTCCTGTTTTTGCTGCGGGGTGCACGAGATCATAAATTGGCGGGGTGGTGAAATAATGACTAAACCAATTCCCTAAAAAAGTAATTGATATAATTTCTGCCTATTGAAACGAAGCTTTGCCCCACTGGACAAGCTTCGTTCTATAAACTAATAAATTATCCACATCCGACACTTGTCGAAATGCAATTTGATTCTGAGGTATTGCACCCTGCAACAGTTGTTGTATTAGAGCCTGTGCAACCAGCAGCATAACTGGTTCCTGGGACACAAGATTGTGTTGGACAGTTACTACTAATAGTATACGGACCACCACCACCACAGTCGTCAGGACCAGTTACAACCGGATTTTCATCTACACAATTTGATGGGCAAGAAGTATTATATTCACTTGTTTCCCCTCCCCCGGCTATTGATTTTAATTGCCCATCTGTTAGGTATACAATAGCTTCCTTACTGATTTTAAAATTGAACTTTTTTTTCATATTATGGTTTAAGTTTAAGCGTTATTCATTTCATTCTTAAATACTAATATATTAAATCTGTAATCTTTCAATTAAGTAAAATTAAAAGTAGTAATTTTTTATTAATTTGATTGTAAGTTATAACTTATTTTATAGTTACTTTAGAAATGCATTTATTTTATTAAAATTAACAATTGAAAAAATTTCCGTTTTATAAACAACCTGATCAAATGGATTGTGGACCAACATGTCTACGTATGATTGCAAAGTACTTCGGGCGAAATTACAGTATCCAGAGATTAAGAGAACTTTCAGGCATTAATCGAGAAGGGGTTTCATTATTGGGTATAAGCAAAGCTGCTGAAAAAATAGGCTTTAGAACTCAGGGGGCAAAACTTATTTTGGAACAATTGATAAGTATCGAACTGCCAGTTATTTTGCATTGGAACCAAAATCACTTTGTAGTCTTATATAAAATTACAGAAAAAAGTTCGGAAAATAAGATTCATTTTCATATAGCAGATCCAGCAAAAGGATTAATCAAATTCACAAAGATTGAGTTTTTAAGGCATTGGCTAGGCATTAGTACAAATAGCACAGTTCATGGCATATGTTTGACAATAGAACCTAGTCCCGATTTTTACAATCAAGGTGGTGACCCTAATAAAAGTTTGGATTTAACCTACATATTAAGCTATTTAAAAAAATATAAACGGCTAATCCTACAGTTATTTCTAGGCTTAGGTGTAGGGAGTTTGTTGCAATTGATATTTCCTTTTCTTACGCAAGCGATAGTTGATATAGGTATTAATACAAGGAACTTAAATTTTATTTACATCATCTTGCTTGCCCAATCTGCGCTTTTTTTCGGTAGATTGAGTGTTGATTTTATCCGGTCTTGGATTTTATTGCATATTAGTGTACGCATTAATATATCCATCCTAACTGATTTTTTGATCAAGCTAATGAAATTGCCTATAAGTTTTTTCGAAACTAAAATGACTGGTGATATTATGCAACGCATGAGCGATCAAGGTAGAATACAAAATTTTTTAACCGGATCATCACTCAGTACGGTATTTTCATTGTTTAATCTGGTTGTTTTTGCATTTGTGCTCGCCTACTATAGTTTAAGTGTTTTTTTGATTTTTCTTATCAGTAGTATTTTATATAGCATTTTAGTAGTGTTTTTTCTTAGAAAGAGAAGAGAACTAGACTTTAAGCGATTTGATATCTCTTCTGAGAATCAGAGTAATGTGGTAGAGTTAATTGCAGGTATGCAAGAAATTAAACTAAATAACTGTGAGCAACAAAAACGCTGGGAATGGGAGCGAATACAGGCTAATTTGTTTAGATTTAGTGTTAAAAGCTTGGCATTGGGCCAGTATCAGCAGTTTTTTGCTTTTTTTATTAATGAGGGTAAAAATATACTCATTACTTTCTTGGTTGCGAAGTCTGTTGTAGATGGCCAACTTACCTTAGGCGGAATGATGGCCATACAGTATATTGTAGGACAGTTGAATAGTCCTATTGAACAGTTATTAACATTTTTTCAGGCTTTTCAGGATGCTAAGATTAGCTTAGAACGCTTAAATGAGATACATGAACTGGAAGATGAAGAATCTTTAAAAAAGCAATTTTTATTCGATTTACCCACTCACAAGAGTATTAAATTTAAGGCGGTAAGTTTTGCCTATCCTGGTGCTGGAAATGAACCTGTGTTGTCTAATCTGAATTTGGATATCCCAGAAGGGAAAATTACTGCTATTGTGGGCATGAGCGGAAGCGGTAAAACGACCATTTTAAAACTCCTACTTAGATTTTACGAAGCTCAAAAAGGAGAGATTAGAGTAGGGAATTCAAATTTAACTCAAATTGGCTATCGATTTTGGCGTGGACTATGTGGTGTGGTAATGCAGGATGGTTTTATATTTTCCGATACTATAGCTAAAAATATAGCAGTAGGAGATGAATACCCAGATATTGATAAGCTCATACACGCTATTAAAGTTGCAAATATCAGTGAATACATAGATGAATTGCCTTTGGGATTGCATACTAAAATAGGCACTGCAGGAAATGGAATTAGCCAAGGACAAAAACAACGTATACTGATTGCAAGAGCTGTTTATAAAAATCCAAAATACATTTTCTTCGACGAAGCCACTAACGCTTTAGATGCAAACAACGAAAAAGTAATTATGGGAAATTTGGAAGAATTTTTTAAGGGAAGGACCGTTGTGGTTGTAGCACACCGTTTGAGTACAGTAAAAAATGCAGATAATATTCTGGTCTTGGATAAAGGTGTAATTATTGAGCAAGGTACACATACAGAGCTTACCAAGAACTGTGGGAAATATTATCAGCTGGTAAAAAATCAACTGGAATTAGGAAATTAAAATATACACTAGCTATTTAAAAAGGAAGGGAAGTTTAAAATAAAAATTATGCTGATAGGACAGAAAATAATACAACCAATAGCCGAAAATTTAATAGTACACGAAAATAAAGCAGATGAAGATATCTTCGAACAGAACCATTCAGAAGAAGTTCAAGAAATTATAAATGCTGTCCCATCCTGGATTTTGAGTTGGGGAATAACATTAATATTTTTTGTTATTAGTGGGATTATTTTGCTCTCGGCAATTATTGAATATCCAGATGTCATAAAAACACCCTTGAAAATTAATTCTTTAAATTCCCCGAAACAGATAATTGCCAAACAGAGTTTAAAGTTAACGGCTTTATTGGTTAAAGATGGAGAAATTGTTAAGGTAAATCAGCCATTGGCTTATCTTGAAAGTACAGGAAAGCCAGAGGATATCCTCAAGCTCCGTACAATATTAAAGACCTTACAATCTGATTTAATCAGTAAAAAAAAAATAGAAATAAGTTTGCCGATCAATTTAAATCTCGGTGAAAATCAAAGTTTTTATCAAAGTTTTTATCAACAATATCTTCAATATCAATCCACTCAAAAGAACGGTTATTATTTAAATAAAATAGTCTTTTTACAAGAAGACTTGAAAGATATAAAATTACTTAAAAATCAGATTTTAAATCAAAAAAGAATTCAAGAATTAGAGTACGTTAATAACGAAAAAGAATATCAAGCCTATAAAAAATTATATGAAAAGAAGGTTATATCTAGAAGTGAATTTACACAGCAAGAAAATAGATACTTAGCCGCGAAATACCCGCTGCAACAAACAGAAACTTCAATTTTAAACAATGCTAATATCTTCAGCGCAAAAGAAAAAGAACTTTTAGATTTAAATCATACCATTTCAGAAGAACGAGCCAAATTTACGCAAGCATTAAATCAGTGTATAAATGAAACTGACGAATGGATTTTAAAACATATTTTAGTTTCACCCATTTCTGGTAGATTGAGCTATGCGGGGATTATTCAACAGAACCAGAATGTTCTTGCCAATCAAGAAGTTTTTATTGTAAATCCTGGTAATACAAATTTTTTCGGAGAAGTGCAGATTCCTCAATATAACATGGGGAAAATAAAAATTGGTGCAAGGACATTGGTGAAACTTAAAAGTTATCCTTTCGAACAATATGGCATGATCAGAGGGAATTTAACTTATATATCAGATGTTGCTTACCGAGACAGTGTTTTCATCGCTAAAGTAAGTCTTACTGAATTTGAAAATAAAGACTCTAAGCATAAAATTATGTTAAAGAATGGAATGTTAGCTGATGCTGAAATTATTACAGAAGAAAGTTCATTGTTGAAAAGATTTTTTAGAAGTTTTACGAAGCTTTTGAACGAATAGTTGTAAGCCTGTCATCCTTACCTAGCCAACATATTTTCATCATTCAATTCCTATAAGAAATTAACTATTCAGAATATTCAAAAATAAGTCTTAATGCGTTATAAAAACCAAAACAAAGTCTTGAAAATCAACGACTTGCACGACAATGTTCTGGTTTGAATCTAAGGAAGTGGTCCCGACGAGAATCGAACTCATATCTAAAGTTTAGGAAACTTCTATTCTATCCGTTGAACTACGGGACCATTTGTTGCGCAAATATAACAAAAGTTTTGTCGCAAGAGAATTCATTTTAACAAGCATTTATCTAAGGGAATTGTCTTTAAAAAATAAATTACAATAGCCACCCTTTAGGATTATTGCATAGGGCTATGCAATAAAAAAAGCCATTTGATTAATTTCAAATGGCTTATATTTTAATTACGGGCAGGCAAACGTTATCTAATTACACTACCCTCCGGAAACTTTTCTACAGGTGCAACAAAAGTGAGTTTGCCTTCGGCATTTTCGGCCATCAGAATCATTCCCTGTGATAAAATCCCTTTGATTTCGCGTGGGGCAAGATTTACGATTATACTTACCTGTTTACCAACAATATCTTCAGGTTTATAATATTCGGCGATGCCCGAAACCACTGTTCTTTCGTCAATACCTGTATTTACCGTTAATTTTAGCAGTTTTTTTGTTTTCTCTACCTTTTCGGCAGCAACAATGGTGGCTACACGGATATCCATTGCCGAGAAATCGTCAAACTGGATATTTTCTTTTGCCGGAACAGCAACTACATTGCTGGCTGCATTGCTGGCTTTGCTTTGGTTTAGTTTCTCAATCTGGAAATCGATCGCTGCATCTTCAATTTTATCAAACAAGAGTACAGCTTCGCCAATTTCGTGGCCACGTTTTAACAGGCTTACTGTACCCGCATCATCCCAGTCATGACCGCCATTTTGAAGCATCTTCATTAACTTTTCTGCTGTAAATGGCAAGAAAGGTTCAATCAGGATCTGAATATTGGCAGCTATTTGAAGCGCAATATTCAATATCGTTCTTACCCGGTCCTCATCCGTTTTAATAAGTTTCCACGGCTCAGTTTCGGCCAGGTATTTATTCCCTAAACGGGCAACATTCATCACTTCAGATAAGGCCTCTCTAAAGCGATAATTTTCGATAGACGCAGAGATTTTGGCAGGGTAGCCAGCCAGCTCATCAATAACAGCCTGATCTACAGCTGTAATTTCCATGCAGGTAGGCACTGAGCCACCGAAGTACTTGTGCGTAAGTACCACAACCCTATTCACGAAGTTACCCAGAATGGCCACCAATTCATTATTGTTTCTCGCCTGAAAATCTTTCCAGGTAAAATCGTTATCCTTGGTCTCGGGAGCTGTTGCGGTTAATACATAACGCAATACATCTTGTTTTCCTTCAAACTCTCTTAAATATTCGTTCAGCCAAACCGCCCAATTTTTAGAAGTTGATATTTTTTGGCCTTCTAAGTTTAAAAATTCGTTTGCCGGCACATTATCAGCCAGGGTATATTCGCCATGGGCCATTAACATTGCAGGAAAAATAATGCAGTGGAAAACGATATTATCTTTACCGATAAAGTGGACCAATTTGGTTTCGTCGCTTTTCCAGTATTCTTCCCAGCCACATTTATCATTTTCGTAGCTACTGATGTAATATTCTTCGGCTTTAGGGTTCCAAACATCAAGCTTGGCGTAGTTACAAAGCTCTTTGGTGGCAGAAATATAGCCAATAGGCGCATCGAACCACACATAAAGCACTTTACCTTCGGCATCGCGAAGCGGAACACGAACACCCCAATCTAAATCTCTGGTCATGGCCCTTGGCTGTAAGCCTGCATTTAACCAGCTTTGGCACTGGCCGTACACATTGGGCCGCCACTCTTTATGGCTTTCGATATAGGTACGTAAACGGTCTTCATATTTATCAAGCGGCAGAAACCAGTTTTTAGTTTCTTTTAAAATTGGTTTATCACCAGATAGGGTCGATTTCGGATTGATTAAATCGGTCGCATTAAGCGTAGAGCCACAGTTTTCGCACTGATCGCCATAAGCATTTTCATTACCACATTTTGGGCAGGTACCGGTAATGTAACGATCGGCTAAAAATTGTTTTGCAGTGGCATCGTAATATTGCTCGGTAACCTCTTCGGTAAAAACACCTTTATCGTAAAGGGTTTCGAAGAAATCGGCAGCGGTTTGGTGATGGGTAAGCGATGAGGTACGGTGATAGATATCGAAAGATACGCCGAATTCTTTAAAAGAATCGCCAATAATCTTATGGTACTTATCTACCACTTCCTGAGGCGTTATGCCTTCTCTTTTGGCTTTTAAAGTAATGGGCACACCATTTTCGTCAGATCCACAGATGAATTTTACATCGCGTTTATTCGACCTTAAATAACGGGCATAAATATCTGCAGGGATGTAAACACCAGCCAGGTGCCCAATATGAACTGGCCCATTGGTATATGGAAGCGCTGCAGTTACGGTATATCTTTTAATTTTACTATTATCCAAAACAATTTTTATTAATTTGGCAAAGATAAGTGTTTTGAAGATGATTAAGCAGCCCCCGTATTTAAAAAAAGGAGATAAGATTGCCCTGGTATGTCCGGCAAAGAAATTACCCAAACCTATAGACCATGCCATAGCACGATTAGAAAGCTGGGGCTTGGAGGTTATTGTGGGTGAAAGTGTATACGCCAGTCACCACCAGTTTGCAGGGACTGATGCTTTAAGAGCCAAAGACATTCAGCGTTTTTTAGATGATCCCGCTATAAAAGCCATTATTTCGGGCCGTGGCGGTTATGGTACCATCAGAATTATTGATGACCTGGACTTTACAGAATTTAACAGGAACCCTAAATGGTTTGTAGGTTTCAGCGATATTACCGTATTATTATCACACCTGATTGCGCAATGCAATACCCAATGTATGCACGCGCAAATGCCCTATACTTTTGATGAATCTACCACAGAAGCTTTAATTTCATTACAGCAGGCTTTGTTTGGCGAAAAACAGACCTATTCTTACCAAAGCGCCTTTAAAAATAGGGCAGGAGAGGCGACCGGGGTTTTGATTGGTGGCAATTTAACTTTGCTTACCATGGTACAGGGCTCGGTTTCGGAAATGGATTTTACCGATAAAATTCTCTTTTTGGAAGATGTTGGCGAACAAGAATACGGTATAGACCGCATGTTGCGTATGCTGAAAAGGGCGGGTAAGCTAAAAGCCTTAAAGGGTTTGATTATTGGCGCCTTTACTGAAATTGAAGAAGAAAAGATTTCTTTTGGGCAAACAGCTGATGAGGTAATTTGGGATATTGTTAAGGACTACGATTTTCCAGTCTGCTTTAATTTTCCAACAGGACATATCGATAACAACCTCAGTATGGTTTTAGGTGCTGAGGTGAACTTAAAAATAGAAACAAATAACGTTCAATTTAAATATTTATAGGATGGCAATTTTAGATAATTTAGGAAAATACCGCAATACAGGCTTGTTATTGCTGCGCATTGGTTTAGGCATAATGTTTATTATCCATGGTTTCCCGAAACTTGCAGGCGGCCCAAACGGCTGGACTGGTTTAGGAGGAAGTATGAAAGTAATCGGCATAGACTTTTTACCTATATTTTGGGGTTTTATGGCGGCCGCTACCGAAACTTTTGGTGGTTTCCTTTTAATTGTAGGATTGTTTTTCCGTCCGGCGTTAATTTTATTAATCTTTACGATGATTATAGCAGCGCTGGTTCATTTTGGTAAAGGAGATGGATTAGGCGGTGCCAGTCATGCAATAGAATTGGGCATTGTATTTTTCGGACTGATTTTTATTGGGCCGGGCAAATATAGTGTGGATAAGAAATAAGCTTAAATTCCTTCAATTTAAAAAGAAAAGCCTGGAAATTTCCAAGCCTTTCTTTTTAACAAATTATCCGGTAATGTTAATGGTAAAAAAGCGTTTTACCGTCTGCCCATTTCCGAGGGTGGCTGTAACGGTTAAAACAACTGCACCACTTGTACCCGAGGTTGGGAGCGGGGCATCAGCCGCACCACGTAAATCTTTTACGAGTTTAGTAAAAGTGTAAGAACCGCCACTTACTGTAGCTGTACCCAGGTTGTTAATAACTGTTCCTGTTGGTGTAGTAAATGAAAGTGTTTTGATATCTCCACTATAGGTAATCGCAATACTTACGGTGCCTGTTCCCTTCGTGGTAGGAGTAGCACTGGCATAACTTGAGTAGGTACCCGATACCGTATTTAAGTTACCATCAAAAGTAATGGTAGCAGTTGTATCAAGTGTTTCAGGTTGCTTTGGATCTTTTTTGCATGAGGCCAAGCCTAAAATTGATGCAAATAATATGATTAAAATTCTTTTCATAGTTATAATTATTTATCCCAAAATACAGATTTTACAAATACTGAAGGTCGGGCCGGTGTGTTAGGATTGTAGCTTCTTTCGTTGAATGAGTATGGCAATATACGCGGAATGGCTGTTGCAGGAGACACTGGTGATAGTGCAGGAAATCCCGTTCTTCTCCAGTCTGTCCAAGGCTCTATGGCAACCCCAAAGTTGGCCACAAATTTTTCTTCAATAATTTTTTGCAGGGCATTGCCTGTTGCCAATGTTCCATTTGTTGAAGCCAGATAAGTAGCTAAACCAGCGGTTACAGCCGCAGCTTCTGTTCCATCTGAAAACTCAATTGCACTTGCAAATGAAGCGGTTATACCTGCTTTATAATAGGTATCTGCTGTGATTAAATCATTTCCCCCATTTGTTCTGGCAAAATATTCCGCTAAAATCTGATTTTGCTCAGCATAAGTTAACATTCTTATTGGTGCCTCACCTGAATATGCCCCTGCTGAAAGTTTCCCTCTAAGATAGGTGCTCATGCGCGAAAAAGCAGTACTTACCACTACATCACCATTGCCATTCGTGGCGCCAACATATGCAGTTCCCAGTAAGGTAAAAAATGAATTTCTTCTACTATCGCTCTTGGCATTCATGATATCAACCAATGTTTTACTCGGAAAAAACTGGTTTGGTCTTGATCCTTCAAATTGATGAATAGGGTTGGTTTGATTGGCAGAAGTTAAAAAGCGCATCTGAAAATTGTCGGTATTTGCCCTTAACAGTTTATTCGCAGCCAATATAGCGGTAATACCTGTTTTAGCTTTTGTTGCGTCTGCAGCTGTTCCATTGGCAGAAAAGTAGTGGATATACATTCTTAATTTTAAAGCATTTCCAAAACGTTCCCATTTATCCATGTCGCCGCCATAAAATAGATCATCGGTTGTAGGCGCCAGTAAAGATGCCTTTTTAATATCTGCAATGCCCTCATCAATTAAACTAAACAGATTATCATATATGGTTGAAGATCCATCAAACTTGGGTTTTAAATTCGCTTCATAACCAATGGCTTCTGAATATGGAAGATCTCCAAAAGCATCAACATGGGTTTGATAAATATAGGCCTTTACCAACTCTGCAACACCGGCATATTTTGGGCTTGTTGCTTTGGTTTTTTCGATCACTTTCTGCAAATCAGCTAAAGTACCTGCAAAAGTAGCTTCCCAGGTATTATTGATATCACCCTCGCCAACAGCATATTTATCATATTGCGTTGGTTGTGCCGAACCACCGCCCTGCGCAGCAAACTGCTGTACCCATAAGGCAGTAAAACGATGTATATCGGAGCCCATTGTAAACCCCAGCCTACCCTCCGCCGCTGGCAAAACCAAACTGGCATCAGGATCTTTTAATCGTGTAGGATCATCATTAATGTCTACAAATTTCTTGCACGAGCTCAGCCCTGTCATGGCTAATGCCAATCCAAAAACTATTTTCTTTATATTAATTTTCATATTTAAACTCTCCTAAACTAAAATGATAATTTTAAAAATCCACCATAGGTTCTTGTTTGAGGCTGGCCGTTATATTCTATACCTTGCCCGTTACCAACACCTAAAAGGTTATTCTCTGGATCTAAGTGAGGGAAATTAGGCGCATACATCAAAAGATTTCTTCCCGTTAACCCAACATTAATTCCTTTTATAAAGCTCAGTTTATTTAATAGCTTGCTCGGAATACGGTACGATAGTGTAGCTTCGCGTAGCCTGATCCAGGAACCATCAAAAACTGCATATTGTTGCGCTGCTGAAGAGTATAAGTCGCTATAATATTGTTCGGCGGTAATTAATGTGTTATTTGGCGTACCATCAGCATATACTGCATTGTGCGTATATAAACGATCTCTGTTGCCGGTTTCGGCTGCAACACCGTATCTTCTCAAGTCGGTAATTGTTCTCGAATAAATATCACCACCATAACGGATATCTGCAAATAAACTTAACGATAGGCCTTTATAAGAGAATGTAGTATTTACACCACCTGTCCATTTGGGATTTGGATCACCAATTGGCTGCAATTCTGCGGTATTGATCTGGCCAGAGCTCAACCTACCGTTCGCATCCACAACATCCTTCCCATTAAGTTTTTTAAATACCTGGCCAAACAGGGTGCCATATTGATAACCAGTAACAATACGGCCCTGTGGATTGGTAAAACCACCGTTACCGATAAAAGGTACACCAGGCGCTAACTCTACTACTTCGTTTCTTCCTTTAGTAAAGTTTACAGATAAATCCCATATAAAATCAGTAGATTTTACCGGCGTTCCACTGATCAATAACTCAATACCATGAGCTTTTAAGGTTCCGGCATTAAGCAAAGTACTGCTAAAACCAGAAGAAGGTGCACTGGGAACAGAAAATATAATGTCGGTGCTTTTTGTGCTATAATAAGCAACATCGATACTCAACCTGTCTTTTAAAAACTTTGCTTCTAAACCAATTTCTTTAGAAGCCGTAAATTCTGGTTTAATATTAATGTTACCGGCTGCATTTGAAAAAGTTTGACCATTTACCCCATTAAATGGAAAGATTAAATTTGGCCCAAAACCATCAGAAGGGCCTGCAGTACCAAAATAGGTACCAGTACTGTAAACTGGAGCTTCTCTACCTACTTTTGCATAGTTAGCCCTGATTTTTAAATAAGTTATTATATCATTCTGTTTTAACTCAGGAAAAGCCTCTGTTGCAATGAAACTGGCATCAACCTTAGGATAAAAATAACTTCTTTTATCTGGAGCAAATGTTGAAGAAACATCTCTACGTCCTGTAAACGACAGATACGCAAAAGATTTATAATCTAAACTAATATCGGCATATACCCCAACAAGGCTTTGTTCTGTTACAGCTTGAAACGGAACATAAGTTAAGGTATTAGAGATATTGTAATTATGTGCTGCCTGTATACCGTTACCAGTTACCTGCAATTGATCTGTTCTTCTGTAGTTAATCTCATTACCCAATAAAAATCTGGCGCCGAAGTCTTTTAAAAACCTTTTGTTGGCGACTAAATTGAAATAAGAACTTACCTCGCGCCTGTTGGTGGTGTTGTCAATAATAGACCCGGCCCTGCTAGCTGATTGGTTATTGTTAGATGATTTCTCATTAATTGTCTTCGATACATTTGTATACTGATCAATACCGATTTTGTAATTGGCACTTAACCAATCAGCTATTTTATAATCTAAACCCACATTACCAATGGCGCGGTCTATTTTTTGTTTAAACAGAATATATTTGATAGACCATAAAGGATTATCTGTTCCTAAAATATTGTAGTAAGTATAACCTGCATTGGGAACACGACTTGTTGGTATATTATTTAAACCTGCAGCAGTTTCATATGGATAATTTGCAAGGTTATATGTTCTGGGCAACGTCATACCATCAAATAAAGGATTAGACCTTGCATTACCGGTAGGAGTACCCACAGAGTTATTATGGATGTACTGAATTGAAGAACTAATGGTTAAATTTTTACTCAATTGTGTACTTGCATTAACGGTAAAGTTATTTTTAGCCAGAGTGTTGTTATCGATATATCCACTTTCTTTAAAATTTCCATAATTAAAGTAGTAAGCTGTTTTTTCGGTACCACCAGAAAAAGTTACATTGTTCTGTAAGTTAAAACCTCCTTTAAATATATCCTTAACATTATCTGGATAAGCGGTAAGGGTTTCCGGATTACCGAGATAATTGGTAACTGTTTGTCCGGTTATCTTTGTTCCCCACGACATTTGGGAAAAAGAATCGTACAATCCATTGGTTCCCTGTGAGTATTCGTTCTGATAATCTGGCAAACGGTTAACCTCTATGTAATTGTAGTTACTGCTTAATTCAACTCTTCCGGCCTGCCCTTTGCTTCCTTTTTTAGTAGTTACAATTACTGCCCCTGCAACAGCTCTTGAACCATACAGCACTGCAGCAGCAGGTCCTTTTAAAATGGTTACTGATTCGATATCATCCTGATTTAGATCAATACCCCTGTTTGAGTTGGTACTTCCTGTATTAACACTCTGGCCTCCTCCGCCATTATCAATCGGAATACCATCCAGTACCCATAACGGTTGGTTCGATCCGGTAAAGGTTGTGGCTTGCCTGATATTGATATTTGATGATGCACCTGTTGCACCACCTGTTGATAAGATTTTTACACCAGCTACTTTACCAGCCAATGCATTAACCACGTTGGTTGAGCGGCCAGCGGTTAATTTTGAGGCATCAATGGTGGTAGCAGCATAACCTAACGATTTAGCTTCTCTTTTTTGGCCTAATGCCGTTACCACAACTTCTGATAGAGACTTTGAATCTGTTTCTAAAGATGCATTTACAACGCTACCTCTAATAGCGATTTCTTGTGTGGAATAGCCTACTGAAGAAAAAATTAGCACTTTGGCTTCGGCACTTACCTTGATGGAAAATTTACCTGCAGCATTTGTAGAGACGCCAGAGTTTGATGCGTCTTTAATTCTTACACTTACGCCCGGAAGAGGTAGTCCATCTTCCTGGGCCGTAACTGTTCCAGTGATTGTTCGATCTTGCGCTATTGCTGAGGTGGCAATAAATAGCAATATGAACAAACTTTGTAGAAGTTTTTTCATAAAAATAATTTAGTTTAGTTAATAATAATCCAATATATGATTTAGTATTTTGTAATGCAAATTTTACACTTTTAATATTTACATTATTCACTCAAAAATCAAAGTACCCTTAAAAACAGATTAGCTTCATTAGTCAGTTAACCTTTTTTTTTGTGAAAAATTAAAGAAATAATATTTGTTAGTTGAATGATAAAATGTGCTATCGTAATTTACAACTGTGGTGCTTATATCAATTGTAATTTGATTTGACAATTGAACCGGAAAGGGTTTTGTAATCTAAGCATAAGACTGGTCCGCAATGCAAATTTACAGAAACAAAATATTATTATCCTTTTCCCTCTGATAGTATCAAATATGAAAAGCCATTTTACAAAATATTCAATTATTGTTCTGCATTTTTTACACTAAAAACGACCTATAACAGAAGAAGCCGTCTCATAAATTAATTATGAGGCGGCTTCTTTTCACTTAGTAAATTAATTAGCGAACTCTACCTTCTTAACGTAATGAAGAACTTACTAAAATTAGGGTTTGGGTTAACCGTACCATTGCTTAACAAATCAATCATCACAGTTCTCTGATCTCCAACAGTTGTTAGGCTATTGGGTATCATATTTAGCCTAATATAAGTCGAGGACGTGTTAGGCTCAAAAGTTACCTTTCTTGTTCCGGCAGGAATAAAAGCATAATGCGTTCCTTCAACTGCGGTACTCGTGCTCCTTACAGCAAAGTTAAACTCGATTGGTGATGCGCTTTGGGGGCCTACAAGCTGAACCAACACACTATCAGTACCACGTGTATTTAACATTACGGTTCTTGTAGAGTCTGTTTGTGTTCCAGCTGCAGTTGAAACTCCCTTTGCTATTAGTACGCCGGAATTTTGACCAAGTGTAAAATTCTTTACCTCCACAACTGTAGGTCCTTTATACATTAAAGCCGTTTCCGATTTCTCAGGAAGGCACCCTACTAATGTTGTTCCTAGAACAAACGCGCAAACAGGGTAAATGATATATTTTTTTAGCATAACTTTTTTTAATAATTTGGGTTTTGCGGCAATGCCGGATTTAAAGAAATTTCGCCAGTTGGTATAGGTGCAAGCAATCTATAATCGGTATATAATACCGGTAAAGCAGAACTTGCCTGAGCCGGTTTGGTAATTGTTTTGCCCAGACGCTTCAGGTCGAACCATCTATGACCTTCGAAGAATAATTCTCTTCTTCTCTCATCTTGGATATAATCTAAAATTGCAGAGGTTACTGGAACCCCAACAATAGTTGCATTACGGCTTGAACGTAACTGAACAACAAGGGCCGCTGCCTCAGGATAAAGTGACTGATTGGCTAATGCTTCTGCTTTCATCAATAAAACATCTGCATATCTCATCACTTTAACATTATCCGTGTAAGCACCATTTGAACCTGGATATTTATTGGCCCAACGAAAAATAGTTGCATTAGTTGATGTTCTAGAGTTAAAGAGCAATGCTTTTCTATCGTCTGCTGTTTCAATCAATGCATTCAGTTCATTTGATACTGTTTGA
The DNA here is from genome assembly GCF_058801365.1 of Pedobacter sp. GW822-FHT03F06. Classification (NCBI taxonomy): domain Bacteria; kingdom Pseudomonadati; phylum Bacteroidota; class Sphingobacteriia; order Sphingobacteriales; family Sphingobacteriaceae; genus Pedobacter; species Pedobacter sp. GW822-FHT03F06. Next base: position 150,611 of record NZ_JBXANE010000005.1, read on the forward strand.
CCAGCAAAGGTAGCTAAGTTACTTGCATTTGTACCAGTTGGTTGAGTATAAGTGAACAAGCCATCATTACTTCCCGTAACTCCAACAACCTCAACAGATTGTACGTAATTAATCTCAAATAATGATTCTGGATGAGGAACTTTTTTAAAATCGTTAGCTGCATTTCCAGCTCCAGAAAGTTTAGCAAAAGCAATAGTTGTTGAAAGGGCCTTATCAAACTCTTGAACTGCCGCAGCATCTTTCCCTCCCCAGTACAGGTAAACCTTACCAAGAAGTGCGTGAGCGAAACTTTCTGTAATCCTATAAGGGTTTGTCGGAACAGAGGCACCTAGGCTAGCGAATGTAGTAATCGCAGTCTGCAAATCCTTTTCAATATTGGTATACACTTCCAAAACTGTAGCCCGAGGTTTCAAATCGGCTTCTCCTACCAGCTTTGTAGGTAATAACCTTAATACAGCGCTTTTATTAAAGTTGGCATTTGTTCCGGTAGTGGGTATCCGATTCGGTTCATAACCATAAATTCTTGCGATATCAAAATATATCATTCCTCTTAGGGCATAAGCTTCAGCTTTTACCCTGGTCCTCAAAGCTGCTTTGCTGGTCGGTACATCAGTTAAACCATCAATACCTGCAATAATGTTGTTCAGCTCATTAATAGCAGAATACGCATTTCCCCAAATATTATAATGTGCATTTCTGTTATTCAGGTTTTGTCCGTCATATCTACTCCCCGAAACGGCTGTTGCTGTAAATATATTATCAGCCAAAGCATCACCCATCAGTGCCATATCTCTACCATAATAGCCGTATGCCTGTAATCTATCATAAACAGAAATCAAAACAGTCTGATATCCGTCTACATCCTTTAACGCAACCTCGGGCGTAACCGAGTTTTGAGGTTCTATCTCTACAATTTTCTTGCATGCTGTTATAGCAATTAACATTACTCCAACAGCATATATATATAGTTTATTTTTCATTTCTATTTTTTTAAAATTGAACACTTATACCACCAGAAATAGTTCTTGGATTAGGATAGAAATTCAAGTTCTGACCTGTATTTTCCGGATCATCTCCTCTATAATTCGTGAAGGTCAATAGATTTAAACCTTGAAGACTAAGCGTAATGTTAGGGATCTTAACTTTTTGGGTAATTTTCTCAGGTATCCTATAACTTAAATTAGCTTGTTTCAAACGTATATAAGAAGCTTTTTCAACAAATCTGCTAGAAAAATTCAACGTATTTGCAGATCCTGGCTCAACACGTCCTTCATACGGTCTTGGAACAGCAGTTATCTGGCCAGGGGTAGTCCATCGGTCTAATTGCGATACCAATTGGTTGTTTGCTATACCACCTGCCTGCTCAATATATTGACCAGCCTGGATAAATGCAGATTTACCGTATTCATATTGAAATAGAAAATCTAGTGAAAAGCCTTTATAACTTAGTGTGTTTGTGAATCCACCGTAGAAATCAGGATTTTGATCTCCGATAAAAAATCTGTCAGCGTTGGTTGGATTATAGGTGATATTGTTTTTAATATCATAAAACATTGCCCTACCATCAGCAGGATTTACACCGGCATATTTGAAAGTATAGATCTGAGATAATGGCATACCTACAGTATATACGAAATCTTGAATATTTGTTAAGCCATTGTTCAACTTCAACAGTTTATTCCTGTTAAAAGCAATGTTAAAATTAGTCGTCCATCTAAAACTTCCGTCAAAGTTAACCGTATTAAGATCTAACTCTATACCTTCTGTTCTTGCTTCACCAGCATTCTCGTTAATAGATCCAAAGCCAGAGTCACCAGGCAATGTTCTTGCCAGGATCAGATCAGAATTTGTTTTACGGTAGATATCAAATGAAAGGGTGATCCTGTTTTTCAAAAAGCCTAAATCCAAACCCAAGTTTACTTGTTTTGAAACCTCCCAGGTAAGCTCTGGATTAGGCAATTGCGTAGGTCTTAACCCCCCGGATAAACCTGGATTACCATACTGACCCCCATTTCCATATAAAGCTAACGAACCAAAGTTATCAGTTGGCTGTACACCAGTTTCACCATAACTTGCCCTAACCTTTAAGTCGCTAACAAAAGTTAGGCTTTTCATAAAGTCTTCGTCTATTACTCTCCAACCTCCAGATACACCATAAAACAGACCAAACTTATTGTTATCTCCAAATCTTGATGATCCATCATACCTCAAGTTAGTCGAGAACAGATATTTTCCTTTATAATCATATTTCAAATTACCCAAAACACCCGCAGATCTGTAACCTGTAAAAGTTGAGGCTGTACCGGTAGGAGTAGAAGCGCTACTCAACAGACTAAGTACCGGACTAGCAAATCCTTGGGCAGTAGCCGTTAAGATTGTACCTGTAACCTCTCTAAACTCAAAACCGCCAAGGGCACTGAAGTTGTGATCACCTAAACGTTTCGCATAATTTATTGTTCCAGTTGTAGTATAGTTGATATTTCTTCTAAAAACCTCACTGCCAGAACCCACTGTTGCTGCCGCTGTAGACAAAGTTGCTGGCCTGTAGTTTAAATCGTTAACATCTGAAAAATCGACACCAGCGAATGCTTTGGCTGTTAAACCCGGTATTATCTTATAAGTAAGCGCTATATTACTCACCGTCTGAAATGTACCTGCTTTTCTAATCTCTTGCGTTAAATTTTGTACCGAATTCTGATTGTTGGTTCCAATAAACACCGTATTAAAAGTACCATCGGCATTATATACCTTATTTATAGGCGCTGTTAATAACACACCCGTAAAAGGTGTATTGGTAAAGAAGCCAGCATTTGTACTAGGACCGATAGATTTATTAGCTGCTAAACTTAAAGATGCAGAAATAGAAAATTTATCTGAAACTGCATGATCCAAATTTGCCCTTATAGTTCCCCTTTTAAAGTTAGATGATAAAATTGTACCATCATTATTGTTAAATGATCCGGAAATAAAGAATTTTGTTTTTTCATCTCCACCAGCCACAGATAGGTCGTACTGACTATTTTTACCTGTTTGAGATACAGCATCAATCCAATTGTAATTATCGATTACTGCTGGCACACCGCCCGGAAAGGTAGCGGCAGCAGCTTCAGCAACTCCTGCCGTAGCAGACAAGCCCTGTCTTAAAGATCTGTTAACAAAAGCCTCAACACGTAGTTGATACCAGGTAGCTGCATCCAACAACTCATAAGGGTTGTACTGCTTTGCATTCCCTATTTGGGCAGATGCCCTAATTACCGATTTACCAGCCTTACCCTTTTTGGTTGTAATTAATACAACTCCGTTGGCCGCTAACGAACCATAGATCGCCGCTGAAGCCCCATCTTTTAATATCTCTATTGATTCTATATCGTTCGGGTTAATTGAAGCCAATGAGTTGACCGAAGTTTGGCCAGATACGCCGCCGGAATTCATCTGAACACCATCAACTATATATAATGGCTGTGTAGTACCGTTAATTGTTGCAACCCCTCTAATATTTACCGAGATGCCACCACCTGGTTGCCCACTTGTCGAGTTTACCTGCACACCAGCTGCTCTTCCCTGCAGCGCCTTATCAAATGACTGGATAGGCTGATCTCTAAAGGCATCACCCTTAATTTGAGAAATAGAACCAGTTACTTCCCTTTTCTTCTGTACGCCATAACCAGTAATAACCACATCTCCTAACACTTTAGGATCAGGCGCTAATACACTATTTACTACCGCTCCCCTAATGGAAACTGATTGGGTAATGTAGCCGATAGAGCTAAACTCTAAAGCTGTTGCGGATGTTGGAATAGATAAGGAATACTTTCCATCAGCGCCTGTAGAGGCACCTAAGTTAGTACCTTTTACTTTAACGCTTGCCCCAGAAAGCGGTAAGCCATCATCACTTGATACAACCGTACCTGTTATTGTTCGATTTTGAGCGATTGCACTTGTGGCAATAAACATAAATACAAACAAACTTTGTAGAAGTTTTTTCATGAAATTTAAGTTAGTAAATGAAATAGTTATTTTGATTTCTTAAATATAATAGAGATAACTAACAATTTAACAAAATTTAACAAAAAAAGGACGCATAATGACTTTATATTGACAATAAAGCTGTCTGTTTAAAAAGGCATATTGGGGGATTTTTCCCCAAATAAAGGATGTCTAGAACTACAAGTTATCATATTTTAACTTATAATAAGCTATTTATATCAATTACCGTCATTAAAAGCGTGAGTTATTTTCAGAAAAAATCATGCCATTTTTCCTCCAGATTTTCTATCTTATCCTCCGAACGCACTAAAAAATCAACTATCAAATTATTCGTAAAGTAATATACCCATTTCATTATCGGTTTTTTTTTGCGCACCTGGCATACAGCCACATTATCCATCCGAAACAGTTTAAAGCGCATTAGCAAAAGAAACCACTGGCCAGCTCGGGTATGGAAGTGAGTAGCGCTATAGGCGGGCAGAGGATAATAATATTGAGGCTTTGTAAGTACAAATACTTCTATAAAGAAAACGCTACTCTAAAATAATGCATCAAATCTATCATACAATACTGAAGGTAAATTACGCTATTTGTAACGAGGTCAAATATACAGTCAAAAGGTGAGCCTTAGCGCGCCTCCGATTTAGCTATAAATTCAATACAAGAATTGAAAGTCATATACCGGATTCTGAAAGGCTTAAAATTTGCATAAAAAAGGGCGCTCTTATAAACGCCCTTCATTGAAATCTACATAACGAAAATTTCTAAAGCGTATCATAATAGCTTAACAGCTTAATTATACCATCGCTAGATTTTATATCTAATTTGTTCTCTTTAGCGTACTTTGTTAGTTCTTCGCTTTTACCTAGGGCAGCAACAATTGACTTTTCATTATACTTTACTTTAATTGGTTTATTTTCTGCCTTAACAATATAGTATTGAGTATCATCAGCTATTTTTCTTGTTACCGTTGCTGTATTGTAACCTTTGCTTTCAATTACAGTTTTTGTTGTTTTTTTAAGAAACTTAACTTTACCATCATAAATGACTTGGTAAAAAGTCTTATCTGTAAATTTATCAACAGGGGCAAAGCCATTTTTATACAGCTCTTTTGTTGAGGTTAGCAAAAATTCTTTCGGTTGATCCTTGAACTCATATTCTTCGCCATCTTTTCCTTTCAGCACTAATAAGTCGGCAAGCAAATCATATTTCACTTCGCTTGAGGAGGGTTCAATACCTGATCCGAATTGCACCACTGCTTTTTGCCAATCACTAAACAAGTATGGGGAGCCTTCAAAATCAGCATCTGTTCTTTTTGCACGTATGGTTTGACGATCGCTTCCCATATTCACACTTCTGTACACTTGAGCTTCAGCGGTAAGAAATCCTATTGTACCAATCAATAAAAAGAATATTTTTTTCATAATAAGTATTTGATGAGGTTGTATCAAATTTAATCTTTAAAATAAAAAAAACCTATAGTTTGGTTTTTTATTTTAATTTCTCCCATGAAAGACCAAAGCTCATCCCAGCTTATACTCACATCAGGAGGTATTGTTACCAAGCTAGATTAAAACCTGTAGTAAGCTTTATCGTTAAGGTTTTACCCATAACACCGTATATATTACAGTACCCTAAGGGCTTAACCTGCTTGAAAGTGTATTGTTGCATCTTAAAAATTTAGAATGCACTGCAAACAAAAAAGCTCCCTTCCTTAGAAGAGAGCTTTTTAATGATTTCTGGAAATTATCTTGATCCTTTGTATGTAATAACTAAGCCCAATATTTCCCGCTTGTTTGCGGTTTGGTTCCAGTCAAAGTTCAAGGTGAAAGTTTTCGTAGCAGGATCATATTTATTAACAGCTCCCGGAACAATTTTCATACTTGTCGCCACCGTAGAACTAATAGAGGTAACCTGGTTAGTAGTTGGGTTAATGGTCAATGTAATTGGATCTACACCTCCAACACCACCGCCAGCAGCTGCCCAATTTAGGCCCTCGATTCTTAATGAAGTAGCCCCGGTAGTTGCCAACCTCACGTCAGGGTTGCCTGCCATATTTCCACTAAGCGCATCGCCAGCTGGAACGCCAGGCGCAGTATATCTGGTAACTGTACCCGCAGCTACAGAATACACTCCATCATAGGCATTTTTAACACCTACTATGGCAAGGAGTTGGTTTTGAACAGTAACCTCTCCATCAATACCTGTTGCGGCAATTCTAAAAGCTAACATATATTTTTTAGAAAAATCGAATGCAGCAAAGTTTAGATTAATATCGAAAGATTTCGCAAATTCTCCTGGAGCAAGATTAATGGTGTATCCTGTACTCGTCCTTGTAACTCCTGGAAAGGTGGTATAAAGTGCTTCTGGAAGCATTTCATAGGTATCAGGAACCGCAGGAGTACCAGTAGCATGATCAGTATTATATTTTGCAATTAAATCAGGTGCATAAGTTAAGGTAATAGTTGCAGCTGCATTGTTAACGGCCTGGCTAGCAGCAGCTTTAGTTACCGTAAAGAGCTTACGTTTTTGTATCCCAGAACCAGCTTCGAGAAAGAAAGATGGATTTGTTCCTTCTGATATCTTTACTCTTGTAGCTCCATTCTCCAGGGTCTCTTCGCCCTCAAATGCGTCCTTTCTGCACCCAGTTACTGTTAGCGCCAATAATAACGCAATACCAGCATATTTTAATAAATGATTTTTCATTTTAGTTAATTTAAACGTTAATGATTATTGATCCCACCACATTCTAGCATCCTGAGTGTTACCACCAGTTAAACGAGCAATAGCCGCATCGTTGTTTGCTTTGTTAGTAGTTTGTTCAGTTGGAGAATAAGCTATTCTTCTTGGAATTTGTTTTGATGAATTTGCAGCAGCAGAAGCTGGTGTAAGCGCAGGAAATCCTGTTTTTCTCCAAATGTTCCATCCTTGTTGTCCATCAGGATAACTTGCCAAATAACGTTGAGTTGAAATATTTCTCACATTATTAGCAGCACCAACAGCTCCGACAGCAACGCTGGCATTGGCCAAATAAGCAGCCGAAGGTGTTCCAACTCCCCATTGCTCGTATGATAATGTAATACCTTGAGTATATAAATCAGATAAACTTTCGGTAGTCCAACCCAGATTAGCCGCTTCAGCTCTGATTAATGCAATTTGTGAAGCAGTTATAATGAAAACAGGGCTAGCCTGATCGCGTTTATCACCACGCAGCACACGTGCCCAGGTAGGGTTATTATTTGTAAAACCTTCAGTTGATGCTTTATCTCCGCCGTAAGGAATACCTACGCTTGAGGTTGTTACATTGCCTGCTTGTTCACTGGCGCCACCAAATACAGCTTGTCTTGCATCGCTCAAACTAGCTGTTAAATCAGTCATCGTTTTGCTTTCGCCATAATCTTTACGACCGTTATAACCATCCCAAATCACGTTTCTGAAATTTGGAGCAGCCGGCGTAACTTGCATGTTCTGTGCATTTGTAGTAATTACACCACCTGCATCAGCTAAAGCCGCTTTAAACTGCGTTGCTGCATAATCATTTGCACCAGGGTATTTTTTCGATAACTGAATGCTTATTACCAACCTTAATGAGTTTGCTACTCTTTTCCAGGCCGCAACATCACCATTGAACATAATATCGCCTGTTATTGCAGATGAATTAAAGGAAGTTGCTGCTGTAGTTAATGCAGCCAACATGCCTTTATAAATCGCTTCCTGTGTATCATAGGCTGGTGCATTTACGGTGATTCCCTTTAATGCCTGACTGTAAGGTATGTCTCCCCAACGATTAGTCAATTGAAAATACACGTACTGTTGAAGTATCTTGGCAACCTGATTTTGATTGGTGCTTGTGTTTACCAACTGAATATTTTCCAAGTCATAAAGTATGCCGCTATAAGCTCCGGTAAATGCACTTTGATCTAACGAATACAACATCGCATCAGGATATTGACTTTGTGAAAAGTACTGTGAATAATAGCCGCCTGTTACATAAAAGGCATAACCTGGTAAACTTGCGATCGAATTAGTTAACAAGGCATCAACCCTCGGAGTAGTAGTTGCTGCTGGATTATCATTAGCAACACCAAAATCCTCTATTTTTTTACATCCCACTGAGCTGGCAAGCACCAAGCCAATTAAGGATGCATATATAAATCTCTTTTTCATAATAATTTCTTTTGTTTTTCTAGATTAGAAACCTACTCTTAAGTTAAAACCAAATCCTCTTGTACCTGGTAATTGAGCAGTTTCACCGCTTGTTGCAGATACCTCTGATGGATCGAAATCTTTTGTTTTAGCATAAATTAAAACCGGATTACGCGCAATTACAGAGAAAGTTGCATTCTGGATATATTTACCAATGCCCAACTTTTTAACTGGTATGTTATACCCAATTGATACCTCACGCAATTTAATGAAGGTTAAATCATAGATGTAGTCATCAAATGTTCTAGAGTTGTAAAGACCTTGGTAGTAATCAATAGCGCTCAAATAATAAGTTTTCGGCTGCCCAGTTGTAGCGTCAACACCATCAACTCTTACACCACCACCATCAGCAGGGTTATCACGTACAGAAACACCTTTATCATTCAAGGCAGCAGTACGAGCAGTTAAACCACTATATGAACCCCACATATTTGATAAGGAAACGAATTTTCCTCCAAATTGGTAATCAATATTAGCACTTACATTGAAATCTTTGAATATGGTAAATGAGTTTTGCAAACCACCAGTGTGTTTTGGAAGAACGCTACCAAAAAATACGTTTGGATCATTTACAAAATGGCCACTAGCATCCAACAATGGAACGCCATCTGCATTTCTTTTCTTTCCATTTCCGAAAATCTGTCCCCACTGTTTACCTTCTTCGTGCACCATATATGGCATAGTTGTACCCCAAACAGCATCTACCCCTGAAATTCGAGTAATGGCATATTTTTTACTTACCTCGACTACTTTATTATCCAATAAGTTTGCGTATGTTCCTGAAATCGTCCATGAAAAGTTTGGTGATGCCACTGGGCGACCAGTTAATTGAAACTCTAAACCTCTTTTATTGATCTGACCAATATTGGTAATAATTGAACTAAAGCCAGATGCCGGATTGATTGATACAGATCTTGGGAAATTCTTCTCTGTTGCGTCCCAATATGTAGCTGCCAAAGTGATTCTGTTGTTCAAGAAGCCTAAATCAATACCCAATTCATAATTTGATGATACTGCACCAGTGATATCTGGATCAACAAGTACATCAGGAGTAGACATTAGTAAGTTACCATTCCATTTTAATGCATTTACACCATACGCAAAACCAGGGTAAACATATGCGCCAAAACGGCCTGATTGATCAGATAATGCCTGAGGGATCTCACCATAAGACGCTCTTAATTTACCATTTGATAACCAGCCAAAGCTTTCTTTTGGTAATAAATCGCTGAATACGAATGATCCACCAATTGATTTAGATAGTACATTATTATTCACCTTAGGTAATGTTGAGAACCAGTCATTACGTAAAGTTCCTTCTAAAAATAAGAAGTTTTTATAACCTAAAGTAACTTTACCAAATACAGCTCTATATTTTTCGATATATCTAGTGTTTCCTATTATAGGTTGATTAACAGAGTTTTGAACTGTAAAAAGATCAGGAATTACTAAACCATTATCGGTTTGTGCAGTATTGTCTTTATAATCAGCCCTGAAAATATCAGTACCAACTGTTGCATCAATTGTGAAATCTTGAATCTTTTTAGTGTACTGCCCTAATAATTCGTAGTTTTCTCTATTTGAATAAGTATTAGCAGTATAATAGTAACCTCTAGCCTGTGGATCGTTACCAGTGGTTTGCGTACCACTATCATTTAAACGTGAGCTATATTTATCTTCAGTAAACGTTGTGTTTTGTTGTTTACGGTAAGTTCCTGTAAACTTCAAGTCATCATTAACTTTATAAGTTAAATATACGTTACCGTACAATCTATCTCTTTGATTTAATTTGTTTAACAAATCATAATAAGTATAGAAGTTATACCAATAGTTACCTGCATAAAATGATTTTGGATCTGCTGCGCTATATGAAGTAGGATCATTGTGGTTCCAGCTAGCATAAATGTTGGTTCCATTTAATCCTGGCACTGTCAATCCCCTCAATTCTTTCATAATACCCATATCCAAATCCCTGTGGAACCATTGGTTAAATGATCCTGTACTTTGACTTGAGTATGCATCATCAATATCACCACCTAGTGCAGTTTTAACGTAGTTAATATTTGCACCTACAGTGAAGTGTTTATTAAGATCGTAGTTTAAAACTAAGTTCAAAGTATTTTTCTTCAAATTTGTTCCAGGTACCAAACCTTGCGTGTATTGGTTACCGTAAGTCATTTTGAAATTGTACTTATCACCGGCATTAGCGAAAGTAACAGAGTTATTTAAGTTTACACCTGTGTTGAAATAATCACGGGCATTATCAGGCTGAGGGGTTAAAGAGGCTGTTTTATAAGAATATTGAGTTCCCGGATACCATGCGTACCAAGGAATGTACTCCTGACCAACCATTTTCGGACCCCAGCTTGCATCATCACTATAGTTATGATAATATTTGCCACTAAGCGCTTGCCACTCTACAGGGTCTCCGGTTTTCCAATTGTATTGGATAAGATCTGCAGAGTTACCACCGGCATAAGTGTTTTGATAGTTTGGTAAAATATAGGCATTTTCAAATGTTGCACCTAAATTAAGTGTGATACCAGCTCCCTCGGTTTTTTTACCTTTTTTAGTGGTAATCAAAATTGCACCGGAAGCTGCTTGTGAACCCAATAAAGCTGCCGCAGCAGGACCTTGTAAAACAGAAATATCTTCGATATCATCTAAGTTCACATCATCTGCATTTGGAAGAATTGTTCCGTCAACAACATAAAGTGCGCCACTACCTGTACCAAAGCCACCTGCACCACGTAACCTCACTTGAGTATTTCTACCTAAGGCTGCTGCCGACTGACTTCTTACCTGAACACCTGCAACTTTACCCGCCAAAGCGTTGTTGATATTTGTTCCACGCACCGTATTAAGCTTTTCGCCGCTAATGGTTTGAATGTTTGCAGTAGTAGCTCTTGCAGTAGTTTTTGTACCATAAGCCCCAGTTACTACAACTTCTGTCAATTGGTTAGCATCACCCTCCAATATGGCGTTAATAACATTAGAAGCACCAATAGTTACTTCTTTTTGTTTATAACCAACATAGGTAAAAACTAAAATTGAGCCATTTTTTACAACCAGGCTATATTTACCATTGGCTGCGGTTACCGTACCCGATTGAGTACCTTTGATTTTTACACTTACCCCAGGAATTGGAAGGTTATCCTCCTGTGCAGTAACTGTACCAGTAATTGTTCGATCTTGTGCATATCCAGCCGTAGCTAAGCACAAGAATATGAACAAACTTTGTAGAAGTTTTTTCATAATTATGAAATAGGTTAGTTAATGATTAATGATCGCCTAATTTAGGTGTTGAAAATCATGTTAGAAAATTTTTTTTAACAAATTTTAACAAACCAACAAAACAAACAACTAATTAGCTGATTTTAAGCACATTGCAAAATGTTAAATTTTGCTTCCTACCTGAATTTGAATGACTTAAGCAACACATTATGAGTGGAATCTTATAGAAAAAATGTTTTTTTAATGAAAAAAAATGCATCTTTTGAACAGAAAGTATGTTTAGTTTGACGAAATAAGCTTGAGATTTTCTTTCTTAAGCCCCAAAAATGATTGTTTATAGTTAATGTAAAGTATTTTACATACATGTGCAATAAAATCTATTCAGAAACGATAAAATCAGCGCGTATTTTAACCAAAAAAGTAGAAATCGCGCCTAATATCCACAAAAAATTATATTCCCAAATAAGGTTTTTCCACCTTCCCAGAAGTTTCTAAACAACGGGTCGTTAGCTAAATAAACTACCTTGCCGCGGCCGAAATCTTGTACACCGATTAAAAGCCCTGTTTTAAGCTCTTCCCTTGCTTTTTTACCCACTACACCGGCCATTAAACTTTTTTCGTTAATTAAACCCACATTCCAACCTTTAACAAAAGGCTCATAAATTTTCCGGTCTGTTTTTAAACTGTAGTAGGTTTTACCCAGGCCGTAAGAAAAGGGGTGACTAGCATCGAGATTGATCCGGTAAATTGCACCGGGTATGGTAGTTTCGAAATCATCTCTGTCCTTATCCTTGAAAAGAAGTTTGTTTGCCTCTGGTTTTTCGTCTTTTTTTACAACGGCTTCCTTCTTTTTAATATCAAATCCCTTTTTCTCGAATACACTTTCTATAGCATCTTCCATCAAAATTAATCTTCCTCCTTTATTTATCCATGCGGTTAAACCATCCCCTATAAAAGCACTGTAACTTCCATCCGGCAAAATCAAGGTGTTTACCTTATTAATATCCAGGTTATTCAGATCCTTAGCATTAATAATACTTGGTGAAAGATTTAGATCATGCTCAAGAAAAAACCAAGCTTCGCCAAACGCGAGAGAAGAAACCTCCATGCCAGATACAATGGCAATCTTAGGCTGTTTTAACAATGGGTAAACGTTAGAGCCAAAATCCTTTCCCTTCTCTACAAAACCACTACTAATTGCCTGAATTGGCCTATTTAAGGTTTTGGCGATCGATGCAACCTTATCTTTCATCCCTTTGATCAGTCTTTCGTTTTCTGCCCTCAACACAATTAGGGTTCCGGCAGGATAGTCTTTACCATTTACCGCAAATGGCTGATCGGCCTGTCTAACTTTTATATTTTCTTTTTGCAGCGCAGTTAAAACCTGAACATCTTCGCCTGTTCCCCAGCTAAACAACCAGGCTAGGGGCTTCTCAAGCTCATTACTGATTATCTTTGGCTCTTCAATGGCTGAATATTTCCCTTTAATACTTTCTTTACTGGCATAACCCTTTAATCCGTACACATAAGGTAGGGCCCATGCTGTAATATCATAAGTATTAGAGTCTGTTACAAGAGTTTGGGGCTCCAATAAAACATTAGCCAAAACGGCCCTTGGCTGCTGGATATTAACAATTAAATCATTACGGGCGATGCTAAAACTTTCTTCCTTCTGGGTATCATAGTCATAACCTCTTCCCGTTTTATCACCACCAAAAGCAAATTCGATTTTATTTTTGGTTAGCAGTTCAGCCAGTTTTTTTAAGCGTGACAAATTAGTCGCTTTTATGATATAACTTTTATAAACACCCGGACTATTGGCTAATTCCTGCTGGAAATATTTTTTATATTCCTCTAATAACTTCTGATGATTTAAGGAAGTTACTTCAAGGGTCGACATTCCTGTTGTAAAGTGATGCGCGATACGGTCTTTTAAGGTTAATGTATCACCGTCGTTGGTTACCACAGATAACCCGGCCCTGATTCCGCCCTGCTCATAGGTCATACCGATTGATCCGTTATACAAAGGATAAGTATCTCCATAAGAGGGATATAGTAAATCAAAACGCTCTTTGGTGAAATACTGCCAACCTTCTGCATCAAAATACCTGGCATTGTTTTTACCTACCACTACCTGGAAACTCTTTTGCCAGGGCGTAATGTCCTGGTGAACCGGTTCTGCTGCAGGTGCAAAATAGTAAGGCTCATTATAGCTTTGTTCATGAAAATCGACATGTACCTGTGGCATCCATTGGTTATACAGCGCTAACCTTTGCTGGCTTTCAACCTGTGTTTGCCATGCCCAATCGCGGTTTAAATCGAAATAATAATGGTTTGGTCTGCCGCCTGGCCATGGCTCTATGTGTTCTCTTGATAACGGATCGGAATTGGGTGTTTTCCCTACTACGCTATTAAAATAATTCACATAACGGTCTCTTCCATCGGGGTTTAAACAAGGGTCAATCACCACAACTGTATTTTTTAGCCATTCTGTTGCAGGTTTATTATTACCCGAAACCAAGGTATAAAGCATCTTCATTGAGGTTTCTGTTGAGTTTGCCTCATTACCATGTACATTATAACTTAACCAAAGTATGGCAGGCTGATTTGTTAAATCTACACTATTATTGGTACCCGTTGCTAAAACCAAATTATTGTTCCTGATCTGTTCAAGTTTGGTTATGTTTTCTGGTGAAGAAACAACTGCCACCATTAAGGGCCTGCCTTCATTGGTTTTACCATACTCTATCAATTTCATGTTTTTAGCAGAAGCCGCAGCGGTTTGTCTAAAATAATCGGCTACTTTATGGTGCGGGGTAAAGTGTGAACCCAGCTCGTAACCTAAAAAATCGTCGGGCGATTTTAGCTGTGCCTGTGCAAAAAAAACGGAACTAAGGAAGATTAGGCAGAACGTTAAGCGTCTTTTCATAGGGAAATAATTTTACCTAATGTACTAATTTTGTTTTTTGTTAATGCGAAAGCTTAATTTTACATCATATTTTTTACCATAGGCATGATTACAACCGAAAGATTATACGATTACTACCGAGAAAACCCTGTTATCTCTACCGATACAAGAAACATTAGCCCTGGTTGTATCTTTTTTGCACTTAAAGGAGATCTTTTTAATGCCAACGAATTTGCCGCTCAAGCTATTAAAAAAGGGGCAGCATATGCCATTATAGATGAAGAAAAGTATGCTACTAACAGTCAATGCCTATTAGTAGAAGATGTATTAAGTACTTTGCAAGACCTGGCGCGCCATCACCGCAAACAATTAAATATCCCTGTAATCGGTTTAACGGGCAGTAATGGCAAAACAACCAGCAAAGAATTGGTAAATGCTGTTTTAGCAGAGCGATATAAAACCTTTGCTACCTTTGGTAACTTAAACAACCATATAGGTGTTCCGTTATCTATCTTATCCATCACCGGTGAGGTGCAAATTGCGGTAATCGAGATGGGCGCAAACCACCAAAAGGAAATAGAACTACTTTGCACCATTGCTCAGCCTACCCATGGCATTATTACCAATGTTGGCATGGCACATTTAGATGGATTCGGCGGATTTGAAGGGGTAAAAAAAGGCAAAGCAGAACTTTATGCCTATTTAAAAGAAACCCATGGTTATACTTTTATTAATAGAGATAACCCATACTTGCTTGAAATGAGCACAGCTGCAGGCTTAAACAAACTTATTTATTACGGAACAGAAAATGGCAATACCATTAAAGGCGAATTAAAAAGCAGTGATCCATTTATCGAAGTGGATTGGACCAACCATGACGTTTCTTCTTCTGTTAAAACCAATTTAACAGGTAGTTATAATTTCGAAAACATTCTTGCTGCAATCTGTATTGGCGACTTCTTTGATATGAGCCCAGACGAAATTAACACTGGCCTTGCTAACTATCAGCCAAAAAATAACCGTTCTCAATTAACCAAAACAGAAAAGAATACCGTAATCTGCGATTTTTATAATGCAAACCCAAGCAGCATGACTGCGGCACTGAAAAATATCGCAGCATTATCGGCAGATAAAAAGACTGCCATTTTGGGTGATATGTTTGAGCTTGGACCAGAATCGCTTGGACAGCATGAACTCATTGCGAAACAGGCTAATGAAAGTGATTTAGATCAGCTAATTTTTATTGGGAAGGATTTCTATTCATTTAAAGACAATTTTAAGGGCACATTTTTCGAAAGTCCGGCCGAAGCAGCTGCATATTTACAGGCAAATCCGGTTCAGGATCATTTGGTATTGTTAAAAGGATCAAGAGGAATGAAACTGGAGAGTTTGTTACAGTATCTGTAACTTCAATCTTTTAATGAATTAAGCTCAAGTTATTGATAAACACAGATATAAAAATCTGTGTTTATCTGTATGCATCTGTGGCTAAAAAACGCTTAATAACATTAAAATGTACAGGCAATTTTGCCATATACATACCTACCACTAAAACCAAACTGGCTAACCGCTCTTGGGTACAAAAACCTGCCATTCGAAGTATTGTCTAATCCTCCTGAATAATTACTGGCAACGTCTCCACTCAAATTATTTTCATTATTACGTGGATTGATATATAACTTATCAGGGTAAACATCAAAAATGTTATTCGCTCCCACAGTTACCGACCAGGTTTTGCTCGCAGCGTAGCTTACAGAGAAATCAGTTATCCATTTCGGTGCAAAAGTCTGATCCAATTGGATTGGTAAGCCATTGGCAGGAATATTTGGATCAATAGCATTTAAATAGGTAACCTCGCCAAAACGAACTGTTCTTGCCACAAACGATAGTTTATTTACATTATAGGTTGCGGTAATATTCAGTTTGTTTTTAGGCACTGAACTTTCGAAACGGGAGCGTTCCAAACGATCGAAAAGTTTAGCTTTTAATGTAGGATCACTTTCAATTTTATCAGAACCCTGTATACTTCTTACTACGGTTTTGTTTACATTGCCAGCAACACTTAAAATTAAGCTGCTTTTTGCACCCAAATTAAACCTGTTGGTTAATACCACATCGATACCTGCGGTATTGGTGGTAATGGCGTTGGTAAAAAACTGTACACTGTTAATCTGCGCTGTTGGATCTACCGTATTTAAAATCTGGTTCACCACGCCAGTTGGCACTAAAACACCGCCAGAACGTTCGCGGGCATATTGACTGGAGAAAACAATACGGTCGCTGATATCAATATTATAAGCATCGATGGTAAAAGTAAAGGTTTTGGCGATTTTGCCTGCTAAACCCAAACTTCCCGATTTAGAAATTTCAGGTTTTAATGCGCCAACACCAAACTGGGCAACAATAGGGTTTGCATTATTTACCGTTAAAACCTGTGTTGCATTGGTACCTACAAACTGCGTGCTTTCATTATTAAAATATTGTTGGTGTAGAGATGGTGCCCTAAACCCTGTGGCATACGCGCCACGTAACGAAACATCACCAAAAAGCTTAACCTTGCCTGTAAATTTATAAGAAAAGTTCGAACCAAAATCACTGTAATTTTCGTAACGCCCAGCGGCTCCTAAAGTTACCCGGGGGCCAAATTCAGCTTCAATATCGGCATAGGCACCAACATTGTGCCTCGATTTGTCCAATGCGTTGCTCGGCTTAAAGCCCGGGAACACCTGCGCACCTGATGCCGTAGGGGATGTTCCGATCAATCTTCCGCCATTTGAATAAGATAAAAGCTCGCCTTCTTTGATCTGGTAATTATCTATCCTGAATTCTCCGCCAAAGGCAGTATTTAATGAGGTTAAAAACCCACCATCAAAAGTGTGTTTTTTGTTTAAATCAAGGTTACTGGTATTTTGTCTGAATAGCAATTCCCCAGCGTAAAACGATGTAGGACTTGTTCCAGTAGGCAGAGAAGCATTTACTGTATTATTGATATTGAATGCGATGGTATTTTCACCACTGGTATTACTGATGTCATAATCCCATGTGCCTATCTTACCTCTTAAACCAGCAGAAAATGAATAATCATTAATCTTGGTATCGATGAAAGGCAAAAATCCATTAGGATAGATGGATAAATCAATCTGTGTGGTTTGTGTCGGCAGGCGATAAAAACCCGCGGCACTTCCGGTTTTATGGGTAAAGCCAGCTGCATAGTACAATTGAGTGGTTTCACCAAAATTAAACTGTCCGTTTAAGAAACCTCCTCCATTTTTTGAATCGGAGTTACCCACCCGCATGTTGTTTCTATCCAAACCGTTTGCTTTTGCCCTTGCATCATCAGCGGCCTTTAAACTTGCAAAACGGGCCTGAAAAGCGGCTTCTGTTTCTGTTGAACCTTTAGTGGGACTCGCAGAATATAATAACGGACGGGTATCTAAACCACCCCTGTTTGTATAGCCTCTTTGGAGGTATTGTGCCGCAAAATTGATGAAACCTTTATCATTTTTAAATGCCCATCCCTTGCTAAAATCAACCTGAAAGGTTCTGCCATCGCTAAAATCGCGACCCAGGGCACTTGAAGAAGATTGACCAAAAGAGGTAGAAAAACTATACGGTGTTACCTTTTTTAACACAATGTTGATTACCCCTGCAATGGCATCCGAACCGTACTGCGCCGCAGCACCATCACGGAGCACCTCAATGCGCTCAATTGCCGAAACCGGGATGGAATTTAAATCGGTTCCGACAGAACCCCGACCGAAAGTACCATTAATGTTTACTAATGCTGTAGTATGCCTACGTTTTCCATTTACCAGCACCAAAACCTGATCTGGCCCTAAACCGCGTAAAGATGCAGGATCGATGTGGTCGGTTCCATCAGAAACGGTTTGCCGGTTAGAGCTAAAAGATGGCGCTACAAAGTTTAAAATCTGCGTTAAATCTGTCTGCGCAAATACCTTAACGTCTTTTGCAGAAATCAGATCAACCGGTACCACACTTTCGATGTTCGTTCTGGGCGTTGATCTTGATCCAACCACAACTACATCACTTAACAGTTCTTTCGCATCCTGCAATGCAAAATCCACTGTTTTTACGGTATTGTCGATCTGAACAGCTACTTCGGCCGTTTGATAGCCTGTAAAAGAAACCCTGACTTTATAAGCCCCCGGTGAAGGAAATTTTAAGGCGTAAAGCCCATTTTCATCAGATGATGTTCCAACTTTTGAGCCAACTACCTGAACTGTAGCACCTGGAATAGCTAAGCCTGCAGAGTCTGTTACCTTACCCTTTAAGCCTTGGGCAAATAATTGAGTAGAAATTAAAATGAGGAGAAGGGGTAGAGTGTTTTTGAGTAAAATTCGTATCATAGTTCATAGGTTTATAAACAATAATAACAATTTTATTACAAATATGTAGCGAGAAAGCTAATTTTTCCAAATAAAATTCCGAAAAACACACTCAAATACAAACAAATAATGACAATGAATTAAATAATCAATAAAATGCTAAATGAAAACAAAACTTATTTTGCCTCTTCAACCAATAAACCAACATCACTCACCTCTAAAAGTGGATTATCGCGCATATTCTGCTCGATTTCGATCTCAAACTTACCATTTCGGGAAAAATGATAGTTGGTTAACATCGGCAGGGTATAACTAAACACATTTCCCGAACCACTGCCCAGCCATTCGCCATCATTTTTGGCGAGCTTGTATTGATAACGCCGGGTTATCATCTTCTTACCATCTTTAAAATGGGCAAGGACAAAAATATTGGCATATTTATAATCGGCGGTATGTCTAAGCTTAAAATAAATGTTGTAAGCCTTCGTATTATCCTTAATCTCAAACGGCATCGAAATATGGTTACGGTAGGTCCACCTGCGGTTGGCAATTTCGACATTACTATCAATTACGCTGACCATACAGCCCATAAATAGGGTAACCATTAATAAAAAGCCAAGCAAAATTATTTGCTTTTTATTCAGCAGCAGGTTTATTTTCTGAGCCATTATTATTGTTTCGGCGGTTATTATTTTTCCTACGGTTATTTCTATTCTTGTTTTTACTCTGTTCTGGCTTAACACCCTCGGCCGTTACATTTCCTTCAGCTTTTACTACAGGCTTTTGTGTTTGTGGCTGCTGTTGTTTTGGCTTATTGTTTTGAGGTTTTGGTCCGTTAACATGCTGTGGTTTAGGAACTGCCTGTTGCGGCTTTGGTCCGTTAGGCTGTTGCTTTCCACCTTGTTGAGCTTTCAGTGCGCCGTGTTGAGGTTGCTGAGTCCTATTATTAGCCCCTGCATTTTTCTCTCCGGGAGGCGTTCTTTCTCTTTTATTTTGGTTGTTGTTGCGGTTATTTTTCTGATTATTGTTTTTGTGCTGGTTGTTTTTACCCCGCGAGCGTTCATCTAAACGGGTTAAACTATCCTGACCAACTACATTTTCGTAATCGAAAGATTTTTCCACCACAACCGGCGCAGCAATCTGAACGGCCTCTTCTTTTAAGTTAGGCGCTTTTTTGCCCGCCTTGTTCATTGCCATGATCTCTTTTACACGCGCAGCTTTAACAGGAATCCAGTTTTCATCACCCATGTAACTGAACCACATGATTTTTTTGAAAATGTCTGTTTTTTGGTGACGGGCATAACCAGCCTCAGTATCAAGGTTTTCAATTCTATCGGGAATATCTTTCAAAGCATCCAAATAGGTATCCAGCTCATAGTTCAAACAGCATTTTAATTTGCCACACTGCCCAGCAAGCTTTAAAGTATTTAGTGATAAGTTTTGATAACGCGCCGCAGCCGTAGACACAGTTTTGAAGTTGGTTAACCAGGTTGAACAACATAATTCTCTACCGCAGGAGCCAATTCCGCCTAAACGGCCAGCTTCCTGGCGCATCCCGATCTGGCGCATTTCAATCCTGATACGGAAACTCTCTGCCATTTTTTTAATGAGCTCACGGAAATCCACACGTCCATCTGCTGTATAAAAGAAAGTGGCTTTGGTTTTATCGGCCTGATAATCTACATCACTGATTTTCATCTGTAAACGAAGATCCAGGGCTAATTTACGGGCTTTGTGCATGGTTTCCCACTCCATCCCTTTAGCGGCATTCCATTTTTCTACATCAGCTTCTGTAGCCTTACGGTAGATTTTTTTGGTTACCTGATCGAGTGCCGTTTTACGGCGTTTCATCTGGATCCTTACCAGTTCGCCCGTAAGCGAAACATGCCCCACATCAAAACCACCAGTTGGTCCTTCAACGGCAACAAGTTCCCCAATTTCGAGGTAAATGTTATCGTTATTGAGGAAAAACTCTTTGCGTGAGCCTTTAAATTTGATTTCTGTAACCTGAAAAGGTTTATAATTAGAAGGCATATCCAAATTAGATAGCCAATCGTGAACTTCCATTGTTTGGCAACCACCGGTGCCGCATGAGCCATTACTTTTGCATCCATTAGGGGTGCAACCACCACCTGTTGAACAACTTCCACATCCCATATTAATTGTATATATATTGAGTCCCCGTAGGGAGCGTTTTAAACTTGATAATTTTTACCAATTGTAAAGATACATCTAAAAACAGAATTTTCGGGTTCGCGTTTCTTTCAATGTGGTAATGTGCCTTTTCCAGTTCGCCGATTATAGCCTCTGCCATAGGCAAGGTAAGTACGTGTGTGCTGAGTTTTTTCGCCGTTTCGAAGGTTAGGGGAGGTAATTTCACCAATTCTTCAGCACCACTTAAAATTAAACAGCATTCGCGTAAATAATTTACGCCATATTTTAAAAAATTCTTCTGGTTTTCTCTTCCCCACTTGGCTGCCTCGTCGGTAAACTCAATCAGATCGGGAACTTTATTCCCAAAACCCATCCTCAACCAGGCCGTAAATGTACCCGAACTATCACTTTGCGTATCGGCAGCCAGTGCTTTTGCCTCAATTAGATTTCCATCGGCCAAAAATGCATAATCGATGGCCTGATGCTCAGTTAATCCGCGCGCATTTAATAAATATCCGGTTACTTCTTCCGACGAAAGTTTTGGGATTTTCACAATTTGCGTTCTGGATAAAATGGTGGTTAAAATCTGATCCTGGCTTTGTGCAATTAAAATAAATAAAGTATTTGCGGGTGGTTCTTCAATTAATTTAAGCAGCGCATTTCCGGCTTTATCCAAATATTCGGGCAGCCACATAATTAAAACCTTGGTTTCGGCCTCGAAGGCTTTATAACTTAGTTTTTTAATAATATCGTGGCATTCGGCAATATTAATATTAGCCTGTTTATTAGCTGCATCGAGTTTAGAACGCCAGATATCCATATCGAAATAAGGGTCTTGCATTAACATGCCACGCCATTCTTCCAACACATCTACAGCTGTTTTTACACTCGCAGAAGCAAAAAAAGGATACGAGAAATGGAGATCGGGATGAATTAAACGTTCGTATTTTCTACAGCTCGAACATTCGCCACAACTATCGTTTTCGCCTTTGTTAAGGCAATTAATGTATTGTGCGTAGGCAATAGCCAGCGGTACAGCGCCAGAACCAGCAGGCGACAAAAACAGTTGCGCATGGCTAATGCGGTTTTCTTTAACCGTTTGCACCAATTGTTGCTTCACTCTTTCCTGTCCTATGATTTCTTTAAACTGCATTTGGTGCAAAATAAGAAATAGATATGAGATTC
Organism: Pedobacter sp. GW822-FHT03F06; assembly: GCF_058801365.1. Classification (NCBI taxonomy): domain Bacteria; kingdom Pseudomonadati; phylum Bacteroidota; class Sphingobacteriia; order Sphingobacteriales; family Sphingobacteriaceae; genus Pedobacter; species Pedobacter sp. GW822-FHT03F06. Next base: position 172,631 of record NZ_JBXANE010000005.1, read on the forward strand.
ACACATTCGTCATTACGATCTTACTTTTGAAACACATTTTTTAGTGTTAAATAAAGCTCATCACTTACGTTAGCTTATTTGGTCAATATTATTTTGAAAAGCAAGGTCTTGTGCGTTTCGGTTCCGAAAGTCCTGCTATCGCTTCAAGTCCTCGCTACGCTGTGGGCTTTATGCGCTATCAGGTTTATTTAACTCAATTAGTAATTCTTCGGAAATAAACCTTTAAAACCAGAACATCTAGATATAATACGCCCCCCAACTTCGCCCAAACCGTACAGGCCTGAATCAACTAAACCTGATGGAAGCGGCAGCCCCGAAGTATGAGGGCTAAAGCATACAGCAGGGCCCGACATTACCAAGTACTACAGGTTTTGCTTTCCAAAAAATGGAACAAATCATTTTTTTTTTGCCACAAACGCCAATAACATACACGTTACCAAGGCAATACCGCTTAGGTTTACCTATTATTTCAAAAACCTTACCTTTGCTTTTATTTTTTAAACGGGGCTAAACGCTTTACGCCAAACACCCAACGCTTAACTATTTTTATGGCACGGATCCTCGCATTTGATTATGGAACAAAACGCATCGGCATCGCGGTAACCGATCCCTTGCAGATTATTGCGACAGGACTGGATACGGTACATCCGAAAGATGTGATCGAATATGTTAAAAAGTATATGCTAACCGAACAGGTGGAGGCTTTTGTATTGGGCGATCCTAAACAGATGGACGGTTCCCCATCCGATTCGGCACAACATGTAAAGGGTTTTGCTACCCTGTTAAAAAAATCATTCCCCGATATCCCAAGGCATTGGGTTGATGAGCGTTTTACCTCTAAGCTTGCCCATCAGGCCATTATGCAGAGTGGCTTAAAAAAAATGGACAGAAGAGATAAAGATCGGGTTGATACCATCGCCGCAACCATCATTTTACAATATTTTATGGAAAGTAACCGTTTATAACCAACAAATGAGCCTAATAAACGACGATTTACAGGATTTACTAATTGCCTATTGCGAACCTGAAAGCGAATTGCTTCAACAGATAGACCGCGAAACCAACCTTAAAGTTTTAATGCCCCGCATGTTATCTGGCCACTATCAAGGTCGGGTTTTGAGCATGCTGAGCAAAATGATTTCCCCTAAAAGGATTTTAGAGATCGGCACTTTTACCGGTTATGCTACGCTATGCCTGGCTGAGGGCTTAACCAAAGATGGCCTGCTGTATACGCTGGATATTAATGAGGAATTGGAAGACATGGTTCGCCATAACTTTGCCCAATCTGCATTTAATGATCAGATCAACTACATCCTGGGCGATGCCACCACCACAATAACGGGTTTAGATGAAGTTTTCGACATTGTTTTTATCGATGCCGATAAGAAAAATAATGGTACCTATTACGATCTGATTTTTGATCGCGTTCGTCCTGGCGGAATTATCATTGTGGATAATGTACTATGGAGTGGAAAAGTACTGCAGGAGAAACAGGATAAAGACACTAGAAATATTACTAGTTTTAATGATAAAATAACTGCAGATGAACGGGTTGAGAAATTGATATTACCTGTTCGCGATGGTTTGTTTGTGATTAGGAAGAACTGATGATGGCATATAGTTAATGGCTCATGGTCTTAAAAGCCAAGACTATCAACCATTAAACCATGGTCTATTAACCAAAAAAGAAATGAAGAAAATCCTTACTTTTTGTCTGCTCCTTTTAACAGGGATTGTTGCAAGCGCGCAAGATACAGAAGAATATATTGCAGAGCACGTAGAATATGCACAGGGTTTAATGCACGATCATAAAATTCCAGCCAGCGTTATTTTAGCTGTTGCCATACACGAATCGGCTGCAGGAAACAGTAAAATCGCACAACACCTTAACAATCATTTTGGAGTAAAAGGCCCAAATAACAATGCCGAAATCCGTTCATCTTATCGCGATTATTTAAATGCGGACGAATCTTATAGCCATTTTGTAGAAATTATGGAAACCCGCAAGCCTTTTAATAATCTTTTCGAAAAATACGATCAATACGATTACAAAGGCTGGGCTTACGGAATCCGCCGTTGCGGTTATGCCAGCAGCAGAAGCTGGGCCAGCCAGGTAATTGGCTTAATCAAAAAATACGAACTCTACCAATACGATGAAAGGCCAGAAGGATACGAAGAGCCTGTTTATGCAACACCAATTCGCCACCGCAGCAAAAGCAGGAGAACAGCTAAAACTTATACCGTAAAATCTGGAGACAACCTAAGTATAATTGCCAAAAAGAAAGGCACCAGCGTTAAAGCCCTGATGCAAAAAAACGGCATAAAAAAAGCGGCCTTAAAACCTGGACAGAAGTTGAAGTTTTGAGTCATGAGTCCAAAGTCGATAAAGGCGTACAGTTAACCAATTCCAACAATTAACAGATTAAACATAATCATAACATCAATGCGTTCATACAGCCATTACATCCTTATAGCCGCAACCCTCCTATTTTTTAGTTCTTGCGGTACGCGGAAATTTTCTAAAAACAACAAGCAAATAGAAAAAGCAGCCAACAAAGCCAACAACAATTCGTACAAAAGTTACAATACTATAAGTTACATTGATGAGTTTAAAGGAGTGGCGGTTGAAGAAATGAATGCAAACGGAATTCCTGCAAGTATTACATTGGCGCAGGGAATTTTAGAATCGGGCAGTGGAAATAGCGATCTGGCCAAATATGCAAACAATCATTTTGGCATTAAATGTACATCAGATTGGAAGGGAAAAAACTACTTCCGGGACGATGATCAAAAAAACGACTGTTTTAGGGTGTATAAGGATGCCCGCGAATCTTTCAGGGATCACTCTGAGTTTTTAAAGCGCAAACGTTATAGCTTTCTCTTCCAGTTAGATAAGAACGATTACAAAAGCTGGGCACAAGGATTAAAAACAGCCGGATATGCCACCAATCCCAAATATCCGGATTTATTGATCAATACCATCGAAAAATACCAGCTTTACCAATACGATCAACCGGAAAGCGAAAAGCAAAAGATTGCCAGAGAGGACCGTGTCTTTTCAGAAATCAATCAGAATATCCCGCAGGAAAAGGCTAAATTTACGCCAGTAGAAACCCCACCTGCTGGAGCTAAACCCATTCTTGCCGATGGTACTTATACTGTTGTTAAAGGAGATACACTCTACAATATTGCAAAACGTTTTAATTTAACGGTTGATCAGTTAAAAATGTTAAACGAAATGAGTACCGACGCCATTAAACTGGGTCAGATACTTAAGGTTAAATAATGTTAAGTACAAACATAGCCTGCCAGATATTTGTAGTTTTGTAACTTAATGAAATTTTTTCTTCCCTTTATACTTGCTTTCGGCATCTCTACGCTGCTTTATGCACAAAATAAACCTGTGCAGGGAATCGTTATTGATAAAGAAACGAAGCAGCGTTTGGCCAAGGTTTATATTTATAACATCCGCACGGGCGATGGTTTATACAACAATACGAAAGGCGAGTTTAGCACTTTTGCTTTACCAGGTGATACCTTAGTTGCGGCTTTATCGGGCTATGGGGTAGATACTATTGTTTTCAAGGGACAAACAGCCGCATATTTTCAACTTAGATCGTTGGGCATAAGACTGCGCGATGTACTTATTCAACAAAAAAGATTAAGTCCGCAGCAGCAATACGAAAAAAATGTTCAGGAATATCGCTACCAAACCATGAAAGGAAGTAGTAAAGATTTATTGAATTTAGGTAACGGTGGTGTTGGTTTAGGTATCGATGCAATTTATAATCTGTTAAGCAAACAAGGAAGAAATGCCCGTCACCTTCAAAAAATCCTGGAAAAAGATTACCGGGAAGACTTGATCGATTATCGTTTCAGCGCCAGTCTGGTTAGTCAGGTATTAGGCATAAAAGATGCTGAACTCACTGATTTTATGCAACAATACCGTCCAACTTACCAGTTTGTGCTCGATGCTACTGATTATTCCTTTAATCTGTTTATCAGAAATGCCTATAAAAGCTACAGGTTAAACCCGAAAGCACTACAATTGCCTCCATTGCCTAAAATAACCATCGATAAGTTGTGAGGGCGCCAATCATCATCGTTAAAAAACTCCCTGCAGCGGGCATGGCAGTCTTTCCATTTATCCTGTTAAAATCGCCGCGCTTTAAAAGCGATCCAATCATTATTAACCACGAAAAAATCCATTTACGTCAGCAGTTAGAATTGCTTATTTTCCCTTTTTATATTTTATATCTGGTTAACTACCTGCTTAATCTTATTAAATGCCGGAACCATGATTTAGCCTATCGCAACATTGTTTTTGAGCAGGAAGCGTATGACCATGAAAATGATTTAAAATACCTAAAAAACGGGAATTGGTACGGTTGGTTTAAAAAGATCTGAAACAATAGTTTTCAGCTCCGATTCAATTGTCAATCTGACAATCATTTTGTTAAATGCTTTTTATCTCTAAAATTTTTCTTTTTCTTTGTAGGTAATGAAGAACTGTTTAGCTGCCATAATCCTGATTCTAAGTTTCTGCTCTACCAAATTATATGCACAGGAAATTGATACTATTCCGATCAATACAAAAGACCTGAATATAAAGTTAAAGCGTAGTCCTTTACCGAGCAGACAAGGGCCATTAAACTTTGAACCCGTAAAAATTAAGCCCCTGGTTGTAAATGCCAAGATTAATTACTGGAAAACAAAAACCAACATCGGCATCAATGTTAACCAGGCTCAGTTCAGTAACAATTGGAAAGGTGGAGGTACCAACTCTGTGGCTGTTGGCGGGTTGTTAAACTGGAAAGCAGAATACAATAAAAACAGCTATAGTTATATCAGTGAAATTGTTTTGCAATATGGTAAAATCAAAAATAAAGACCAGTTGCAAAAGAAAACCAACGACCGTATTTTTTGGGACAATAAAGCCTCTTTCCAACTCTCCAAAAGCTGGTTCTTTTTTGGATCGGTAAGTTTTGAATCTCAGTTTGATAAAGGTTTCAGGTATTATAGGGATGGCAATGGAGACGAGCAGGCTGTTTTAATTTCTAAATTTATGGCACCAGGTTATTTAACCGAATCAATCGGTTTGGAGTATAAACCGGTTAAATATTTCTCTACCCGAATTGGTACAGGTACAGCCAGGCAGACTTTTGTACTCGATACCGCAGTTTACGAAAAAGATAAAAAGGAAGCTTATGCGGTAGAAAAAGGCAAAAAATTCAAAAATGAACTGGCTTTCCAAATTGTAAGTGCAATTGATAAAGATATTTTTACCAATACCAACCTGAAAGCCAGGTATGCCATGTTTATTCCATATCAGGAGTTTAAGCCCAGTAAAATCGACCACAGGCTGGATATTGCGCTAACAGCAAAAATCAACCGCTTTATGAACACCAGTTTAACAGGAGTATTGTTGTTCGATACCGATATGGATACGAACAAAATACAGGCCAACCAAACGCTGGCCCTTGGTTTTGGCTTTACCTTCCCTAGGTAGCGTTAACCGCCGCCAACTTTACCTATTTCCCAATATGGCATCGTAACAATCTGCTTAAAGCTTACGCCCCTTTGTTTTAGGTAACGTTTAAACTGCTGTACCGATTTTGCCCTTCCGGTTAAATAAAAAGTTGCATTCTGCCACATTTCCCAGCACATTGGGTGCATATTTTCCATCCAGTTGATCGCATTTTTTGCCGGGGCATTTACATCTGATGGTACGGTATCAATTAATAATTTAAGGTGCACAACCGAATTCAGGTTTTCTTCCTGAAGCTCCAGTACGCCAAAATATTCTACATCTTCTTCCATCACTTTTTTACCCAGCGATTCGTACAGGCCAAGGCTGGTTTCATCGCCAAAAAAGAAATGCTGGTTAGATTCTTCCTTATATTTAATCCGCGCACGGTCTAGAATAAGCCTTAAAGTGTCTCCTTTCTGAATGTTCACGGCAAGACTGTGCCCTGGCCCCTGTCTGTTTAAATAAAAGATAACCTCGCAGGTTTCGTTCATTTGATCAAAGGCAGATAGGGTATAGTGCCTGTACTCGTTGGCATTAACCCTAAACAGCACTTCCATTCCAGGAATAAATTTGGCATCGAAAAAATCGCCTTTAAAGGTAACGCACTTTAAGTTGCTGCTCAACATTTTAGTTTCTACAACTTCTACCTGATATATTTTATTGCTGATCACTTTTTCCATAGTATTGGCCAGCCATGATGGTATTTTTGGCATCGTATTCTTTTGTTTAGTAACTTTGAACAAAAGTAATTGTCTAACAAACGCATCTTTTTATACCAAAAGGATTAAAGTTTATATCAAAAGGATTTTATGGCTTTAAACATTTACGATGGTGATGATAAATACTATATTGTTGGTAACAAGTTCGACAATAACGAATTTAACCAGGCACTGGTAACCGAAAGAAGAGACAAATACAGCTTTCCCTTTGGCGATGCAGAGATTGTGGAGATCGCTTTTTCGGGTATTTACATTGTTTACGGCGATATGCTCGTGAAAAAGAGCCGCCTGCGCATTAAATCTTTTGATGAACCCGATATGGTTGAGCTTCATTTTTCAATTACAGGCGGTGGGATTATGGAAAATTACCTCACCAACAAACGCCTGGATATCAAAGCCAATCAGCATAATATTATTTATAGTCCTGATTTTGATGGGATGGCAGAATTTACGATAGGGGGGCCGCATAAATTTTTCGAGGTAAATTTCGAAAGATCACGTTTTGTTGATTTAACCAGCGAAAGCAGCACTTTGCTAAAAAACTTTGCCGAAAAAATCATGAACAACCGTTCGGTAGAGCTTTCATCAGAAAACCTGCCCATCAGCTTAGCCATGCACAGTTGTATAAATGATATTATGAACTGCCAGTTTACCGGTGGATTAAAGCTCTTATTCCTGCAATCTAAATGCCTCGAACTGTTGGCATTGCAAGCCCAGGCTTTTGAACTCGCAGCAAAAAAAACCGACACCCTCACCATTAAATCGTCTTACGATAAAGATCGCATTTATTATGCGCGAGAATACCTGTTAGCCAATGCCATCCATCCGCCATGTTTAACCGAACTGGCAAAGGTTGCAGGCATAAACGAATTTAAACTGAAACAAGGCTTTAAAGAGGTTTTCCAGAATACCGTTTTTGGCTATTTAAGCGATTATAAATTGATGCGGGCCAAAGAACTCCTGGCCGATAGTAGCAAAAATATCAAGAATATTTCCGACGAATTGGGCTATTCTTCCGTACAGCATTTCAGCAGTGCTTTTAGTAAAAAATTCGGTGTAAGCCCTGGCAAAGCACGGTAAGTCTAAGTCATATTTCCTAGCCTTGAGTTTAAACCCAAGGCTAGGAACACCTTAACTTATCCCTTTTTCCTTTTCTTCTTCAGATCGAGATAATCTACATAATATAAAACCTTCACCGAAAGGCTGTTATTCTGAGGAGCATTTAAAATCCCGCTTAGGTTTTTGTTGTAACGTTGCGTGTAAAAGGTATCATAAGTTTCGGCGGCATCCTTGTACGAAACGGAAAGAGTGCTGCCGGGTGCAAATTGCCAGGTATAAATCAAATCAATATTAAACACATTATAGTTTCTATCCATCCCGGTTAATGTTGGTCCTTGATAATCGGTTAAATGGCCATCAGGCTGAAGCAGGTAAAATTCTTTATTTCTTCTATCACTCCAATAATGCCTTAGCACAATGGTTAGTCCCATTAAGTTGGTAAAGGTGTATTTAGCATCAAATGAGTTTTCTACCGTTCTGCGGTCATATTTAGAGAAAATAGCTTGATCACCTTGTGCGGTTACCCAGTTTACATAATCGTAGTTTGGGTTAAAATTAAGGTCTAAACCAAAGGCAATCTTATCATTTAACCGCAGGTTCTGGAAAAAGTAAAAGTTGTATTGTTTACCGCCAAAAAGTTGCTGTTCAAAATAGCGTACATTTCCACCAAAATTATAGGCCTTGGCGCGGTTGGGATTTATATACAAAGCAACACCAAAATTTCCTGGCGCTTGATACATTTGTCCATTTCGGGCTTCGTAAAAGTCGTTCCCTTTTCTATCTACACTTAAATCAAACTCTGCCGACCATTGATTTTTAAATTGAACCCAATACCCTGTATTCGCACCTATTTTTTGATAAGCACTCGGTATTGCCCTGCGAGAATAATTTAGATTAAGCCAACTTTCAAATTGATTATACCATTTGCTTGGCTTGTATACGTTATAACCTATACCAATCCGCTGATCTAAAAAGTTGTTATTGGTAAAGAAACCCATATCTGACGGATCAAATTTATCATCAGCATATACCTGATTGTAGCTCCAGGTAAAATTGCCACTCTGTTTTCCAAACCGTAAGGTGTAGCTATAACCCGTGCTCGACTCTTCACCCCGTAAATAGCTCATTTTACCCCCGCCATTTACGAAATATTTATTGCCTTTATTGTTTAAATTGAAAAGCAGGGCACTCACATTGGCATCGTAAGCAGAACCTTGTCTAAGTACATTTGTATTGATAAACGTAGCCGAACTGTTGTTTTTTAACGACTGATCGAAAACCAGAATGTTATAATTGGTGAGGGGTTGCGTTTCTACCATACGAAGGTTACCCTGAGCATCCTCTACCTCAGTTTCCATGCTATTGGTAATGGCATTAAATATCCCAATACCCAGGCCTTTTGCTGTCCGTCCTGAAATTTTTGTGGCGTTTAATACCTTGGCTTCGGTTTGATCTTTTACAATTTTATCACTGCTGCCTACCCCGCTGTAATTATAATAAGATGGAATAGAACCGATACGCTTCGAATAAAACAGGTCACCTTTGTTAAACAATTCTGTTCCTTCTGTAAAAAACTGCCGGTTTTCATTAAATTTCACTTCAAAAGGAGTGAGGTTTAATATCCTGTTATCGGATTGCACCTGACCAAAATCGGGTACTAAAGTCATATCCAGCGTAAAACTGTTGTTGATTCCGTATTTAACATCCATCCCTCCATTAAACCGCGAAGTTGTGTTTTTTACCCCGGGCAAATTAACCGGATAATGGTTTACATAAGCTGAAATATATGGCGAAAAAGATAATCTTAACGGAGGTTTAACATCTTTTATTCCCATCCACAACCCTTCCTGATTGATAAAGCCATTTACTTTAGGGTCTACAAAATTCCAAAAGGTCTGTGTATTGCTCCGTTGTATCCTACGGCTAAAGTTTAAACCCCAGTTCTGGATATCCTTACTAGAGAAACGCAGGGCCGAATAAGGGATTTTCATTTCGCAGGTCCAGCCTTTATCATCAATTTTAACAGCACTTTCCCACACCGCGTTCCAGTTGGCATCTTCATCACCCACCTGCGAGTATTTGGCATCAAACTGAACACCGGCAGCCGTAACAAAAAAGCCATTTCCGTTCATCTTATCGTAAAAGGGGTCTACAATAATCGAAATGAAATCGGCGTTGCCAATATTATCCCTCGACACCAACTCGTGTGAAACACTGTCAGGGTGATCGTACATCCGGGCATAAACATAAATCGCAACATCATCATAAAGCACCTTCATTTCAGTACGCCGATCATGGGTTTCTATCTTTCCCGGATTTGGCCTGATCTGAATAAAATCAGTAGCAATTGGAACATTATTCCAACACTCATCATCTAAAATACCGTCTACTTTGGGGCTTTGCAGCGTTCTTTTTGCTTCTAGCTGGCGCTGTTTCGAAATATCCTGAGCTTGGGAGAAAGCACAAATAAATATAAAAAAAAGGAGGATACAGCGTTTCATTTGTTTAGGTTAGTTAGGTATAAGACTATACCTTAAGCAAAATGTTGCACCAAAAGAAAAATTTAATATTCATCTTCCTAAAGTTTTGACTTTGAGTTGCTAAGATTTACAAGCAAAATTTGATACATTTGCCTTTTATTAAAAACAACTAGCTTTTTGCCTTTCGGCATGAAGCTTTTAGCTTAAAAAAAGATGTTTGATAATTTACAGGACAAGCTAGACAGAGCATTTAAAGTACTAAAAGGACAAGGCAGCATTACGGAAATCAACGTGGCAGAAACCATGAAAGAAATTCGTAAAGCATTATTAGATGCCGATGTTAACTATAAAACAGCAAAAGCATTTACCGATGATGTGAGGCAAAAAGCTTTGGGGCAAAACGTGCTTACCGCGGTTTCTCCAGGTCAATTGCTTACTAAAATAATGAACGATGAACTTGCAGCCTTAATGGGTGGCGAAGTTACAGAGTTAGATACTAAAGCAAATCCTACCATCATCTTAATTGCGGGTTTAAATGGTGCGGGTAAAACTACCTTTGCAGGTAAGCTGGCTTTGCATTTAAAAGGTAAGGGTAAAAAACCTTTATTGGTTGCAGGCGATATGTACCGCCCCGCCGCTGTAGATCAATTGGAGGTTTTAGGAACCTCGGTTGGTGTTTCGGTTTACGCTAACCGTGCATCAAACGATCCTGTTGGCATTGCTTTAGAAGGTATTGCGCACGGTAAACAAAATGGAAATAACGTAATCATTATAGATACCGCAGGTCGTTTAGCGATCGACGAATCTTTAATGAACGAAATATCAGAAGTTAAGGCCAAAACGCAACCGCACGAAATTTTATTCGTTGTGGATTCGATGACAGGGCAGGATGCGGTAAATACAGCCAAAGTATTTAATGATCGTTTAGATTTTACAGGTGTTGTTTTAACCAAATTAGATGGCGATACCCGCGGTGGTGCGGCACTTTCAATTAAATCCGTCGTAAACAAGCCCATTAAATTTATCGGTACCGGCGAGAAAATGGAAGCACTTGATGTTTTCTATCCAGACCGTATGGCATCGCGTATTTTGGGCATGGGTGATGTGGTTTCACTTGTGGAACGTGCACAGATGCAGTTCGATGAGAAAGAGGCCGCAGAACTTCAGAAGAAAATCCGTAAGAATAAATTCGATTTCAACGATTTCTACAACCAGATTCAGCAGATCAAGAAAATGGGTAACATGAAAGACCTGATGGGCATGATACCGGGTGTAGGCAAAATGATGAAGAATGTAGATATCCAGGATGATGCCTTTAAATCAATTGAAGCGATTATCAACTCAATGACTCCGTTTGAAAAAGAAAACCCAGATAGTATTCAGCAAAGCCGCCGTTTACGTATTGCAAAAGGCTCGGGCAGCAAAGTAGAAGAAGTTACTAAGCTGATTAAGCAGTTTGAAGATATGCGTAAAATGATGAAGCAATTTTCTAACCCGGCAGCCGCAGCAGCAATGATGAAAGGTATGCCTAAAATGCCATTTGGCAGATAGTAGAGAGGTTTGAGGCAGAAGGTTTAGGGTGTAAGGTATAGTAGTTACGTCATGCTGAACTTGTTTCAGCATCTTTTAAAATAATACAAATCCCGATCAGTAATGGTTGGGATTTTTTGTTTTATTGGTTTTGGAAATGGGGGCTCAGTATTCCATAAGGGGGCCAGTCTTGCTTTCCCTGTCCCGACATAAAGTCCAATCAGGTTTATTTAACAGCGGGTCGTGGAACCGACTCGTTAATAGATACTAAAACTTGATCTTTTTTAAATAATCTGTATATTAGAATCAATATTCATCCCGAATAATTTACATCCAAATTTATTTTAATTAAAATCAATGCTTGTAAAAACATACGGGAGTGCTGTTTATGGCGTAAATGCACTAACCATAACAATCGAAGTGAATATTAGCGCGGGTACAAAATACTACATGGTAGGCCTGCCAGATAATGCGGTAAAAGAAAGTCTTCAACGTGTGGCCAGCGCCATTAATATTTCGGGATTCCGTATGCCGAAGCAGAAAATTGTAGTCAATTTAGCGCCTGCAGATATCAAAAAGGAAGGTTCATCCTACGATCTCCCAATAGCCATTGGTATTTTAGCAGCATCTGGACAAATCCCAAGTGATGAACTGGACGACTATTTCATCATGGGCGAACTCTCTTTAGACGGGACCATTCAACCCATTAAAGGTGCCTTACCAATCGCAATCCAAGCACAGCAAGATGGTTTTAAAGGTTTTATCTTACCGAAACAAAATGTTCGCGAGGCTGGCATTGTAAACGATTTAATTGCCTATGGTGTAGAAAACCTGGCTCAGGTAATTGCTTTCTTTAATAAGAGCGAAACACTGGAACAGGTTAAAATCAATACAAAAGAGGAATTCTTAAAAAACATCAATAATTACGAGCACGATTTTGCCGACGTTAAAGGCCAGGAAAATATTAAAAGAGCATTGGAAATTGCCGCAGCCGGTGGTCACAATGTTATTTTAATCGGTCCGCCAGGGGCAGGCAAAACCATGTTAGCCAAGCGCCTGCCAACTATCTTACCCCCTTTAAACTTAAATGAAGCTTTAGAAACCACAAAAATCCACTCCGTTGCCGGGAAACTTTCTGCTGCCGATGCTTTAATGACGATCCGTCCATACCGCTCCCCGCACCATACCATTAGCGATGTGGCTTTAGTGGGCGGGGGAATGAACCCACAGCCCGGAGAAATATCGCTGGCCCATAATGGTGTTCTCTTTTTAGATGAACTACCTGAATTTAAGCGTACCGTTTTAGAGGTAATGCGCCAACCTTTAGAAGACCGTAAGGTGGCCATAGCAAGGGCAAGGTTTTCGGTAGAATATCCTGCAAGTTTTATGCTGGTGGCCTCGATGAATCCTTGCCCATGTGGTTTTTACAATCATCCGGAGAAAGATTGTGTTTGCGCGCCAGGCGTAGTTCAAAAGTACCTGAGTAAAATATCCGGACCGCTTCTAGACAGGATTGACCTTCATGTAGAAGTAACGCCGGTTAATTTTACCGAATTAGCCTCCACAGCCAACACAGAACGAAGCAACCTCATTAGGGAACGTGTAATTAAAGCGAGGGAAATTCAGGACAAGCGTTTTCGCGATAAAGAAGAATTGCACTGTAACGCCCAAATGAGCCCGAAAATGGTGCGGAAGGTATGCCAGATCAGCGAAGCAGGCACTATTTTATTAAAAACAGCTATGGAAAGGTTGGGCTTATCGGCCCGTGCTTACGATAGGATTTTAAAAGTGGCCCGAACCATTGCCGATTTAGCCGAAAGCGAAAATGTAGAACTCGAGCATTTGGCCGAATCGATTAATTATAGGAGTTTGGATAGAGATGGCTGGGCAGGATAAAAAGATTTGAAGAAAATTAATTTTTAAAGACATGTGATAATCCGTTTTGCCTTTAACTATATTTAAGAGATAAATAATTACTACCGTTTAATCCATGAAGACTAAAAAAATCATAAAATTATTAATCTATGCCTCCTTATTGGGCATCATTGTAGTATTGGGCATAAATTTATTGATAAAATCTCAAACTGATCCGGTAATTTTTTCAAAAGAAAAAGACACGCCAGGAACCAAAGTAGCCATTATTTTTGGTGCAGGAATAAACAACAATAAGCCAAGCAAATACTTAAAAGATAGGCTCGATGCTGGCATAAAACTTTATAAAAACCATAAAATTGATAAAATTCTGTTATCTGGTGATAACGGTAGCGATGAGCATGACGAGTTAACGGTGATGAAACTTTATTGCTGTGAACATGGTGTTGATACCAATAAAATTTATCTTGATTATGCCGGCTTTGATAGCTACTCTACTTTATACAGGTCTAAATATATCTTTAATATTGATACAGCCATTCTGGTTTCACAAAAATATCATTTAAACCGGTGTATTAATATCGGGAATAAACTAGGCGTTAAGTCATATGGCTTTGCTGCCGATAAAGGCACGTATCAGGGTTACAAATATGCTTCTTTTAGAGAATATTTTGCCCTTGTAAAATCTACAATCGACTTAATGATTGGTAGAAAGCCTCATTTTTTAGGCGAAAAAATTGATATTAATGGTCCATCAAACTACACCAAAGAATAACATGAAATCCTCCATATTCTTATTGGTTTTATCTCTTTTACCTATACCTCATTCCAAAAAAAATAGCCATTCCGAGGTATTTTATTAAGTGAATCGCCAAAATATAGCATTAATTCAAAAAGGTTGAAATGTTAGACTTTATCAATGCCTAAATTGAACAAGGTCTTTTAAACTGAACAGTTTTACCATGCTAAATCTTTAATGCTAACTCCAGGATCCCCATTTAAAAAATTTTTACTGTCCGTTTTTTCAAAAACCAGCCAAAGCACTGTATTACAACATTTTAAATTTAAAAATAATTTCATTACACAAGATTTTAAAGGCCTATTCAGCCAATGGCAGCAATGCTTTGGCACAGTCGTTGTCATAGCTCTGTTACATTTATTACCTATTTAAAACTAAAAAAGTGAAAGAGATGAAAAAGACAGTTCAAATTTTCAGCATGCTTTTAATAGCATTAACCGTAATGGTATCATGTAAAAAAGATACCGATCCAGCAGATCGGGATTTCTTTGTGGGTACCTACAAAGGAACCGTTTCTTATCGGAGTGGAGAAACTACCATTAACAGTACTGATGGTAAAGTAACAGTAAGTAAAGTGGGCGAAACTTATAATTTTTACTTCGGCAACGGGATTCCTGATATTACAGGTGTAAAGTTTGAGAAAACAGGCGACAACAGTTATGTTAGTATTGGGTCAGGCTTAACCGGTATCAGTATTGATGCCAGTACCCTTAAAATTTTGGTTTCGAAAGATGGCCAAACCTGGACAGCCAATTGTACCCGATAACTCTTAATAAAATAAAAGCGCCAATTGGCGCTTTTATTTTATACCTATAATTCAGATTAGCTAAATTTATAGTATGAGTTTTGAATTAAAAGCACACCTCGAAGAAATCATCCCGCTTACTGATCAAGAATTTGAACCTATAATTGCCCATTTCAGGCTTAAAAAGCTCAAAAAACACCAATATTTGATCCAGGAAGATGAACCTGTAAAAAATATCTATTTCGTAATTAAAGGGCTTTTAAAAGCCACTTTCACCGATGCCAACGGCAAAGAATACATTATACAGTTTGCCATGGAAAACTGGTGGATCTCTGACTTCAGGGCTTTTTACAGCAATGTAAACTCAGTTACAAATATCAGCTGCTTAGAAGATGTAGAATTATTGGCCATTACCAAGGAGAACTTAGACAAAGTATGCGCTGAACACCATAAAATGGAGCATTTCTTCAGAGTGAAAAATAGCTTTGGTTATATTGCCTTACAACAACGGATTTTATCCCTGCTTAGCACAAGTCCTAAAGAACGCTTTGAGCAATTATCACAACAATATCCACAACTTACACAAAGGGTTTCTAAGACTATTATTGCAGCATACTTAGGCATTTCAAGGGAAACGTTAAGCAGGCTTTCTGCAAAAGTGTGATTTAGCGCACACCAAATATGTGACGCTAATCCTTTGCTGTTGAGAAATAGCACTATAATTTTGCTTTATAAATACATAAAAGATATGAACAAGAAAGTTTTATTCGTGCTTACAAGCCACGACGAATTGGGAAATACAGGTTTAAAAACAGGTTTTTGGTCAGAAGAGCTAGCCGCTCCCTATTATGCCTTAAGCGATAAGGGCATAGAAATTACATTGGCCTCACCAAAAGGTGGCCAACCACCCATTGACCCTAAAAGCGAAGATCCCACATTTCAAACCGATACCACGCGGAGAATGGATAAGGATGCTGTTCTATTGGATAAATTAAAAACCACCATTAAATTGGAAGATGTAAAAATGAGTGATTACGATGCGGTTTTTTATCCTGGTGGCCACGGACCACTTTGGGATTTAGCAGAAAGCACAACCTCACAACAACTCATAACCGAATTTTATACCGCCAATAAGCCAGTTGCTTTTGTATGTCATGCTCCGGGAGTGCTTAAAGATGTAAAGATAAATGGCGAATACCTGGTGAAAGAAAAAAATGTAACCGGATTTACCAATACTGAAGAAGAGGCCGTACAATTAACAAAAGTAGTGCCTTTCCTGGTTGAGGATATGTTGGTAAAAAACGGCGGGCATTACAGCAAAATCGCAGATTGGAATCCCTATGCTGTGGTTGACGGCTTGTTGATAACCGGACAAAATCCGGCCTCATCAGAAAAAGTTGCAGAAGAATTATTAAAGCTCCTTGCCTAAATTTAAATCCTCAACAAGGTTGGCTAAGCCTTTCCTTGTTGAGGATTCCTTATTATAGCTCGTCTTCTTCCTCGTCTTCAGGTTCAGGCACATACTTTTCAATGGCCTGCCCAATTGCATTTACTTCTTCGTCTTCCTCAAAAATCGGAAGTTCGGTTTTATAATCCATTTTTAGCCAGATAGATGAAGTATCCTTTTGAATCTGAATGTATTCTTTTCCATCTTTAAAAATGGTATACGAATCATTTCCTTCAGGAAAAACTGAATAATTAATTGGGCCGATTTCTATATCAAAAGGTTCTTGCATGGCGGATATTTTTCTTCAAAGATAAAAAATCTTTCGTTGCATAATTGCTGCCAATCTAAGCTTCCTGATAAAAATCGACATCGGTAATCGAGCGCATTTTAATATTCCATAATTAAAAAATTACTTCTTATTGTTTAAAAATCCCATCATTTATATTACTTTACGCCTAAAGAACTTACGCGAAAGATAAGAAGATGAAGTTAACGTTTTGGGGAGCAGCACAACAGGTAACAGGAAGTATGCACCTACTCGAAATTGGGCATTATAAAATACTGATAGATTGTGGATTAGATTATGAGAAGGAAACCTACCAGGAAGAAAACCAGCAATTCCCTTTCGATCCGGCAAGTATAAACCTCGTTATTTTAACCCATGCACATATCGATCACTCTGGCAATTTACCTACGCTGGTTCGCATGGGTTTTGATGGCCAGGTGCTCTGTACACCACCAACAGCCGACCTTACTTCGATATTATTATTCGATTCAGTAGAGCTTTTTCTAAGAAAAGCCAGTCGCAAACCCAGAACAAAACGCGGTAACTTCAGCGGTCCAAAACCACTATACCTGCACAAACATGTAATGGATACGATCGATCGTTTTGTAACCATTGCCTTTAACAAGCCTTTCAAGATCAACGGAGATATTAGCCTAACCTTTGTGCCTGTTGGCCATTTGCTTGGCGCTGCTGCAGCTATTTTAACCATCAATGACAATGGCATTGAGAAGAAAATTGCTTTTACAGGCGATATTGGTAGAGAGAACTACCCGGTATTGGTTAACCCTGAGCCGCTGCCAGAAGTTGACTATCTGGTAAGCGAAGCAACCTATGGCGGGAGGATGCACACCAAAGATCAGACCTTAGAGGAAAGATTGGTTCAGGAAATTACCGAAGCCTGCATTAAAAGCCCTGGACGATTGATTATTCCTGCATTTAGTATTGGCCGTACACAATCGTTGGTATTTGCCCTAAACCAGATCTTTACTAAAAAACTGTTGCCACCTATTCAGATTTTTGTAGATAGTCCCATGGCCATACAGGCTACCGAGGTTTACCGCAAACACCATAACCTGGTAAATCAGGAAGCGAAAGACTTTTACCAAACCATGGGTGATGAGTTTGAATTTGAGCATCTTGCTTATGTTCAAACGATGAAAGAAAGTAAAGATGTTTCCAATTATTTCGATCCCTGTATTATTATTTCTTCTGCAGGCATGTTAGAGGGCGGAAGGATTCAGGATCACTTGTACTATAACATTCAGAACTATTATTGCACCATTCTTTTTATCGGCTATTGTGCCAAAGGAACACTCGGTTACAAACTTTTGAGCGGAGCACCTATTGTACGCATTAAAGACCGGGAAATGATGGTTTACGCCACTATACACCAAACCGATCTGCTCAGTGGCCATGGCGATCACAATGATTTAGTGAAAACGATTAAACAGACAGGACAGCCCAAAAAAGTTTTCTTGGTTCATGGTGAAGATAAAAGTCTGCAAAGTCTTTCTTTAGCTTTACAAGAAGATGGCTTTAATGTTGCCGTGCCAGAAAGAGGAGAAGTGTTTGAGTTATAGGTTTGGCCGTTGATGGTCCATGGTTTTTTAGTCAATAGCTCAGGGGCTTATAAGCCATCAACCATGATCTATTAAACCATTAACCAAACATCTTCCATCAAACATTACCCCCTCACTTGCCCGTCACCCCGTACCACCCACTTATAGCTGGTTAATTCTTCCAAACCCATCGGACCGCGGGCGTGGAGTTTTTGCGTGCTAATGCCAATTTCGGCGCCCAAACCAAACTGTGCACCATCAGTAAATCCGGTAGAGGCATTGGCATAAACCGCAGCAGCATCTACTTCGTTTAAAAATTGGGCAATATTCGCAGCATCTTCAGAAATAATGGCCTCACTATGTTTAGAGCTATAATCTGCAATGTGGTTCAAAGCTTCAGTTAAATCAGCCACTACTTTAACCGCTAGTTTTAACGATAAAAACTCTGTACCAAAATGTTCAGGTTTAGCCTGGTTTAACAGTTGTGCAGGATATGAAGCTTTTAATAGCTCAAAACTTTTTTCATCAGCATAGAGCTCAACATTACCATCAGCCAAAGGAGATAAAAGCGCAGGAAGATCATCAAGCCGATTTTGGTTAATTAGCACACAATCCAGAGAATTACAAACACTTACCCTTCTGGTTTTCGCATTAAAAATAATCGCTTTCCCTTTCTCTAAATCACCCGTCGCGTCAAAATAAGTATGTACAATCCCTGCTCCGGTTTCAATAACGGGGATTTTACTGTTTTCGCGAACGTAGTTAATTAACGATTGACTACCCCGCGGAATTAAAACATCTACAAAACCTCTTGCATTTAACAAAGCTTCGGTTGCCGCTCTTTCCGTTGGCAGAAGTGTTAAAACATCAGGGTTAATTCCGTACATATCCAGTACGCCATGTATTACCCTCGCAATAGCCAGATTTGAAAATTCTGCATCACTTCCACCTTTTAGCACAGCTACATTTCCGGTTTTAAAGCAAAGTGAAAATACATCGGCAGTAACGTTAGGGCGGGCCTCGTAAATTACCCCAACCACTCCCAATGGCACGCTAATTTTTTGGATATGAAGCTGGTTTTCCAACGTTTTATCTGAAAGGATTTTACCTAACGGACTGTTTAAACTCGCAACATTTTTAAGATCGTTCGCAATATCTGCAATGCGTGCCGTACTAAGCTTCAGCCTATCGTATTTGGGGTCTTCGATAGGCATTTTTGCTAAATCTTTTATATTTTCAGCAAGAATTAATTCAGTATTGGCTACTAAAGCCGCAGCCAGATCTCTTAGAACTGCATCTGTTGTTTCTTTGCTCAGGCTAACTAAGGTACGACTTGCCTGCCTTGCTTTTTCGAAGTATTGTTTGTAATCCATTTTGTTAATTATTAACCGCAAAGCGCCAGGTTTTCGCAGAGAAACGCAAAGCTAGATGCGTTCTTTCATTTTATTCATATTGCCTCTGCGTTCTTTTGCGTCTTCTCTTTGTGTCCTTTGCGGTAAACCTTTAAATAGCCGAGTAAAAATAATCGTAATGTACCAGCGCTTTCTGTTTCTTTTGCCCAATGCGTTCTCTGGCTTTATCTGATCCGTATTCCGCGATTCCCAATCCGATCAGGTTATTTTTTTCGTCTATAATTTTAATAATATCGCCTTTTAAAAAGTCTGTCTGAATTTCGATAATCCCAACCGGCAGTAAACTGGTTGCTTTGCCGGAGGTTAATACCGTTTTTGCTCCATCATTTAATTTCACAACACCTGTTGCGGCAGTTTCTGAATGCGCAATCCATTTTTTCTTGCCCGATTTACTTTTTTCGGGCACAAAGCGCGTATGCACCAGTTCGTTGTTTAGCAAAGAAGTAAGCACATTGTCTTTCGTTCCATTAGCAATATGAACCGTGATGCCCAGTTTAGCCACCTTTTGCGCCATAGTCGATTTGGTAATCATTCCACCACGGCCAAATTGTGATTTACCCGTTTGGATAAAAGAAGCCAGATTAGCAACCGAACCATTAATTTCCTCAATAACAGCCGATCCTTCAATTTTCGGATCACCATTGTAGATTCCGTTTACATTCGATAGGATAATCAAGGCATCGGCATTTAACATCGAAGCAATTAATCCAGCCAGTTCATCATTATCGGTAAACATCAGCTCAGTAACCGAAACTACATCGTTTTCATTCACCACAGGGATTACCTCATTTTGAAGCAAAATCTGTAAGCAGTTTTTCATGTTTAAATAATGCGCCCGGTCGCGGAAATCTTCTTTGGTAACCAAAACCTGTGCACACTGAATTTCATGTGCTGCAAAAAAATTAGCGTAGGTATTGATCAGTTTAACCTGACCAATGGCCGCCAATAGTTGTCGGGTAGTTACGGCGTCTTGTTTTTCAGATACCCTGATCAAACTTCTGCCCGATGCTACCGCACCCGAAGAAACCAAAATCACCTCAATACCAAGTTTTTTTATATCGGCCAGTTGATTCACAAGATGTTTAATCCTTGCTTCATCAGGTAAACCATTCGCCTGTGTAATTACATTCGAACCAACTTTAACAACTATTTTTTTGTACCCTAATTTCATTATTATTTTCAAACAATTTGATGTGGCAATTTACCATCAATTTTTCTAATTAAGATGATTATCTATAGGCATAATGGATTTTTACAAAAATGGTAATGGGTTTGGCGTATGGCGCTAAGCGTTTGGGGCTGGGAGTTTGGAGTCAATTAAACGATTAACCTTTTCCCCCACTAATGAACCAATGACAAATGAACTATTGAACTAAATTATTTAAATTGCATTCAACCTAAATTTCAAACCACTATGAAACGTATCTTACCCAGCCTAATCGTACTCAGTGCAATTACGGCATGTAACAACCCTCAAAAGAAAGAAATGAAAGCAATTAAATGGCCCGACGCCAAGGCCCCTATAGCAGAGATTATTCCACATAAAAGAACAATACATGGAGATACCGTGATAGATAACTACTATTGGATGATCGATTATTTTAAAAAAGGTCCCGATAGTACAAAAGTTGTTGATTATTTAAAGGCCGAAAATGCCTACCTCAACACGATGATGAAAAGTACAGATCAATTTCAGGCCGATCTGTTTAAAGAAATGAAAGGTAGGATTAAAGAAAAAGATGAGTCTGTTCCTGTTTTCAAAAATGGCTATTTTTATTACACCAGAACCGAAGACGGGCAGCAATATTTTAAGTATTGCCGTAAAAAGGGGAGTTTATCCGCTTCGGAAGAGATATTATTAGATGTAGATAAACTGGCAAAAGGCCATGCCTATTATAGCGCAACCGGATTTAGTGTTAGTCCTGACAATAAACTTTTAGCCTTTGGTGTAGATCAGGTTTCTCGCCGCCAATACACCATTAATGTTAAAAATTTAGAAACTGGCGAAATGCTGAAAGATGTCATTACCAACACCGAAGGCGGGGTAGCATGGGCAAATGACAATAAAACATTTTTTTATACATCAAAAAATCCAGTTACACTATTAAGCGAAAAAATTAAAAAACACACGCTTGGCACCGATGCTAAAACAGATCCCATAGTTTATGATGAAAAAGACAACAGCAACTATATCGGTGTGATGAAATCGAAAAATGGCCGTTTTATTTTCATTGCTTCGCAGGGAACATTAACTACCGAACATAGAATGATTGATGCAGATCATCCAGAGGCCGCGTTTAAAGTATTTTCACCCCGCTCAAAAGATGTTTTATACGATATTTTAACCGTAGATGATAAGTTTTACATCATCACCAACTGGAATGCCAAAAATTTCCGTTTAATGCAATGCCCGCTGGATAAAACAGAAAAAGAAAACTGGAAGGAGGTTATTCCAAACCGCAAGGATGTTCTACTCGAATATGGAGAGGAATTTAAGGATCATCTCGTGTTATCGGAACGTAAAAATGGCTTGACCGAGCTGCGCGTACTGAAGAAAAATGGTAGCGATTATTATATTAAGTTCGATGAACCTGTTTATGCTGCCGGTGTTGGCGCAAATCCAGAGTACAACAGCAAAACACTGCGTTATTCGTACACCTCTTTAACCACACCAAACTCAGTTTACGATTACGACCTGGAGAAAAAGGATAAAAAACTAATGAAACAACAGGAAGTTGTTGGCGGTTACGATCCAAAAGATTACACAACAGAACGTGTTTTCGCTACGGCAAAAGATGGCACAAAAATCCCAATTGCTTTGGTTTACAAAAAAGGCTTTAAAAAGAACAGCAACGCTCCATTATTACTTTATGCGTATGGATCTTATGGATCGAGCACTGATGCAAACTTCTCTTCGCCAAGGTTAAGCTTGTTAAACCGCGGCTTTGTTTTCGCTATTGCCAACATCCGCGGTGGACAGGAAATGGGGCGCCAGTGGTATGAAGACGGTAAACTGATGAAAAAGAAAAACACCTTTACCGATTTCATTGCGGCGGGAGAGTACCTGATTGATCAGAAATACACATCAAAAGGCCATTTATATGCACATGGAGGTAGCGCGGGTGGTTTATTGATGGGCGCGGTTGCTAATATGGCACCCGATTTATGGAACGGTATTATTGCTGATGTTCCTTTTGTAGATGTAATTAATACCATGCTGGATGAAAGCATTCCATTAACCACCAACGAGTTCGATGAGTGGGGCAATCCGAAACAAAAAGCAGCTTACGATTATATGAAAAGCTACTCTCCTTATGAAAATGTAGAGAAAAAAGCTTATCC
Organism: Pedobacter sp. GW822-FHT03F06; assembly: GCF_058801365.1. Classification (NCBI taxonomy): domain Bacteria; kingdom Pseudomonadati; phylum Bacteroidota; class Sphingobacteriia; order Sphingobacteriales; family Sphingobacteriaceae; genus Pedobacter; species Pedobacter sp. GW822-FHT03F06. The sequence goes on from NZ_JBXANE010000005.1 coordinate 195,411, forward strand.
GAATATGCTGGTTACTACAGGCTTACACGATAGCCAGGTGCAATATTTCGAACCGGCCAAATGGGTAGCCAAATTAAGGGCAACCAAAACCGACAAAAATGTATTATTGCTTAAAACCAATATGGAATTTGGACATGGCGGCGCATCGGGCCGTTTCGATTATTTAAAAGATGTTTCGTTACGCTGGGCGTTTTTATTCTCGCTGGAGGGGATAACAAAATAATTTTTTACTCGGTTCGTCATTCCCAACTTGATTGGGAATCTTAAAGCTGGCTGCATTAAGATTCCCGCCTGCGCGGGAATGACGACCATCCTTTTTAAAATTTAAATCAAGCTAAAATCCACAATGAATACCAAACTAAAAACACTCCAGATTATCCACCTTGCTTTATGCTCAGGCGTTTTCCTCTTTGCATTAGTAACCATTTTCCTCAACCGCGAAATCATGTTTTTTGATGCCAATCCTAAAACTACTTCACCTTTTAACCCGATATTTCCGATTATGGGATTGATTACCATCTCGGCGAGCATCTTCTTTTACAGAAACTTAATGGCAAAAATCGACAAAAATGCTCCTGCCGATACCAAGATTAATATGTATCAAAGTGCGTTTATCATTAGTTCGGCAATGTTAGAAGGGGGGGCTCTTTTCAATATTGTTGGTTTTTTTATGACACATAATTCATTCTTTTTAATATTCGGTGCAGCAAATTTTATTTTTTTGGTACTCAAAAGGCCAACTAAGGATAAATTGATTTCCGCTTTACAATTGCAATACCCAGATACAGAGGCTTTGTAAGCAATTAGCCTTATCTTTGCCCCTCAATGGAATACAATGTTCACACTTTGCCAAACGGCATACGCTTATTGCATGTGCCCTCGGCCTCTGCCATATCTCACGCATGCATCATCGTTAACACAGGATCGCGCGACGAGCCTGAAAACAAAGCGGGTTTAGCACACTTTATTGAGCATCTGATTTTTAAGCGCACCAAAAAACGGAGCACCAACCAGATTTTAAACCGCCTAGAGAGTGTGGGGGCAGATTTAAATGCCTATACTACTAAAGAATATACCTGTGTGCACGCTTCTTTTTTAAATCCATACCTTGATCGGACACTAGATCTTTTCAATGATATTATATTCCACTCTACCTTCCCTGAAGAGGAAATGGATAAAGAGAAAAGTGTAATCCTGGATGAAATTTCTTCTTACCTCGATCAACCGGAAGAAGCCATTAATGATGACTTTGAGGATATGCTTTTCGCTGGCCATGCACTTGGCAACAACATTTTGGGCACAACCGAATCCGTTCAGCATTTTACCAGGGAAGATGTAATCAATTTCAGGAAGGCCAATTACCGCACAAACGAAATTGTGGTGGCCGTTTTAGGCAATTACACCTTAAATAGTGTTGTAAATAAAGGGAGCAAACATTTCGCAGCTGTTGAAGAGAATAATCCAAGCAAAGAAAGGCTTAAACCGGGTATAATAGCACAAAACAATACGACTATCTATAAGCCGATTATGCAGGCACACTGTATTTTAGGCAGGCAGGCATATTCTACCTACCAATCGCAAAAGGTACCTTTAATGCTGTTGAATAATTATTTTGGTGGTAATGGCATGAGTTCGGTATTAAATCTACAGATCAGAGAAAAATATGGGATTGCCTATACCATCGAGTCCAATTTTTCTCCATTAAGCGATACAGGTATTTTTTCCATTTATTTCGGAACAGATAAAGAAAAACAAGCCAAAGCACTCTCTTTAATCTTTAAGGAGATCAAAAAGCTCAGAGAACATCCTTTAAATGAATTGCAGTTACAAAAAGCCAAGAACAAATTTATCGGTCAGATTGCTTTAGGAGAAGAAAACAGGATCGGTTTAATCATTTCAATGGCCAAAAGCCTGATCGACCACAACAAAATCGATTCTCTGGAAACTGTTTTTGAGAAAATTAATGCGGTTACCACCAAGCAAATGGCAGATGTTGCCAACGAGATTTTAGATATTGAGCAACTGAACATCTTTACTTTCTGCCCAATAGAGGAATAATTCTTATTTTTGTAAGTCAAAACCACTCGTTTTGTCATCCTGAGCTTGTCGAAGGACTTAACTATAGGTCTTCTACAAGCTCAGACTGACAGCGATTTATAATAATTAATAAGTTCAGATCTAGATCTGAAAAAATATAATACAATGAAATTACCAATAGTAGCTTACGGCGATCCTGTTTTAAAAAAGGTAGGAACCGATATCGATAAAGATTATCCAGGATTAAAACAATTAATCAGCGACATGTTCGACACCATGTATTATGCAAATGGCGTGGGCTTGGCTGCTCCTCAGGTTGGTTTGCCAATCCGTTTATTTATTGTAGATACAGGTGAAGATGAAGACGGGAAACCAGGTTATAAAAAAGTATTTATCAATGCAGAAATTTTGGAAGAAACGGGTGAGGCCTGGAGTTTTAACGAAGGCTGCTTAAGTATTCCTGATATCCGCGAAAACATTATGCGCAAGCCGAACGTTAAAATCACCTATTTTGATGAAAACTGGGTAGAGCATACTGAGGATGTAGACGGAATGCCTGCACGCGTAATCCAACATGAATACGATCATATTGAAGGAAAATTATTTACCGATAAAGTAAGTGTTCTTCGAAAAACCATGCTTAAAAGCAAGTTGGATGCGATTTCGAAAGGAAATATCAAAACAGATTACAAAATGAAGTTTCCGAATAAAAGTAAGAAAAGATAATGCCATGAAAAGTTGTTGGCAGTTATTGAGCAAAGGTTGCTTCGTTATCTTTACGATCGTCAGCTTGATTAGCTGCCAACAAACAAATTCGCCCAGCCCCCAATACAGCTATGATAATGGGCCAGAAATCGACACTTCCTACATTGCAATAATCCCCTTCGAAAAAAACACTGCTTTTAGAAAGCCCGCTCAGTTGACCTCAACTGATCTAAAAGAAATAGATAAAATTCTATTAAAATTTGCTGAAGATTATAATAAGCATATCCTAAGTTTACTTTCGCCTAACGACGACAAAAAGAACTTTCTACTAAATCTTAAAGATTACAAACGCCAATACACACCAACAACCAATAGCAAAGGAGAAAAGGAAGTTGTAATTTATTGCATGTGCCACTCTTTTAATGTTGACTGGAAAAAAGAAAGAATAGATGTTCAAGATGGAGGTAAATGCTACTTTATGTTAAAACTAAACCTTAAAACAAAGGATTTCGAGAGTTCCGTTAATGGAGAGGCTTAGTAGATCGATGGTGATCCGATGGATTTTATATGTAAACATTTACATTTCACTTCAGTCGAGATGACGCCCCTATGAAACTAATTCTTTTATTGAAAGAGATGGTTCTGCATCCAAGACTAAGGACTCCGGACTTAAGACTCCAGACTAATTCGTCCTACTCTTATCCCCATCAAAAATCTGCTGCATTAGCTTGCCCCATGCGAAAGGATTAAGCAGGGGATTAGTTTGCACCATGTTCTTATTGACCATCCTATCAAAATTATACCGGTAATTCTGACTTCCGATTTCTTGTCCGTCGCGTGGCAAGGTTTGAATTAATCCATCAATTGAGGAGCGTGAAAGGTTCTTTTTGGCTATGGCCATATCATCATCCGCCAGTTTCATTGATAAAAACTCGCGGGTAAATTCTTCTGTTGTTGCCCATGGAAAAACACGCACCGACGGTAAATCGATCACATTGGCTTTCAGTTTCACCATAATGGTATACTTGCTATCCGGTGTACTTTCTGGAATTACTGTAGAAAATTTCTTGTAACCAATGGCGGTGAACAAGATGGTATCGCCAGGATTTACAATGAAGGTAAAATACCCTCTATAATCAGCACCAACCCTTTTGCTTTTGGCTGAAAGATTGGTGATGGTAACATAAGGAATCACGTTTGAGCTATCGATATCGGTAATAATCCCAGAAAATTGAATAAGTTTATCCTGTGCCGGCTTTTGTTGTGCAAAAGCGGTTACAGAAAAAATAAGGCAAATTAGGGCAACACAATATCTCATTAAGACAAAAGTAATTTTATTAATAAAACTTCCTTGTTAAATAGTGTTAAAGCTTAATCTTGCTCGGCCATGTTAACGGCAACTACCGAAGTGATCTGAGGAACGGCTTTCATAATGGCCTGTTCGATACCAGATTTCATAGTCATGAAACTCATCGGGCAAGAACCGCAGTTGCCTAAAAGTTTAAGCTTTACCGTTCCTTCAGATGTAATTTCTTCAACAGAAACATCACCTCCATCAGCTTTTAAATATGGCCTGATAGTTTCCAATGCCTGTTCTACTTGTTCTGTTAAATTCATTATATATATTTTAATTTATAAAAATAGTAAATTTTTAGCAATTCACCATTTGCGCATTGTTGATGGATATTTGTTGGGCAATTTTACTTGCAATGTCTCCAAATATAACATCCAGCAAAGGATTTTGGTTTAATGCAACCGGTTTCCCTTTATCGCCAGCTTCCGAAATGCTCTGGATAATTGGAATTTCGCCTAAAAACGGCACATCAAAACGTGCTGCAAGCTCGGTACCACCACCTTTTCCGAAGATATAATATTTATTCTCCGGCAATTCTGCTGGTGTAAAATATGACATGTTTTCTATAACACCTAAAATCGGGATATTAATTCCCGGCATCCTGAACATGGCTAAACCTTTATGAGTATCAGCCAGGGCAACCTGTTGAGGTGTAGTAACTACAACCGCGCCCGAAATTGGGAAACTCTGCGTGATGGTGATGTGGATATCGCCGGTTCCCGGTGGAAGATCTACGATCAGATAGTCCAGTTCTCCCCAGTTGGTATCGTTAAACAATTGTTTTACTGCGTTGGATGCCATTGGTCCGCGCCATGGCACTGGTTGGCCGGGATCAGCAAAAAAGCCTAATGATAATAACTTGATCCCGTATTTTTCGATCGGTAAAATTTTGGTTTTACCATCGGCAGTTTCTTCAGCGCCCGGCTTGGCATCAACCAGATCGAACATGGTGGGTACCGAGGGCCCATAAATATCGGCATCGATAAGACCAACTTTGGCGCCATCTTTAGCCAATACAACTGCCAGGTTACTTGCTACTGTAGACTTACCAACTCCTCCTTTTCCAGATGAAACCAAAATGATGTTTTTGATGTTATCTAACGATGATGAATTGCTTGGTTGGGTAACCCTCGAAGTTACATTGATGATTACCGCTGCAGTTGGCGATACAAAATGCTTGATGGCATTTGTACAGGCATTTTTCAGCATTTCTTTCATCGGACATGCTGGCGTAGTAAGCTCTAATGTAAAATTGACCTGGTTATCTTTAATCTGTAAATCTTTAATCATGTTTAAAGTAACCAGATCTTTTTTAAGATCGGGATCTTCAACATTTTTAAGCGCATCTAAAACTTGTTGCGGGCTAATCTGCATGGTATTAATTTAAATTCAAAATTAACAAAACATAGCCACAAATACTTTTATTTAGGCTTTTTAACTGTAATTTTAACACGAAATAAACATTTAATTGTTACGTTTAAGCAATTAACCATTTTAACGACTATATGCGAATACCAAAAATTAAGATCCCCAAAAAATATTTAAAAATCGGAGCCTGGGTTTTAGGTGTTTTTTTAGTTGTTTGTATTGCTTTAGGTGCGGTTGCCTATAGCAAAAGGGAAGCACTTCTTAAAAAAATGGTCGCCAAAGCAATTGCTAAGGCCGATAAGGATTATGGTTTGGAAGTTAAAATCGGATCGGCTGGTTTTACAGGCTTTAGCACTGTAAAAATGACCAATATTTCTGTTGTTCCTAAAGATAGGGATACGCTTTCTAATATTGGCGAACTTAGCGTTGGTGTTAAACTTTTCCCGCTCATTTTTGGCAAAGTAAAACTCTCAGAAGTAAAACTGAACAATGGTTTTGTAAGTGTTGTACTTAAAGATTCAACCACAAATATCGATTTCATCTTAAAGCGCAAGAAAAAGGACAGCACCCAAACTAATGGAAAAGCCAACTTACCGGAAATAGCCAGTAACATCTTAAATCAGGTTTTATACAAAATCCCTGACGACATGGATGTGAAGAATATGATCTTTAAACTAAACGATCATGACACAGCCAAATTGAGTTTTGCAACGACGGCTACAATTGATGGGGGTGACTTAAAATCAACCATTGATGTGAATGGTCACGAATCTACCTGGCATGTAGATGGATATGTAAATCCAGGCAGCAAAGAATTAAGCTTTACCGCTTATGCTGATGGAAAAAAACTGGAATTACCCTACTTAAACAACAAGCTCCATGCAAAAATCAATTTTGATACCTTACAAACCGAACTTAAAAATGCGAAATACAGTGGAGACGATTATAAAATTTCTGGCTCCTGGTCGGTAAAAAACATGCTAATTAATCAGCCGCGCATTGCTTCAAACGATATCATTATACAAAACGCAAAACTGGATGCCGATATTCTGGTAGGACCTAATTACATTGCTTTAGACAGCACTTCAACAGCCTACCTAAAAAATGCACAGATCCATCCTTTTGTTAAATATACTTTAGGAAAGAACAAAATATATGAGTTAAAACTAAATGCTGAAGAACAGGATGCGCAAGGCGTTTTAGATGCTTTTCCACAAGGCCTGTTCGAATCGCTGGAAGGATTAAAAGTACAGGGGAAGGTGAAGTATAACCTAAATTTTTATTTAGATACAAAAATACCTGATAGTGTGCGCTTTAGTTCTACCTTAACACCGGTTGATTTCAAAATTGTACAATGGGGTAAAACCAATCTACAAAAAATCAATAGCCCATTTGTATATACACCTTATGAGTATGGTAAACCGATGCGCAATATTACCATAGGTCCATCAAACCCGAATTTTACACCATTATCTTCAATATCGAAAAACTTTATTAATGCGGTTTTAACAGCAGAAGACCCATCATTTTTTACACACAATGGCTTTGTTGAAGAATCGATCCGTAAATCAATCGCCGTAAACTTTAAAGAAAAGAAATTTAAACGCGGTGGCAGTACCATCAGCATGCAGCTGGTTAAAAACGTTTATTTAAGCCGTCAAAAAACCTTGGCCCGTAAAGCCGAGGAGATTTTAATTGTTTGGCTTATTGAGCATAACCACCTGGTAAGCAAACAACGGATGCTCGAAGTATATTTCAACATTATGGAACTAGGGCAGAATATTTATGGAATAGGTGAGGCTTCACGCTATTATTTTGGAAAACAACCTGCCGATTTAACCATCGGCGATGGATTATTCCTGGCGAGTATTGTTCCTAAACCAAAGGCATCGATGTATAAATTCATGGCTGATGGTAGTTTGAAACCTTACATGTTCAACTATTTTAGGTTTATGGGAAATATTATGGCAAGAAGAGGTTTAGTGGCGAGCGATACTTCTGGCTATGGCTTCTATAATGTACGTTTAAGAGAGGGCCTCCGCCAGTATTTAGCACCTGATACGGCTGTTGTTGATACTACAGCATTTGATGATGACGGAGACGGCTTACCAGTTGTAATTGTACACGATAAAAATAAAAGTTTCTTCGAACGCCTTTTTGGTGGTGGATCTAAAAAAGATACCACAAGCAAACAGATAACCACACCAACCGATACTACTAAAACCAAAAAACAATTGAGGCAGGAGCGTAGGGAGGAACGAAGACGACAAAAGGAATTGGAAAAAACGCAGTAGCAATGAGTTTGCGGTTGTCAATTGGCAGTTACCAGTTGAGCCACACCATTAAACAATTAACCATGACCAAGTTTGCAATTGGTGGTTTACGGTTCTTAGTTAAAACCAACGATTAACCAATTTATACAATTAAACAAAATAACCTTTAAACAGCAACATGCACAAAATAAAAGTAGAGGATAAAGAGTTCGAGATATTTTTAGAGAACGATACCTTAAACAAACGGATCCGTTTACTGGGCATCCAGATCAATGTTGATTACGAGGGTAAATGCCCGCTATTTATTGGTGTATTAAATGGTAGTTTTTTGTTTATGGCCGATCTAATCAAAGAAATAACCGTACCCTGCGAAATTGCTTTTATGCGTGTGGCCTCATACGAGGGAACAGCAAGTTCGGGAAATGTAAAAGAATTAATCGGACTGCCCGATAACATCGAAGGCAGAGATATTATCATTGTAGAAGATATTGTTGATACAGGCTTAACCTTAACGCATATTTTAAAAACGATAAAAGAAAAAAATCCTGCTTCAATTAAAGTCGCTTCTCTTTTGCTTAAACCAAGTGCTTTAAAATATGAAATTGAAGAACTAGAATACGTTGGTTTTGAAATACCTAACGAATTTGTGGTGGGTTACGGATTAGATTACAATGGCCTTGGCAGAAACCTGACTGATATTTACAGAGCAACCGGGGCATAATTTTTAGATTGGATTAATTTATTTTTCGCACCTTTGCCCAATAATTTCTAAAACAATGACCATACATAAAGAAGGCTACACCACCATTGCCTTAAGCATATTGTTTATCTTCGTAATCAACGCAGTAGTTGATTATAAATATCACGACATTACCTGGTTGCGCTGGTTCATTTATATCTTTTCAGCAGCATTATTTATTATTGTACTGCAGTTTTTCCGCAACCCAAGCCGCAGCTTTTCTTCGGGCGAAAACCTGGTTATCTGCCCGGCAGATGGCAAAGTGGTAGTAATTGAAGAAACAGAAGAAGGTGAATATTTTAAAGATAAACGTTTACAGGTTTCAATTTTTATGTCGCCAATAAATGTTCACATTAATCGCAATCCAATTTCTGGAGTGGTGAAGTTCTTCAAATATCACCCAGGAAAATACCTTGCGGCATGGAATCCAAAATCATCAACAGAGAACGAGCGTACAACAACTGTTGTGGAGCATAAAAATGGCACCCCCGTATTGTTCCGTCAAATTGCCGGTGCTTTAGCCCGCAGAATTGTATGGTATGTAAAAGAAGGCGACCAAGTGGTACAAACAGAGCAGTTTGGCTTCATTAAATTCGGATCGAGGGTTGATGTGTTTTTACCTGTAGGGACAAAAGTTAACGTGGAGCTTAACCAGGTTGTAAAGGGTGGAATCACTACCCTGGCGACTTTAAGTTAAGGATATAATATTTTAAAAGAAGCCGGTTTAGTTAATGCTAAATCGGCTTTTTTGTTCATTTTACAAATATTTAGATGGCAATTTATATCCCTTTAGGATATTCTATACATATTCTAATCTAGTCGTCACCCTGAACCGAGCTTTAGCGAGCTCACCGAAGGTAATTCATTTCAGGGTCTATTTTGCAGGAAAGATGCTGACCACGAAGTAGCTACAAGACAATTGAAAACACTATCTTACTTGTAAAATAATTCAGCATGACGATCATCGTCTAAGCAAATAGTTAAATTAATAAATATTAATCGGATGCAGGGTATGTAATCACTTAATCCATAGCATCATTACCTACCTCTTCTTTATCACCTGCAGGAGCTGGCCTATCGCTAATTAAGCGTTGTGTAGGGTAGGCAAAATCCGACTTATTACGGATAACGATATCCATAATTTCAAGGTTGATCTCTTGTCTGATTTTAAGGAATTCGGTATAATTTAGCACGGTTACAAAATAGTTAACCTCTACATTTAAACCCGAATCGCCAAAGCTCTTAAAGGAAGCATTTCCATCATCACTGGTACCTTGATGATTATTGATGTAACTTTCTATCTCGGTAATAATTTTTCTAAGTGATTCCGAATTGGTTTCGTAAGTAAGCCCGATGATAAAAGAGACCTTGCGCGAATTCCTTAGTGAAAGGTTTTCCAAAACGCCATCAATCATACCTCTATTAGGTATAGTAGCCATCGTTTTTTCAGAGGTTCTGATCCTTGTACTCCTAAAACCTACTTTTTCAACCGTTCCTTCCACACCATCAACCTTTACCAGATCGCCAACGGTAAAAGGTTTATCTAAAAAAATGGTGAACGAACCTATTAAGTTCTCTAAGCTCTCTTTAGCAGCCAAAGCAATGGCAATACCACCAATGCCCAATCCAGTAATCAGCGTTAATACATTAACCTCGAAAACAAAACCAAGAAGGGTAAAAAAACCGATAAATATTACGATCGTTTTAAACAGCTCTTTTAAAAAGGGCACCAGCTGATCGTCGGCCTTATTATCTGTAAGCGAAGCTTTATAAAGAAGCACGTGGCTAATAAAGTCGATTATCCTTAAAATAATCCAAAAAATTGATAAAATGATCCCAAACAAAAATATCCGGTCAATACAATCGCCAATTGTTACAGGTATTAACTCCTTAACCTTACCAATTAATTTGCTGTAATGGAATACAGCTACCTCTAGTGGGTGTTTTAACTGGTTAATGGATAGATAAAGTGTGGTTAACAGAATAAAAACCTCGATGGGTTTTACCAATAAGGCAACGAAAGCATCGTTATGGGATTGATTTGAAAAGTTTCTGAAAAGCTTAAACAGCAACCTACTTAACAGCTTAGAAACAATGTTCTTAAAAACTAAGCCTAAAAAAAGTATGCCTCCGAAAAGGAAATAGGCTTTTACGGTATTACCCCAAAACACTTGGTCGAAAAAAGCAGAATCTAACATTTAACAAAAGTACAAACAAAAAAACCTCCACGAAATTAATCGTGAAGGCTATATCTTATAATAAAGAATATTATTTTCTCAAAGATTTGATACGAGCAGCTTTACCAGTTAAAGCGCGTAAATAGAACAATTTCGCTCTACGAACTTTACCATAGCTATTCACTTCTACTTTCTCAATGTTTGGAGAACTAAAAGGGAAAATACGCTCAACACCAACGCCGTTGCTCATTTTACGAACGGTGAAGGTTTCGTTAGCACCTGCACTGTTACGTTGTATTACAACACCTTGGTAAATTTGAACACGTTCTTTATTACCTTCGCGAATTTTATAGTGTACGCTCACTGTATCGCCAGACTTGAACGCAGGAAAATCTTTTTTCGCGATGGCCTGCTCTTCAACAAATTTTACTAAATCCATGATTTTAAGCTATTAAACCAACTTTCTTTACCTTGAAAATCGGATTGCAATATTAGGGATTTTTTTTCATATAAAAAAACCTATTTTAATTTTTTCCACAATCTTTATGAATTCCACATTCGATTGTGTTAAATGCTTCTATTCCAAAAGATCAGGAGAGCACTTATTCGCGAATATATCTCAAATTTAGTGTTCAATATCCTAAGGTAAAATATTTACGTATTGATGATATCAAATGTGAATAATACAATTAGGCAATGTTTCTTCCGCTTTTATTATCTTTTCTAAAATGCTATCCCGACTTTCTTCCACCTCTTCGTCGTGAGGCGATATATGCAGTTCTTTGAGGTTTTTTAAATCTTTTAAAACCCATATATCTTCTAAGCGGATTTTGGTTCTCCAGATATCGAGGTATTCCAGATCGGTCAGTTTGTTCAGGTAAGGCAAACACGCTTTAGTAATATCTTCATGCTTCATCAGGGTTAAATCTTTAAGCTGCTTAACATTGCTGATCAATTTAACTCCCTCATCGGTAACTCTCGTTTCTTTTAAATAAATACTTCCCATAACCGAAACTTTTGCAAAAAGCATGGCTAAATACGCATCATCAACCAACGAATCGATACTGGTAAAACCGGGCAGTTCTGTAGGGATATTTTTCGCTTCGGTAATATGTCCGAAATGCCACCAAAACTGTTTTTCTGCGCCCCTGAGTTTCATTTTTTTATTAAAGGGTATATTGCTTTAATAAGCTAAAGTATGCGAAATATACTCAGGTAAACATACCCATTAAAGGGTATATTAACAGCTACACACTCAAGAAAAAGGCTAAAATTTAACGATTGGATGGAATATTAATCTGAATAATAGTGCCTTCATTTTTAGTACTGCTGATTTCGAAATTACCTTTGTAGTAATTCACTCTCTTTTCAATGTTTTCGAGCCCAAAGCCCTTGCTTGTTTTCTGCAGATCGAAGCCGAGCCCATCATCGGTAAACTGAAAATGGTAATTTTTGGTATATTTATAAAGCTCCAAGGTAATTAGCTCAGCATTACCATGTTTAATGGCATTATTTATAACCTCAAGTGTAATAAGATATAAATCATAAATCCACTTTTCATCAATTTTATCAGGAAAATCATAACAGAAAAGCTCAATTTTTGCATTTGTTAAACCTGCGTTCAGGCTTGAGATCTGGCTTTGTAAACTAGATATCAAAGCCCCTTCATCAAGTGCTTTCGGCAGTATTTTATGAGATATTTCTCTGATATCTTCTGCCAGTTCGTTTATGGTTTGCTTGGCAAGCCCGGCATTCTTCATGTCAAAGAGATGAATAATATGGGCAATCTTGCTCCCTACATTGTCGTGAATAATATTAGCGATGTTTCTTCGCTCACGTAGCTGAACCTCACTAATGGCCCTCAGCGAGCTTTCTTTTTCGAAAATAACCTGTTGCATCAGTTCGTTGTTCTTCAAAAAAATATCAATATAATTTCTTGATAAAACATATCCGAACAAAAACACTTCATAAAGGCCGATAAACAACATCCAATTATCGCCCAGTGATTTTGGAATAATTTCAAATGTCTTTAAAATTAAGCACGCGCCCCATACAAACTGTGGCGCAAAGGCAAGAAGCGCATAAATAGCCTGGGTTTTTTCAATTTTCAGGTGCGTTAATGCCGCCCAGAAAAGTACGACAATAGAAGCCAGGAATATCGTATAGCCCAACACAAAAAAGTAGCGAAATTCAAACCCCTTATAAAACACCAATAAGGAAATCGAAATTAAAATCAGTGAAAAGTTTATACCGCCAAGCACTATAATTAACTTATGTTTAACCGGCTGATTTTCTTTTAACTTTAAAAAATATTCAAGAAAAATACTCAGGGCAATATACCAAAGTGCTCCAGTGTAAACCCGGCCCTCGCTAAAAAACCTAAACTCGGGAAATAAAACATGCTTGGCGAAATTGGTTGTAATTGCCGCGTAAAACACAGTTAATACAGAATAGCCAATGTAATAACCATATAACCTGCTTTTAGTCATGAAAAACAATATCCCATTGATCATGAGCAGCAAAAATACCATACCGATAAAAAAAGATGTCAGCGCTGTTTTTTGAGATGACTTGCTTTCTAAATAAACCTGATCTTCCAAACTATAAGAAAAATCTAAATAGGACGTCTCTTTTTTAACCCGTACCCAAAGTAATTTTTCTTCGCCTGGCTGCAGGTTAATTTCAAATGCCAGGGTTTCAATAAACGGACTCTTGCCAGCCGTTCTATCGCCAATGGTTTTAATTAATCTACCATCGTAAAGGCTAAGGCTATCGATATGGTTATTGTTAAAACACAACCATGTTTTATTGCTTTGCGAAGTATTTATATTTTTAATAATAAATCTGCACCATACCGCCGCATTTTTGTTATAGCCGATATTAACCTTGCTATCCTGCTTAAATGGATGAAATTTTTGTTTTTGGAGCATCCCGCTCGTCCACGACGAATTTTGGTCTAAAGCATAGCCGGATATTACAGATATTGATTTGTTTGTGGTTTGTGCACAAGAGAGTAGCGGGAATAGCAAAAAGCTAATCAAGTAGATTATTCTCATGAGCAAACTTAATGAGCGAACTGCTGTTATTGATTTCCAACTTCCGGTGGATGTTCTTCCGATGGGTAGTTACGGTTGTTATGCTGATAAATAGGACTTCAGCAATTTCTTTACTGGTTAATCCTTTAATGATTAATTTAATAATCTCTTTTTCCTGTCTGGATATCCTGAATTTATTTACGATTGAACCATCAATGGCGCTATACACACTCTCGCCTTTTTTATAACTCTTATTGGTATAAAACGTTGTGTCTTTATTTGATTCGATAATACTGATAAGCTCTTCGGCAGGTGTTTCCTTTTTTAGGAAAGCATTCACACCCAGTTTCTTTGCCTTTTGAATCAGAAAATCTTCGTAATAAGCAGTGAGAACAATTATTTTGGTATTTTTTAGTTGGGATCTAAGTTCTTCGATCAATACAAAACCATCAAAGTGGTTAATATTTAAATCACAGATGAAAACATCAGCAATGTTTTGCATTAAATGGTTTCTGCAGGAATGTACATCGCTGAATTTAAAAATGCCATAATTGTTCCCGGTATTTTTAAGCAATTCGGAAATGCCGTTTAAAAAAAGTAAATGGTCATCACAAATAACGATTTGTTTGTGCATATTATCGGGAACTAGAAGCGTTTCTCCTAAAATAGAATTTACCTTTATAATTTACAAGGAAATTTTATTCTAAAAGGTCAGGGCGACGTTTTTTGGTTCGCTCTAATGCCTGTTCGTGCCTCCATTCGTTCACTTTGGCTTCATGACCGCTTAATAAAACATCGGGCACTTTATGTCCACGCCAGTCTGCAGGGCGGGTATAAACTGGTGCATCAAGCAGTTCTCCCTGAAAACTATCAGATAAGGCTGAAGTTTCATCATTTAAAACACCCGGGATTAAACGTACAACAGCATCTACCACAATCGCTGCAGGAAGCTCGCCACCGCTTAAAACATAATCACCAACCGAGATCTCCCTCGTTACAAAAATATCGCGTATACGCTGATCTATGCCTTTGTAGTGGCCACATAAAATAATAATGTTCTTTTTAATAGAAAGTTCATTGGCTGTGCTCTGGTTTAAAGTAACACCATCGGGACTCATGAAAATAACCTCATCGTATGTTCTTTCTGCCTGAAGCTTTTCAATACAGGCCGCAAAAGGCTCAATACTCATCACCATACCGCTACCCCCGCCGTACTGGTAATCGTCTACACTTTTTTGTTTGTTGGTGGCATAATCCCTCAGGTTATGGACAACAATTTCGGCTATGCCTTTTTTTTGTGCGCGTTGCAAAATAGAATGAGCAAACGGACTTTCTAATAAAGCTGGCAAAACGGTTATAATATCGAAACGCATGCTGCAAAGGTAAGTCTTTAGTCTGAAGTCTTTAGCCTGAAATAGAATTTCGCTGGTTGATCATATTTGAATGGATAGGAAGTAAGAATAAGTCGTATAAATAATTCCAGAAGAGATTCAAAATTAGATACCCTTAAAAATTCGTAAATTAGCTTAAAGTTAAAAAAAACGGAGGGCACCAGATATTAAAGTTCACCATTCCAATGGAGAAAGTAAAAACTGATTTAAGCAATTTAAATGACCAACAGAGGGAAGCCGTTGTTTCAGAAACAAAACGGTTGCTCGTTCTTGCTGGTGCGGGTTCAGGAAAAACAAAAACACTTTTGCAAAAATTGATTTATTTAATTGAAGAAAGGAATGTTAATCCCTCTAATATATTAGCTATTACATTTACTAAAAATGCCGCTAATGAAATGCTTGATAGGCTGATCATTTCGGCGGATGATACCGAAAACTATCGTGAAATTTTATCAGATAAAAATAAATCTGCAAAAGAAAAGGATATTGAGCGATATTTTTTCAGTAAAAAGTACAAATGGATTGAAAATATCACACTTCGTACATTTCACAGTTTGTGCTATAATATTTTAAGAAATTTTGGCGTAAACGAGTTTGATAATAAATTCAAAATAATTGGTGAAACAAAAACCCACGAAGATGAGTTCGCAAAATATTCTGCAACAGAAACATCCTTTGAGGTTATGCATAAAATTTTGATTGAATGTTGTGAATCGAAAAATTACCTTTTAGATTTAAAAAGATATATTCTTGATTATTTAGTAGATAAAATTCATCAAAAAAAACAAACTACGCCTAATTTATATCCCGAGGGAAAGTATTACACATCTTTAAATGGAACAAAAGTAAGATCCAAATCCGAGCAATATATTTCAGACTGGCTTTATAGACACAGTATAAAATTTGAATATGAACCAATTATAAATTTTTCTGATTTTGATTTCAAACCCGATTTCTTTATTCCTGAAGCAAATTTATACATCGAACATGTTAGTGACAAAAGCTATTTAACTAAAAACAAAGAAGATCAGTTTCGAAAAGCAAACAAACTTCTTGTAAAAACTTATGAGAAGCAAACAGAAGATACAGCTCTATTTAATATTACGCTAGAAAAGATCGTTAAGAACAGACTACCCGCAAATTACCACTATATTAGTGCGTTAAAGTTTGAAGAAGAGTTTAAATTTTACCACAAAGAAATAAAGGACTTCTTAAGATTGGCGCTTTCAACCTTGGATTTGATAAAGGTCGAAAATTTAGCAACGGATGTATTATTGAAAAAATCGCAACAAGATCAACATGAAAGAGTAAGAGATTTTTACAAACTAGCTATCCCATTATTAAAAGAGTATCAGAAGTACTGTACCAATAAATCATATTTGGATTTTAACGATATGATTATTAAAACCATTGATTTATTCAAAAATCATAAAGAAATCGGTGATAAATTCAGACAGAAGTTTGAGTACATTTTAGTTGATGAATTTCAGGACGTAAATAATCTTCAAGTAGAGTTTATCAAATTATTGTTAACACAAAATAATCAATTGTTTTGTGTTGGAGATGATTGGCAAAGTATTTATGGCTTTAGGGGGTCTAATGTTGATTATATTGTAAATTTTGAAAGCTATTTTCCGCATTCCAAAACAATAAAATTAAATATGAACTATAGAAGCACTGAGCATATAGTAGGTGCTAGTAATGAAGTTATAAAACACAATAAATTTAAGGTTGAGAAAAATATTCAATCCTTTAAAAAATCAGATAACAAAATTACCATCTTTGCTGGAAAAGATGAAAATGAGAATCTCGACTATGTTGTCGATGAGGTAAAAAAATTAATTTTAAAAGGCTATTTAAGAGAAGATATTCTTTTTTTGTACAGAAGAAGCAAGATGTTTAATCCTTATTTAGATCGCATGAAACATGAAAAATTGTCTGTTACAGGAAAAACAATACATGCATCAAAGGGTTTGGAAGCTAAAGCCGTTTTCATTATTGGACTAACCGAAGGAAACGGCGGTTTCCCCGATATTTGGATGGAGGATAGAATTTTTCAAGCAATAAAGATTTCAAATCATGATTTATTGTTTGAGGAAGAAAGAAGGCTTTTTTATGTTGCCATTACTAGGGCCAAAGATGAGTTGTTTTTAATTACTGAAAAAGGAAATGAATCAAGCTTCTTAAAAGAAATACCAGACATTTTTACTCATAAAATAAACTTTTTATTTAAACCGATAATTGAACATAATAAAACATGTAATAGCTGTAAAAATCAGCTAGATACAAATTTTGTTTTTTGCCCTTACTGTGGAAAAAAACAAATTGAATCTAATTAATACTTTTTTAGCTAAAATCAGAAAGATTATTTTATTTTTCTAAATAGATATCCAGCAAACCTTCAGGCAGATCCAAAGTCAAGCTTTTCTCATCCTCATCGTATTCTACAATAAAGTCTTCATTTAGCGGGAACAGGATTTCGGTTTCTTTATACATCACTGTAGCCACAAATTGTTGCGGATATTCGTTTACTTCCAAAATTTCGCCCAATTCGCCTAAAGTTTCATCTATTGCTAAATAGCCTTTAAAATCGGTATAGAAAAATTCTCCTTCTTCGCGTTCTGGAATTTGTGATAGGGGCAGGTATAATTTCTTTTTTAATAGCGGCTGCACTTTATCGATATGGTCAGCGTCATCAAAGTTAAAATAGCCGGTTTTATTGGCCTGCAGTTTTGCCGAAGCCACAAAATACGGAACAAGCTTACCGTTCATATCCGCAAATACCACATCAAATTCGAGTTGTTCGTATTCATCAAATTCGAAAAATACCTGAACTTCTCCTTTTAAACCTCTCGTTTTGGTAACGTAACCTATATAAAATGCTTCTTCGTGTTTCATACCCCAAATTAAACGTCACCCTAACCTGTAGCATAGCGGAAAGCTACGCAGTATTTATTTCAGGGTCTTCCCAGAAAGATGCTGAAACAGGTTCAGCATGACGAACTGTAAATAAAAATAGCGTTCCGAAATTCGGAACGCTATTTTATGAGACAAAATAATTAAAATTATTCTGCTCCTTCTTCTTTAGTAGCTTCTGCTGCAGGAGCCTCTTCAGTTGCTTCAGCTTCAACAGCTGGTGCTTCTTCTGTAGCTTCTTCTTCAACAACTTCTTCTGCAACTGGTGCATTTTTAGCTGCGATAGCTGCTGCTTTATCTTCTTTTTTCTTAGCTTCTGCTGCTAATGCCGCTTTACGCGCATCTGCTTTAGAAGTAGCTAAACCTTCTGATTTACCAGAAATTTTACCTGCTTTAGCATCTAACCAAGCTGCAAATTTTTCATCTGCCTGTTCTTGAGTTAAAGCACCTTTTTTAACACCACCTTCTAAGTGTTTTTTGTACAAAACACCTTTGTAAGAAAGGATAGCGCGAGCAGTATCAGTTGGTTGTGCACCACTGTTTACCCAAGCTAAAGTTTTTTCGAAGTTAATTTCGATGGTTGCAGGATTGGTGTTTGGGTTGTAAGAACCTAAACGCTCAATAAATTTACCATCACGTGGAGAGCGAGAATCTGCTACCACAACGTGGAAAAAAGGTTTTCCTTTTTTACCGAATCTTTGCAATCTGATTTTAGTTGCCATTTCTTTTTGTATTTATGTATTCAACATAGTTCCCGGAGCTTCATGCTGCGGGGCTGCAAAGATAACTAAAATACTGTAAATTAAAAACATAGTTTAATTTCTTTGTTTTCAGGATATTTGCGCCGAAATATTTGCAGGTACAAATGGAAAGAATTGCGATTGATATGGACGAGGTAATTGCCGATGCCCTTGGAAAATTTATTAAACTATATAACCGGGATTTTAACGTTCCTTTAGACTTAAAAATTGATGCCGGAAACGAAATCTATCACCATGTTCCGCAAGATGTTAACCAGAAATGGTTCGAATATATAAACGAGCCTGGTTTTTTCCGCGATCTTGAGGTTATTGCTGATAGCCAACGGGTAATTAAGGCTTTACAGGAGAAGTATGATGTTTATATTGTTTCGGCAGCGATGGAGTTCCGAAATTCATTGGTTGATAAGTACGATTGGATGGCCGAACATTTTCCTTTCATCGATTGGCAGCACATTATGTTCTGCGGAAATAAAATTGTAAATGTTGATATTATCATTGACGACCGCACTAAAAACTTTGTGAATTTTGCAGGCAGACCATTGTTATTTACCTCTCCACATAATTTATTGATAACCGAATACGAGCGCGTTAATACCTGGGAAGAAGTAGCAGGTTTATTGCTATAATATTAATTCATGGGGGTCGACTTAAGTCGACCCCCATGAATGCAATTAATCAATATAATCCCTAAAAATTAAATTCGCCTACAAGGTTGGCTCCGCTACTTCTGGCTGCCATAGGCAACACAATTACTTTCCGCTGTTGTTTGCCTGTTGCGTATCGGGTATAAATCTCAGCCGTCACCGTTGTTGGTCCACTAATGTTAATCTGCCTATCGCCGTAATAGTTAACCTCGATTTTATATTTTCCCTTTATTGCTTTTTTGATCATAAATTGTTCGGGGCCATAACCGGAAGTGAAATCGTTGCTGATCCTGCCACCTATTTTTGTTCTCGAGTTTCCATAAAATCCTTTTTCGCCAGTTGGGTCGGTTAGCCATAAATCGATATCAGTATCGTTTTTATTCCAATTGAGCACCACGCGCACATCTACTGGCAAAGGCTGTATTAACCTTTTATCAATCCCACTGATACTTAGGCTATTGCCGTGTTTTGCAATCAGGTTATTGATTTCGGATAACACAATCTCCTCGATTCCCTGGTCTCGATCGGTAATCTGACTGTTATAACTTTGGGTAAGTACCTTATATAAATAATCAAGTGCAACCTGGTATTGCCCGTTATCTGCCAGTGCTAAAGCGTAATCGCGGTAACTCTGCGCATCCATTGGCCTCCATTGCAAAACCTTCTTTGTGATAAAAATCTCGTCTTTATAATTTCCGGTCTGCTTTAATTTATAGGCTAAAATTTTATATAAATCGGCATTCTCCAAGTCCAGATCGGCAATATTACTTAAAATGGTCAGTGCCCTAACACTATCTTTCTGTTGGTAAAACCAATTGGCTACATCAAAATAAAACATCGGTGTGCTGATGTAGCTTGAACGCATTTTTAAATAAGCCTGATAAGCGCTGTCTGGTTTTCCAACCAGGTTTTTCATATAATCTTTATCACTTTTAAATTCGGGGATTATAATTGCGGGTTGTTGTTGTACCGGTGGCGGCATCCTTATTGCATCTACATTTTGCACTTGAACACCTGCAACCCTACCCGCGAGAGCACCATGCGAACTTCCTGGTGTACCACTACTATATCGATTTGAGACTGTCGCTGCAGAGCCAGTAGTAACAGTTTTGCTTTGAGCTGCGTAACCAACAACTACAATCTCATTAAGCATTTTATCATCGCTAGCCCTTGCATCTTCATCTTTTTTTACAACGGGCGCGGGCATTCTTACCCGACTTGCAGACTCAGCTCTGCTTCTTGCGCGTAACTGTTGTGCAGCTGCTCCTCTCCTTGTTCCTTCGCCAACTGGTTCTGAAAGCACGATATCAGCAGTAGGATCTCCATTTACATCTCTTTGCCCCGGATCAGGGTATCTTTCCTTCTTTTTTTCTGGTTCTTTATAGTAAAAATCTGTATTCCACCATGTTTTCAGTTCTTTGGCCATGGCTACCGCAGCATTGATTAGATCCTGTTTACGTTCCAAAATAGCAATTCTGCGTTGCTTCAAAACGGCATTATAGGCCTGCTGCAATTCAACAGGGGGTACAATATCATAACGCAGGTAATCATCAAGATTCTCTAACACGACGAGGCTGGTATTACGGGTAACAATACCAAATTGTTTACTTAAAACACTAATATCATCCTTATTATCTTCATATTGAATGTCCATTTCAGCAATTTTCTTCTGCGCCCAAACACGGCTAACATCAATGCTGCTTAAAGTATGCTCCGTAGCATTTAACCGAACAACCTGTTCTGAAACAACAGTATTTCCAAAACCAAACTGCAACGTAAATTCCGTATTAAACTCATTCATAATACCGGCTAAAGAGAAATGTCCGTTTACATTTACTTTCATTGAAGGATAAGTCTGCCTTACATCTGCTCCGTTTTTAATGCCTAAAAACTGTAGGTTTTGCTGGTTCACTTGTTTAAAAGCCTCGGCAACTGACGTGGAATTAAGATTTACAAATTGCCCCCCGGTTTTCATACTGATAAACTTTAATGTGCTATAATCTGCTTTAAGTGCTGTGTTGATACAATGAACAGGTTTATTTAAGCTCACCGTGTTTTTACCGAAAGTAGATAGTCCATCAGTAAATAAAATATATTCGTCGGCCTGCAGGCTTTTAGCGTTTATGGCACTGAAATTTGTCCCTCCATCATACACAAGATTCTTCAGTTTATCTTTTAACTGTGTCCAGTTACCATTTGAGATGATAAAAGTTCCTGCGTTTTTAAACCCATTATTAACCAAGCCTAACTGGATGGTTAAATTTTGTTTTTGTTTGATGATTAAATCCAGCAATTCTATTTCCTTCTCGGTATTGCGCTGCATACCACTTAAAGAAACATCCCATATTACACCTATTTGATTACTCCACTGTTTTTTCCGGCTGTCGGTTTTAGGGAAAACATTCACTAGAAAATAATAACCCGTAGATACTTTTTGCATTTGCACTTCAGTCAGTTCATTTCGTTTGGGCAGGTTAATAGTCAGGCCGTTTTTAGGCTGATAATTGGTTTTATTAATCTCTCCAACATAGGTATTTCCATTGGCTTTTAAATCAAAACTGCCGTCTGGCTGTTCACCCAGCTCTGGTTTTATGATACTTTCGAAAACAGTAGTTTTTAACGAAAAATTTTCAATGGCCTGGTTATAATCTAATGGCAAATGATACCTTAAAACATTCTTATTATTAAAACTTAACTCTTCCTCATAACCTACAATTATGGTTCTGCTGCCATTAGCAGGTAAGGGATAAATCCTGGTACGGAAATTATTTCCTTCAACTTTTTCCAATAAGCCCGGATCTATCCTACGGCGCTCAATACTCTCGAAAACCTCAGTTGCTTTGGCTTTTTCTACGGGAACGGCTTCGCGCATTTTCCCATTAATATCTAAAGCGTACCGGCTTATGCTAACGCCTTCTGGCATTGGAAAGGTGAGTTCACCTTCTAAAATACGGTTACTGTTATTGTGGAAGGTCATTGTCATTACCGTTGTGGCCACATTTCCTGTAATCTGCACATCAATATTTAACTTTTTAAGTTTAACGGCATCTTTTTGCTCGCTGGTTTCGGTCTGCTGTACCTTTAAAACAGGCATTTGCGCCTGAACAAAAAACATGACCAATAATAGGGGAAGGGTGAGTAAGGTTTTAGATGGTTTCATAACAGTAATTTTAAATAGTGATGCAAAAGCATTAGCGATTACATAAATTTATTTTCGGAGCCTCATCTTTTTTGGGTTTTGGAAGTAAAAAAACTTTTCAAAAATCTAAAATGGGCTTTTCAAAAAAAATGTAACATTTCTAAAAAAAATTGTTCTAATTATTAAAACTGAAACTATGTTAGTAACCACAACGCCTTCAGTTGAGGGCAGAAAAATTGTAAAATATATAGGTCTTGTTACCGGAGAAACGATTATTGGGGCAAATATTTTTAAGGATTTATTTGCAGGAATAACGGATATCGTAGGGGGCAGATCGAGTTCTTACGAACGCGTTTTAAGAGAGGGAAAAGATACTGCGGTTAACGAAATGCAGCAATATGCAGCTGCCCTTGGTGCAAATGCTATTGTTGGTGTAGATTTAGATTATGAAACTGTAGGCAGCGGAGGCAGCATGTTAATGGTGAGCGCCAATGGTACTGCTGTTATTTTAGAAGATTAAGAAATTGCTTATTGCGAAAACTAAGCAAAAACAAGAAAGTCTTTCCGGTGCGGGAAAGACTTTTCTTTTTTATCCTGTTTTCGATTAAAACGAAAGTATATCGATTAATTTAAGCCATTTAGAACTCACTTTTTCAGCATTAATGTGTTTAATGGCATGATCAAAGGGCGTAAAAACAATTTCACGGTTAATCTGGCCAGCCATAACACCGCTTTCGCCATTAATTAAACCCTCTACAGCAGCAACACCTAAGCGGCTCGCCAGCACACGATCCATACAGGTCGGTTTTCCACCACGCTGAATATGCCCTAAAACTGAAACTTTAGTATCATAATGCGGATATTTTTCCTGAAGAATTTCGCCAACCTTAAATGCGCCACCGGTATCATCACCTTCAGCAACGATAATGATTTTCGAAGCTTTATCTTTACGGCTATGCTCCAGTTTATGTAAAATGTCGTTCGCATTCATGTTTGCTTCCGGAATCATAATGGCTTCGGCACCAACACCGATTCCACTTCTTAGAGCAATTAACCCGGAGTCGCGGCCCATTACCTCTACTATAAAAAGCCTGTCGTGCGATTCGGCAGTATCTCTGATCCTATCCACCGCGTCGATAACGGTATTAATGGCAGAGTCGTAACCAATGGTAAAATCTGTTCCGGCTAAATCGTTATCAATAGTGCCAGGCAAACCAACAATTGGAAAATCGAACTCTTTTGAAAAAATATTTGCGCCTGTAAATGTTCCATCACCACCAATTACAACCAAGGCATCAATTCTATTGGCTTTTAGGCTTTCATAAGCTGTTTTTCTGCCTTCAACGGTTTTAAAAGCTTCGCTACGTGCAGTTTTTAAAATGGTTCCTCCGCGCTGGATAATATTTGCTACAGATTTGCGGTCCATAGGGATAAAATCATTGTTGATCAACCCTTCGTACCCACGGATAAACCCGGTTACTTCGATATCATAATAAATTGAGGCCCTTACCACGGCCCTGATTGCGGCATTCATGCCTGGCGAATCTCCACCAGAGGTTAAAACACCAATATTCTTAATCTTATTCATTTGTTTGTTTCTTAGCAAATTCTGATAATCCATTATCAAGATATTGCAAATATTTATCTATATTAAATTCTACTCCGATAGGAGGCGAAACTAATTCTTTTTCATCAGTACCCAAAAGTACATAATATGGTTGCGAAATGGTATTAAATCTTTCGGCCTGCAAATGTTTAAATTTTTTACCAACCGTATTCACTTTTGTGCCTAAAATTTTAGAATCAAATTGTTCAGCAGCTGGCAGATCCGTTTTATCATCGGTGTAAAGCGATACAACAATATAATCTTCTTTCAACTTTTTAAGCACCCTTGGGTCAGACCAAACCCTTGCCTCCATTTCGCGGCAATTTACACAGCCATGGCCTGTAAAATCAAGAAATAACGGTTTTTTTACCTCCTTTGCGTAAGCCAACGCTTCCTGATAATCAAAAAATCCATCAATGTTATGCGGAATGTGCAGGAATTCAGCATATTTACGCTTAGCATGGCTGGTTGCTGTTGTTTGGTTTGATCCACCACCACTATCTTGTCCGATCACAAAATCCTGAGTAGAAAGCGGAGGTACCAATGCACTTACGGCTTTTAAAGGAGCTCCCCATAGGCCTGGAATTAAATATATCGCAAATACGAAAGTGGCGGTTGCAATAAATAACCTCGGCACTGAAACATAAGGAAGATCACTATCGTGAGAAAATTTGATTTTTCCCAGTAAATAAACGCCTAAAATTAGCGCCAGTACAATCCAAATGGCCAAGAAAATCTCTCTATCCAATATACCCCAGTGATAAGCCAAATCGGCTGTCGAAAGGAATTTTAAAGATAGGCCCAACTCTAAAAAGCCAAGAAAAACTTTAATAGAGTTTAACCATCCGCCTGATTTTGGCAATCCCGTCATTAAACTCGGGAAAATGGCAAACATGGTAAAAATTACCGCTAACGATAATGAGAAACCAAACATTACTACAACAGGTGTTAGCAAATCGGTATTAATGGCAACTAATGAGGTTCCGATCAGTGGGCCGGTACAAGAGAAGGAAACAACTGCTAAGGTTGCTGCCATGAAAAAGATCCCGCTTAAACCTTTAGCATCCGATTTTGCATCAAGTTTATTTACAAATGAACTTGGCAGGGTAATTTCGAAAGCACCTAAAAACGATATGCCGAAAACAATCAGTATAAGAAAGATGAAAATATTAAAAAATCCATCGGTAGATATTTCATTTAATGCACTGGCGCCCCAGATCAAGGTAATAATTACGCCTAAACCAACATAAATTACAATGATCGATAAGCCGTAAATAATGGCACTTCTGATTCCTTTTGCTCTGCTTTCGGCTCTTTTGGTAAAAAAACCAACAGTAAGCGGCACCATGGGAAAAATACATGGAAGAAAAAAAGCGGCAATACCGGCC
This sequence comes from Pedobacter sp. GW822-FHT03F06, assembly GCF_058801365.1. NCBI lineage: Bacteria > Pseudomonadati > Bacteroidota > Sphingobacteriia > Sphingobacteriales > Sphingobacteriaceae > Pedobacter > Pedobacter sp. GW822-FHT03F06. Next base: position 220,944 of record NZ_JBXANE010000005.1, read on the forward strand.
AACAGGCCTAAACCAAAGGTTACCCAAAGCGATTGTTTAGGGGCATCCTTACCAGCTACCGTAGCTTTTTCTACTTTGGCTGTATCCTTCTTAAGGGTATCTTTTTCCGTTTTTACCAGACTATTGGCTGCACTATCCTGTGCAGAACCTACTTCGGTAAAAACAATATCATCGGGAGGAGCAGTTGCTGTGGTATCCTGTGTTACCAGGGCGTAACTCTTAACGGCTGGCAATGCAACAAACATTGTAGCCATTAACAACAATAATAAAACCTTTTTCATTTGTGTGTTTTGTGTGTGTATTTTTTGAAACCGTGAAATTAAGAATAATTTTATAAACGATTTTTTTTAAACCACTACTCCACGTAGATTTTACTTTAAAAAGAAACAGTCCCGAAAATTCGGGACTGTCTGTAAATATTTTGATGTCAACTATTTAACCGGAACGCTAAACTCAACTTCTTCTGGTGGAAGACATTGTTTATCATTACAAACCATAAACTCAACTTTTCCTTTAACAGCAGCTGTACCCTTATTTAATTTCACCTTTTGCTGAAAAATTACCGCTTTTTCGAAATAGCTTACGTTCATTTTAAATGTACTTTCGTATTTAACAACTGCTTTAGGTTCGATTGTTTTACCAACAAGGCTAAAATCTTTGGAAGGGGCAAAAGTAAATGTAGTTTTTACCGGGCCACCATCTTTCACATTTTGCGAATAGATATGCCATCTATCTTCGATTGTAGCCTTTAAATATATGATGGCTTCATCTTTACTTATTTTCTTCGCAGAATAAGCCCAGGTTACCGGCTTTTCAATTTGGGCAAATGCACCCGCGATGGTAAAAAGTACCATCGAAAGTACTAAAGTGATTTTTTTCATTGTGTGTTTATTTTGTGTGTGTAAATTCTATTTCTTTAAAATTAAAGCCTTTCAGGCCGTTCTTTGTATCAACGGTTAGCCTACCATCATCCTCAACTCCTACTATAGTACCTTCAAAAAGCGCTCCATTTTGCATATACAACGCTGGAATATTAAAGTTATAAAGCCTTGAAAGGTAATCATTTTGTAAAATACTATATTTCCCAGTCCTCAAAATTAAGTAGTATTTTTCCATAAATATGAATAATTTATCCATAATATCCATTAAAGCTACATCTCTTTGTAAAATTTGAATGACTGAAGTAGCGCGTTGGCTAATATTATCCGAAAATTCGGATTGGTTAATATTTAAACCAATGCCAATTACTGATGATTTAATAGAATTGCCTGTCAGTGTATTTTCGATTAATATCCCCCCTAATTTCTTATTTTGGTAATACATATCATTCGGCCATTTTACTTTTATCCCGTCCGGAACAAAACAGGCTAAAGCATCACTAACGGCTAAACTAACGGCTATATTTAAATAAAACTGTTTATTTAGGGGCAAAAAAGAAGGTTTTAAATAAATGCTTGTACTTATATTTTTCCCTGCCTGTGTTTGCCAAACGCTTTCCTGCTGTCCTCTTCCGGCAAACTGATTATCTGCCATAATTACAGTCCCTTCGGCTAATGGCTCGGATTTTGACACCAAATCTTTTAAAAAGTTATTAGTAGAATCAACTTCTTTTAATTTGATTAAATTTTGACCAACAAATAGTGTCGAAAAAGTGTTATTTTGCAAGTGTTGAATTTATAATATTGTAATTCCAAAATTAAAGCATTTTAATGGTAAAAAAGAAAATAGTAGCCCTTTCTACATACCTTTCTGAGTTAGCCGTTCACGGCATACAGGAGAAAAAAGGAGAAGATATTGTGCGGTTAGATCTTAGAAATATTCATACCTCAGTGGCTGATTACTTTATTATTGCGAGCGCCAACTCCGGTACTCAGGTAAAAGCTATTGCTGATAGTGTAGAAAAAGAAATATATAAAGCCACTCAGGCCGATCCAAGACATAAAGAAGGTTTCGAATCTGCAGATTGGATTATTCTTGATTATTTCGATGTGGTTGTGCACATTTTTAAAACTGAAAAGCGCCACTTTTATGGCATAGAAGAACTTTGGGGGGATGCCGAAAGCACAAATTATCAAAGCGCATAACCTATAGAACCATTTTGACAAAGACAAATGAACGACAATCAAAATACCAACGAAAAACAAGGAAAAAGAATTCCAAATATCCCTAAAAAACCACAAAAAGGATCGAAATTTAATATTTTCTGGGTGTACGCGGCCATTATTATAGCCATTATTGCAGCACAGTTCTTATTTACTACCGATGGCGGTAAAGAAGTTACTTACCAAAAGTTCGAACAACAGATGTTACTTAAAGGCGACGTACAAAAAGTTGTTGCCTATAAATCCGACGATTTAGTCCGTGTAGAGGTTTATATCAAAAAAGATAGTTTAGAAAAAAAGAAACTATACGATGCCTACAAAAGCAATAGTACCTTTAATGTAAATAACACCGCTAGCCCTGTTGTATATTTCAATGCCGGTACAATGGATGGCCTTGATAAACAACTTGCCGATTCGCAAAAAGATCTTCCTGCTAACCAGCCAAGGGTATTGGCCGAGAAAACCAGCCGCAGCAATCCGTTGGCAAGTTGGTTCTTAAGTATCATTTTACCAGTGCTGCTTTTAATCGGGTTCTGGATTTTTATGATGCGCAGAATGGGCGGTGGTGCCGGCGGTGGCGGCCAGATTTTCAGTATCGGAAAATCAAAAGCAACTTTATTCGATAAAGAAAGCCAGGTAAACATTACTTTCAACGATGTTGCGGGTTTAGAAGAAGCAAAAACAGAGGTAATGGAAATTGTAGATTTCCTTAAAAACCCTAAAAAATATACCGATTTAGGTGGAAAAATCCCTAAAGGTGCTTTACTTGTAGGTTCGCCAGGTACTGGTAAAACCTTGTTGGCTAAAGCTGTTGCAGGCGAGGCCCAGGTTCCTTTCTTCTCGCTGTCAGGATCTGATTTTGTAGAGATGTTTGTTGGGGTAGGAGCATCTCGTGTTCGCGACTTATTTAAACAAGCAAAAGATAAATCGCCATGTATCATCTTTATTGATGAGATTGATGCTATTGGCCGTGCACGTGGTAAAAACGGTGTAATGGGCGGAAATGATGAACGCGAAAACACCTTAAACCAGCTTTTAGTTGAAATGGATGGTTTTGGCACGAATACACATGTTATTATTTTAGCCGCTACCAACCGTGCTGATGTTTTAGATAAGGCTTTATTAAGAGCAGGCAGGTTCGACAGGCAGATTTATGTTGATTTACCGGATGTTATCGAGCGTAAACAAATTTTCGAAGTTCACATCACTCCGCTTAAAAAATCAGAAGAGCTTGATACTGAATTTTTAGCAAAACAAACGCCAGGATTCTCAGGAGCAGACATTGCAAATGTTTGTAACGAAGCGGCATTAATTGCTGCCCGTAAAAACAAATCGGCAGTTGATAAGCAAGATTTCTTAGATGCTGTTGATAGAATTGTAGGTGGTTTAGAAAAGAAAAACAAAATCATCACCCCAAGTGAAAAACGCGCTATTGCTATTCACGAGGCTGGTCACGCCACAGTAAGCTGGTTGTTAGAACATGCGGCGCCTTTAGTTAAAGTTACTATTGTGCCACGCGGACAGAGCTTAGGTGCAGCCTGGTATTTACCAGAAGAACGCTTAATTGTTCGTCCTCACCAAATGCTCGACGAAATGTGTGCAACGATGGGTGGTAGGGCAGCTGAAAAAGTAATGTTCGATACCATTTCTACCGGTGCACTTAGCGATTTAGAAAAAGTAAATAAACAAGCCAGAGCAATGGTTACCATTTATGGTTTGAACGATAAATTAGGGAATATTACTTATTACGATTCATCTGGTCAGAATGAGTATAATTTCTCTAAACCATATTCAGAGGATACCGCATTAACGATCGACAAAGAAATTTCGGCATTAATTGAAGGCCAATACCAAAGAGCGATTAGTTTATTAGAAGAAAATAAAGATAAATTGATCCAATTGGCCGATATCCTGATCGAAAAAGAAGTTTTATTTAAAGACGATTTAGAAGTGATTTTTGGTAAACGATTATTCGAAAACCAAGGAGAAAGCGGAACTCCCGGACATATTACTCCGGTAGAAGCATAAATAAATAATTTCTATTATTACATTTGCTACCCTAGTTTAATTATTAGGGTAGCTTTTTTTTTACAATGAAGGATAATACGACAGCAAAAGAACAAATACTAAAAAAGATAAGGAAAGCACTATTAGAGAAGCGCGAAAACCCTTATCCTAATTTAGAAGAAAGTCAATTGTATAAAAAAAATACGGATGAGCTAGAAGTATTATTTGCCGAGCAGCTCACCGCTATATCTGGCAACTTTATCTTCTGCGAAGATGGGATTGATTTCTTTGAAAACATGCTGCAATTGGCCGATAAGTTTAAATGGCGCAAAATATACTGCTGGGAACCAGAACTTCAACAGTTTTTAAGCAAATACGAATTCCCTTTTTATCAAACCGATAAAGATTTTGAACAGGCAGAGGTAGGCATTACCCTTTGCGAAGCCTTAATTGCCCGTAATGGAAGTGTAATGGTAAGCAATAGCGGTGCTGCCGGCAGGAGATTAAGCATTTTCCCACACCACCACATTGTAATTGCAAAAACAAGCCAGCTGGTTTTAGATCTTAAAGATGCTTTTCTGTTATTGAAGAACAAGTATGGTAATCAAATCCCATCAATGATCAGCAACATCACAGGTCCGAGTAGAACTGCAGATATCGAAAAAACATTGGTTTTAGGCGCGCACGGGCCTAAAGAGCTTTTTGTGTTCTTGATTGATGACTTTAGTTAATGGGATGAGCAGATAGACCCCTATTATCTTCCTGTATAAAACCCATCCCATTATACAATAAATCTACCTCGAACTCTGAAACCTTTTCACCACTAACTCACCTGCAGCATTTATGCAATATATGTCTTCATCATAGTTAGAATATCTTCTTGATAGCACCGGTTTTAACCCCTCATCTTCCAGTTTATGGTGATCAAATGTCAAATAAAGTTCTACTCTAGAGCGATCTTTATCCAAAGTGATGGTTTTTTTCGTTTTTACATTGTAAATGTCAACATCCTGAATCCTTCTATAATTATAGCCCCAGCTAGAATCTTCCCCAAAATCTTTGCTTCTACCAATCACGAAATAATCGTTCATTAAATGAAATATGGTACTGATGCTCTTATCATTAAAAAGCCGTTTTCCTTTCAGGTCAACGATATCTGCAACCTTTCTCGTTTTACCATTGGTTAAGGTGTTTTCTTCATTCAAAATCACGATCCCGATATTTTTATTGTCTCCAAAAGCCGCGAAAGTGCTATTATAATCCTTGCTTTTTAAAACCGTATCGCCATTTTCGTTCAAAAAGTAATTTAAGCTTTTACCACTCATCGACATTGATCCTGGATAGTCGGCAAAAAACAATATATCTTTTGTGGGTTTAGATGGTGCTTTTTTTACGGGCACTTCAGGCTTTTTGATCGCTGTTACAGGCATTTTTCCCATCGTTACGCGTACTTCGGTTACTTTATTTTTCTCTGCAGTCTCGGCCAGTTTCTTTTTAAAGTCTGCCTCCCTTTCAGCCTTAAGCTTTGCATTTCTAATTTTGCCTGCTTCATAGGCTGCCTTATCATCTGCGATTTTCTTTTTACGGGCGTCCTCATTTTCTTTGTCACAAGCGGGGCACATCAGTTTTCCTTCCGCATTATTCCAGCCTTTAGGTGCAAATCTGCAGTTATAACGGGCATATTCGCTCTTCGAAACATGCGATTGGGCATTGGCGAACTGTACCATCAACAGCAGCAAAACAATGGTCAAGAAACTTTTCATTTTATTTCGTTTAATTCATTGTAAAAATACCCGAGCAACTAAACGATTTATATACCCTTTACTGGGTATATTTAGTGCCTGATTTATATATTTATGAAATGTTAAGTAAAACATGCCATAGAAGCTAAACGCGACGGGAAAACAACCTTATTAAAATTTGTCCATGAAAATAAGTTTCGTTAAAATTAAATTTATTTTCGATTACCGAATATAATTGATATTTTTATACTACATACCGTTTTAGTATGCGGTATTATAATTATGAGCAGAGCAATAAATACGGTAATTACCGGCACTGGAAGTTATATCCCAAAGAATATTATTTCTGGTAGTGAATTCTTAAATTCGACGTTTTTTGAGAATGGTAACCGATTGGAGAAAGAGAATTCAGAGATCATTGATAAATTCTCGGAGATTACGGAAATCGTAGAAAGACGTTACGCCTGCCCCGAGCAGTTAAGCAATCACATTGGCGCAAAGGCCGCAGAAAAAGCCATTGAAAATGCAGGTATTGATAAAGAAACTTTAGATTATATTATATTCTGTCATAATTTTGGCGATATCCCTTTAGGTAGCAACCGCATAGATATTTTACCGTCGTTAGCCTCAAAGGTAAAACAACAATTAGGTATTCAAAATCCAGACTGTGTTGCCTACGATATCATTTTTGGTTGTCCAGGATGGGTTCAGGGTGCGATACAGGCAGATTATTATATTAAAAGCGGAGATGCGAAACGTGTTATGGTTATTGGCGCAGAAACCTTAAGCCGCATTATCGATCCACATGACCGCGATAGTATGATTTTTTCGGATGGTGCCGGAGCCGTAATTTTCGAAGCTGAAGAATCAGCAGAAAAAAGAGGGATATTAGCCCATAAAACAGAAACACATGCCGTTAATTACGGTAATTTACTTACCATGGGCAAGGGATCTCATCCTGATGAGACCAGTGGAAACTTCTATTTAAAAATGAATGGGCGTAAGCTATACGAGTTTGCGGTAATCCAGGTGCCTCAGGTGATTAAAAAGGCCATTGATAAAGCAGGCTTAAGCGTTGAAGATGTAAATATCGTATTTGTTCACCAGGCTAACGGGAAAATGGATACGGCTATCATGAAACGTTTATTTAAGCTTTACGGTAAAGATACAGTGCCAGAAAACCTAGTCCCAATGACGATTTCATGGCTAGGAAACAGTTCGGTAGCCACCGTACCAACCTTATTAGATCTGGTATTAAAAGGCGAAGTTAAAGGCTATAAAGTTAAGCCTGGCGATGTAGCTGTTTTTGCTTCAGTAGGGGCTGGGATGCACATTAATGCCTTTATACACCGTTTCTAATTCGCTAGCCGTTTTAATCCGGCCCTAGCCTGGCTTTCAATACTGCTTTCGAATTCATGATTTTTCATGGCAATCGCCGTATTGAAAGCCTCTTTCGCTTTTGCGTTATTTTTCCTTCTTTCGTAAAGCTTACCCATCTGCACTGCCGCGTTGGCGGCAAAATAGTATTTTAGATTTTTGCCTTCATTAATTGTCTCCTGATAAGCTGTTAATGCCTGATCGTCTTTCCCTAAGTCATCATAAATTCTACCTAACCGGTAATTCAGTTCTGTTTTGTCTTTATCGTTAGTGTAATCCGTTACTTTCTTGTTATCAAGTAGCTGCAAGGCCCTGCTTAAATAACCACCATCAAACAGTAACCGGGCTTTTAACAGGTCAATTGTTGGCGCTCCTGAAGTCGCTTCGGCTTTCGCCTGTTTATCTTTTTCCATGTAAGTATATCCGTTTTTAACAGCCTTGGCAGCAAATGCCGTGTAAGCCGCTTTATCTCCTTTCAGAAGAGAGATCCAGCCCAAATGAAGGTAAGCGTCCTTCACAAAATTAACACCCTTGGTTGTCTGCAAAAAGCGGTTTAAATAGGTTCCTGAATTGAGGTCAAGTTTATTCAGGTGCGCAATGCCCTCCAGGTAATCCAAATATGGAAAAGGCTGATACACGCCCCCTTCAGGCCGCTTAGCTAAAATTGTAATAGCTTCTTCGCTATGTCCGTTTTTAATGCACACATAACTCTGCAAATAACTTTTTAACAAACTGGTATCGGCAATCCGTTCGGTATATTTTATGGTTTTTGCATAGGCCTGGGGGCTATGCGCCACATCGGTTAATACATAGGCATAATAAAACACCACTTCTTCGTAAAAAGGCTCGTAAGACGATTTTGGTAGATTATCAGCCAGTTTTTCGAACATATTTAGTCCGTTCTGAAGGTTACCCTTGATTCCAAAAGTAGATAATGCTGTTTTTAAAGCTCCATCCGGAAGATTGCCCAGAACAGCATTAATCAGCCCCAGGCCTTTTAAGTTGAGGTGAAAGTTCGGAAATTTCTTACTGTTCTCCTGCAAAAGACTGTTGGCTTTTTTAACCTCCATCGCAGCATTAAAATATTCACCAAAACGCCCACGGATCAGTGCCCATTGCAAATTAATTTCTGCCTGCGCATATAGGTAATATGGCGAACTTTTATCATCATCACTTATTTGGTCTAACCGTGTATATTTATTTCCCTTTAGGCGATCAAAATCAGCTTTGCTCTCAGATGTTAGGACTGTAAAATAATCTACGTAATTTTCTAAAAGTGGAATAATGGAATTATTGGGGTGCTGTTTTTTTTCGGTAGAGATATAAGCCCTTGCATTGCCTAATTTAAGCTCGAATATACTTTTATAGGCATTTAAGCAATTGTTGTTAAAATCGAAATTTGCAAATAAAGATGCTGGAAGCAGTAGAAGAGCAGAAAGTGCAAAAACAGGGAAGATTTTAGTCATTCGGGAATATATTTCAGTTTGATTCTGCGCTATAGCAACAGTAGTTCACATTTAAACAAATATCTACATTAAACGCTAAAATCATATTCTTGTTTTGTGTAAACGCCAGAAAATAGGTCTAAACAAAAAACGTCCCGATTAAATCGGGACGTTCTAATAATTTTATGATGCGGATTAAGCTTCTGCTACTTCGTGCGTTAAAGCTTCATCAACCAAAATACGACCGCAGTGCTCGCAAACGATAATTTTTTTACGTTGGCGGATATCTAACTGACGTTGAGGTGGAATCTGGTTAAAGCAGCCTGAGCAAGAATCGCGGTCGATTGTTACTACAGCTAAACCATTTACAGCATTTTTGCGTAAACGTTTGTAGGCCACCAATAAACGCTCTTCGATTTGAGGCTCAGCTTTATCAGCTTTCTTTTGTAAATCCTGCTCTTCTTTTTCAGTTTCAGCAGTAATTACATCAAGCTCGCCTTTTTTAACTTCTAAATCTTTCTTTCTGCCATCTAACTCCGCTTTAGCAGCTTCGTAGATTTCAGTTTTAGAAGTGATTTCGAAACCGTGTTCTTTAATTTTCTTTTCAGAAACCTGAATATCTAAACCTTGAATCTCAATTTCTTTCGTTAAAGCATCGTATTCACGGTTGTTTTTAACTTCTTTTAATTGAGTATCGTATCTTTTGATGGCAGCTTGCGCATCTTTAATTGTATTTTTACGGGTTACGATTGAATCCTCAAGATCATCAAGTTCGCCTTTGATTTTTGCAATTCTAGTTTCTAATCCTAAAACGTCATCCTCAAGATCGGCAACTTCCATTGGTAATTCACCACGAACCTGGCGGATCTTATCAATTTTTGTGTGGATATTTTGTAATTCGTATAAAGCCTTTAGCTTTTGTTCTACGGTTTGTTCCATTAAAACAAGTAATTTATGGGGTTTGTATTTTGCTCCGTTAAACGGATTGCAAAGTTAGTAAATTTTTTCTGAATAATTTCAAGCAATAAATTTGAGGTAAATTGTTCAGTTTCAAAGTGTCCGATGTCGGCAATGATCAATTTTTCCTCTGCATCAAAAAACTCGTGATATTTAAAATCTGCGGTAATAAAAGCATCCGCTCCGGCAGCGATGGCCTCTTTTAACAGGAAACTTCCTGAACCGCCGCAAACCGCTACTTTTTTGATCCTTTTGCCAATTACCTCGGTGTGCCTAACCACTTTGGCCTGCATTCTATCTTTTACCAAATGTAAAAAATCATAAGCATCCATATCATATTCCAGCCAGCCCACCATACCCGAACCCACCAATTGGTGTTTATTTTCGAGTTTGTAAATATCGTAGGCCACTTCTTCGTAAGGGTGGTTCTCGAACAAAGCAACCAGAATTTTGCGTTCGGCCTGTGTTGGGTACACCATTTCAATCCGCACCTCAGCCTCCCGGTGGCGAACGCCTCTTTCTCCTACAAAAGGATCAGCATCTTCATTACCTTTAAATGTACCAAAACCATCGGCATTGAAACTGCATTCGCTGTAATTGCCAATATTGCCTGCTCCGGCATAAAACAATGCCGACCTCAATTGCTCGGCCTGTGCTTGCGGGCAATAGGTAACCAGTTTTTTCAAAAGGCCCGTTTTCGGCGAAAGCACTTTGGTTCCTGTTAAGCCCAAACGCTCACAAATTCTTGCATTTACTCCTGTGTGGATACTATCAAGATTGGTATGGATAGCATAAAGAGCAATATTATTCCTAATCGCCTTTAACACTACGCGCTCTACATAATTTTTACCGTTGAGTTTTTTTAACCCTTTAAAAACGATTGGGTGGTGGGTAATAATCAGATTGCAACCTGTTGAAATCGCTTCATCTACAATTTTTTCTACACAATCTAAAGCCACTAAAGCCCCACGGATTTCCATATTCGGATTACCTACAATTAAACCAGAGTTATCATAATCTTCCTGATAATTAAGTGGCGCTATGCTTTCTAAATAGTTCGTTATTTCGGCTAATTTCATTTGATAAATATAGTTAAACCTCGCAGGTTTTAAAAACCTGCGAGGTTGGAATGTCAAACAAAAAGCCCGTCTCGATATAAAATCGGGACGGACTTGTCGTGTACGGCGGGACGAACATTAAAAGCTGTTCTGTCTTTGCTTTCCAAAAGAAATATTAAGGATCGTAAAAATGAATGGTTTACTGAAAACCGCCCATTCTTACCATCTGCAAGCTTTCGAAAACCATTTTCTGGTTATGTTCAAAGGCAAGAGTCTTGTGGTTTACCACATCGATAATCGATCCGATAAAACATAAACCTGCGGTTAAGAGATATAAAATACCCATTCCGATCTGACCGATGATAAACCTTTGCAGCCCTGGAACAGCAAATAAACCGATTAAACAGAAAATGAGCATATCTGATGGATTTTTCCTTTTGCTGCTGTAAACCATTAAGAAGTTACGCAACTGTTGCTCGGTTAATCCGGTGGTAGCTTGTTGTAAGTATGAGAATTCTTCTGGCGTTATGCCTGGTAACGACATTAGAGGTGATTGATATATATCCATGGTTGCTATGTATTTGTGGTTGAAATTTTAAACTTGTTTTTATTTTTTATCAATGTGTAAATTCTATAAACTATTATTAAAAGTGCCGGAAACCCAAACCAATGTTCGGAAAAGCTTTCGGTAAACTCGCCATGTAAAATATGACTGATTGACCTGCCTATACCGCATCCCGGACACCAGTCTTTAAAGCCCAAATTGGCTAAAGGACAAAGTGTGAAGTGATGTTCGTGGCTATTCGCTGTTGCCAGTAATACTAAAGCTGCAACCCAGAAAAAAAGTTCTAGTGGAAAGCTTTTGATGTACTTCATTGTTTCACTTTTTATATGGTTTAGAGGTTATAGCGTACCCTTTGTTACATCAATTTGCCCCCTAATCGACGAAAGAGGGATATATTTCGACAAAACGAGTAATGGAATCTAAGAATAAGAACTTATTTCTTTTCCTTTTTTGATTTTCACCTGCAACCCAGCCAAAAATAGTTAAAAAAACCTTTACACAAATTGCAGGTTAATATTAAAAGATAAGCTTATTTTTGTGCCTTGAACATTCGCGATTTAATAAACAGATACAAAACCGACGATAGGGTAACCCAATTTACCAAAGCGTTGAATAGCAGCAAAAACCCAAAGATACAATTAAAGGGATTGGTGGGTTCGGCCGATGCTATTGTTGCCCTGTCTTCTTACTTTATATTACATAAACCCATACTATTCGTTTTACCGGATAGGGAAGAAGCCGCTTATTTTCAGTCTGACCTGGAGAGCGTTTTGGATAAACAGGTTTTATTGTTCCCATCCTCGTACCGTAAATCATTTGATTTTACACAGGTTGATACGGCCAACGTTTTGGCCCGTGCGGAGGTTTTGAACGAACTGAACCACGATTCGGAATACGGAAAAATTGTGGTTTCTTATCCCGAAGCCATCGCCGAAAAGGTTATTGACCGCTCTGCTTTAGAAAAAAACACTTTAGAAATTAGTCTGGGTGCCAAGTTGGGCATCGATTTTATCAACGAATTTTTAATTGATTACGATTTCGACAGAAGAGATTTTGTTTACGAACCAGGCCAATTTTCTATCCGTGGCGGTATTGTAGATATATTTTCTTTCTCATCCGATCTTCCTTACCGTATCGAGTTTTTTGGTGATGAGGTAGAAAGTATCAGGAGTTTTGAAATTGAAAGTCAGCTTTCGGTTGCCGATGTTAAGTCGCTTACCATTGTCCCGAATGTTCAGGCGAAATTTTTAACTGAAAGCAACATCAGCATCCTCGATTATATCGATCAGGATACACAGCTTTGGTTTAAGGATGTAGAATTTACCCTCGATATTGTTAAAGGGGGCTTTAAAAAGGCTGTTGAACTTTGGAAAGCACTACCAGCGGTAGATAAAAACCAAAATCCCGAATGGATTGATCCAAAATTTGCCTTTACTGACGAAAAGTTACTGGGCGATCATCTTCAGGATTTTCCAATCATCGAATTCGGGAAGCAGTTTTTTTATAAAACCGCCGACCGTTTTGAATTTGAAACCAAACCACAGCCATCGTTTAATAAAGATTTCAACCTACTCATTCACAACCTTAAGGAAAATGAAAAAGAGGGTATTGTTAATTTTATTTTTACTGATTCACCAAAACAGGTTGAACGTTTATATGCCATTTTAGAGGATATTGATAAAACGGCCAAGTTTACGCCGATCAATAGCATGTTGCGCGAAGGTTTTGTTGATCCACAGATCCAAACCGCATTTTATACCGATCACCAGATTTTCGATCGATATTATAAATACAAGCTTAAAAAAGGCTATCAGAAAAGTCAGGCCATTACCCTAAAAGATCTTCGGGAACTAAAATCCGGCGATTACGTTACCCACATCGATCATGGCATCGGCAAATATGCCGGGCTTGAAAAGGTTGAGGTAAATGGAAAAACACAAGAAATGATCCGTTTAATCTATGCGGATAACGACCTGCTTTATGTAAACATCAACTCGTTAAACCGCATTGCCAAATACAGCGGTAAGGAAAGCGGAGTACCCAAAATGAATAAACTGGGTACCGATGCCTGGGATAAGCTAAAAAAAACTACTAAAAAAAAAGTTAAAGATATCGCCAGGGATTTGATCAAGCTTTATGCTTTGCGCAAAACCCAGGCTGGAACGGCATTTTCGCCAGATAGCTATTTACAAACTGAATTGGAGGCTTCTTTTATTTACGAAGATACCCCCGATCAGTTAAAAGCTACCCAGGATGTGAAAAAGGATATGGAATCGCCGCATCCAATGGATCGTTTGGTATGTGGTGATGTCGGCTTCGGAAAAACAGAGATTGCAGTACGTGCGGCATTTAAAGCGGTAGCAGAAGGTAAACAGGCAGCGATCCTGGTACCAACAACCATATTGGCCTTACAGCATTTCAAAACTTTTTCGTCACGTTTAAAAGATTTCCCGGTTACGGTTGATTACATTAACCGTTTTAAAACCAGTAAACAGATTAAGGACACGTTAGCCGAAGCAGCTGCAGGCAAAGTTGATATTTTAATCGGCACACACCGTTTGCTGAGCAAAGATGTAAAGTTTAAGGATCTCGGCATCATGATTATTGATGAAGAGCAGAAATTTGGTGTTACCGCAAAAGAAAGGTTAAAAGCTGTAAGGGTAAACGTTGATACTTTAACACTTACCGCGACTCCGATCCCGAGAACGCTGCATTTTTCTTTGATGGGCGCAAGAGATTTATCCATCATCAGTACACCGCCACCAAACCGGCAACCGGTGAGTACTGAATTGCATGTTTTTAATGATAAACTGATTCAAGAGGCTGTTCAGTTCGAATTAGACCGCGGCGGACAGGTTTTCTTTATCCATAACCGCGTAAATGACCTGATGCAATTGGGTGGATTGATCCAGAAACTGGTTCCAAAAGCCAGGATCGGTATTGCACATGGCCAGCTAGATGGCGACGCACTGGAAGATGTAATGCTCGATTTTATTAATGGTGAAAAAGATGTTTTGGTGGCTACCACGATTATTGAGGCTGGTTTAGATATCCCAAATGCCAATACCATTATTATTAACCATGCACATATGTTTGGTTTAAGTGATCTCCATCAGATGCGTGGCCGGGTAGGCAGGAGCAACAAAAAAGCTTTCTGTTATTTACTTTCACCGCCACTATCTACTTTAACTTCTGAAGCCCGGAAGCGCTTAAGTGCCATTGAAGAATTTTCTGACCTGGGAAGCGGCTTTAACGTAGCCATGCGGGATTTGGATATCCGTGGAAGTGGAAATTTATTGGGCGCCGAACAAAGTGGCTTTATTGCGGAAATCGGTTTTGAGATGTACCACAAAATTTTGGACGAGGCTATTCAAGAATTAAAAGAAGCCGAGTTTAAAGGCCTGTTCGAAAATGAACCTGCCCGTCCGTTTGTGGGCTTTACGCAGGTAGATACCGATCTGGAATTGTACATTCCGGATGCTTATATCACCAATATTACCGAGCGTTACAATTTATATACCGAGCTTTCTAAACTCAATAACGAAGCAGAATTAGCTATTTTTGAAAAACATTTGGCCGACCGTTTTGGTCCGGTTCCGCCACAGGTAAAAACCATGCTCAGCGTGGTACGTTTGCAATGGTTGGGCAAGAAATTAGGCTTCGAGAAAATTAGTTTCAAGAAAAACAGCTTAAGAGGATATTTCTTAAGCGATAAACAATCTGCTTATTTCGATTCGAATACCTTTACCAAGATTTTAACTTTTGCACAGAACCATCCACGTATGTGTAATTTAAAAGAGGTAAAAAACACCTTAAGGATTGCTTTCGATAACATAAATACTGTTGAAGAGGCAATAGAAACTTTAGAGCTTATCGACTAAAAACATTAATTCAGTCAATAGACTGACTCAATTAACGTTAATTTGATCAACGAACTGACTGATTTAATGTTTTTAAACTTAGTTTATCTTAAAATGAAATGTTAGACCCTACCTTATTGCTCGATTTAGTGAAAATGCAAATGCCTTACGGAAAATATAAAGGTTATCTGATCTGCAATATCCCTGAAAGTTATTTGCTTTGGTATAAGGATAAGGGCTTCCCCAAGGGTAAATTAGGCGATTTAATGGCTACTATGTTTGAGATCCGAGTAAATGGATTAGAGTATCTGTTAACGCCGTTGAAGAACCAGCCACGGTAAATATCCCGAGCGATCGTCATCCTGAGCGGAGTCGAAGGACCGAAAACGATCGTCCTCCTGAACTTGTTTCAGGATCTAATTCATAATTAACGCAATAGATGCTGAAATAAATTTACTGCGTAGCTTTCCGCTGCGCTAAAGGTCAGCATGACGAGTTGGGTAAAATCTGCGTTGATCAGCTTAATCTGCGGGAAAAAGGCTATATCTCACACCCATTTTCATCACAAACTGCATCATCATTTTTATTTAATGAGGTTATTGTGGTTTTAGGTTGAGCTTCTTTCCATTCGGTAAAACTTTGAGTAAGTGCATCGGTAAATGCCTGAACAGGTTGAGCACCCGAAACACCATACTTGCGGTCCATTACAAAATAAGGTACACCGCGGATCCCTAAATTCTGGCTTTCATAAATATCGTAACGGACAGCTTCAGCAAACTCATTTCCATTCAAAACTGATTCAACCTCATCCTTATCCAAACCTATTTCTATAGCAAGATCAATCAAAACACTCGTTTCACCGATATTTTTACTGTTTACAAAATGCGCTTCAAACAGTTTTTCTTCAGCTAAATCCTGAAGATTATGTTTTGCCGCCAAATGGATCAAACGATGAGCATTAAAGGTATTGGCAGGAATATTCGTATCAAAATCTATCTTCAAACCGGCGTTTGCAGCCATATCGACCACCTGCTTGGTCATTTGTTTAGCCTGCTCAATTGGCATTCCCTTGCTTCGCGAAAGGTAATCGTAAACGGATTCATTATTGGTATTGTGATACTCAGGATTGAGCTGATAGCTCTTCCAATCGACTTCAATTTCATTTTTGAACGGCAATTTTTCTATCGCCTGCTCAAAATGTCTTTTCCCGATATAGCAAAACGGACACATCACGTCCGACCAGATTTCTACTTTCATAACACAAAATTAAGGTGATTAAAGTTGGGTAAAGTAAGATCAAAGTAAAAAGCCACTATCGTTTAGGGTAGTGGCTTTCTATATTAATATAGAACTGTCATCCTGAGCCTGTCGAAGGATAGAAATAATACGTTTTTAAGCGTTTCGACAAGCTCAACGTGACAAATCCGAGTAATTTATAGATGTGATTACTTATACAACTGGTTAAATATCAGCTTAAAAGTGCCATGTGTTTGTGCCCTAAAAGCAATTTCAGGTCCGAAAACAAGCAGCTTGCCTTTACCAACCTTTGCCTCGAAGGCCGTTACCCCATCTTGCAGGTAAGCCTGCCCCCAGGCCCAGCCGCTGCGTAGCGGGGTGGCGTTTTCGAACCACATTAAAGGTTTAATCTTTCCTGCTGCAATAGCGTCGCCTGTGAGCTTAAAAACAGGGCTATTATCAAAGTATACATCAGCCTCCTTTTCCATGCCCCAATTGCTTGGCAAAGTTGTATCTACGCCAACATTTAAAACACTTCCCGGGACATAATATTTTTCAGCTGGCAATCTCTTTTCCTCTCCATTTACGATTTCAACCATTGCATTGCGAACAGGGAGATTTAAATGATAGGCTAAATTGGTACTGCTACCAATAGTTACAATATTGCCGCCTGCCTCCAAAAATTTCTTTAATTCAGGGATTGATTTGTCTGCGGTGATCCTTCCCAAACGGTTTCTAAATTCCTGAGGAACTTCCTCTGCCTTTGGCCCAAAAAATCTGTTTCCAGCACCTCCCTGAACCGATGGGATCGCACCACCTACAAAAATAATTACATCATACTTAGATTTTAAGTTTCCGGCATCAATATCCTGCGGATAAATTACCGTTGCAGTATAATGATATTGTTCCATTAAAAAGCGCAGCCAGCCTGAAGCCATAGAGCCTCCATAGGTATCCCAAAGCGCAATTCTGCCAGCAGAAATTTTAATCTTATCCTTTGGTACGGCTGCAGTTTTGAGTTTAATGTTTGCTTTTTCCAATATTGCTTTCCCTGCTGACGAAACATAAAAATCGCCATTTTCAGTAGAACGGTGAACTTCAATTTTATTTTTCAAAAGATCGTTCACTGCAGTATAAGAATCGTTTTGTGCTGCACTTAACACATAATTTGATCCATTAGGCCATTTATTGTCTGGCTTTAATAATTCTCCGTAAGGGTTTTTCTCAAACGGCCCTGAAAAATCATTTAAAATCCGGTCGAATTTCACATCCATTAAATAAGCTAAAGTCCATCCGGCAGCATCGTATGGTGGAATTGGTGCACCCCCTTCGTATTTAAAATCGTTTGGATGATCTTGCGGCTCGAACATATCCAAAACGTGCGGACGGAAAGCCTGATCGGTTTTTATGACATAACTTCCGGCAGGATAATTTTTTCCCGCAACGGAAAATGAAGCGGTTGCTTTTTGAACCACAATACCCGTTCTGATCAAAGCGTTTAAAAATTTAACAGCAGAGTTAAAATCCGGTTGATCGGCACTTAAAATGTATCCGCGGGGATCTCTGTTTGCAGGAGCTTTCATTACCGTATCAAAAGCTTTCATACTGATCTGCCTCCTTGCCCCAAAATCTGCATCACCTCCGGCAATTGACGCCCCTTTTTCACCTTTAGCCGCGTTATTAATGGCTTCTATTTTTTTTGGAGAAAAAGACCAGGTATCTTTTTTACCACGTTCTATCGAATTTCTGCCCATCTGGTAAATGTTGTACAACAATTCGTCGCGATAGCGTTGCGCATAGTTTAAAACGGCATAGTTTAACGATACCGAATAATCGATCGAGTTTTTAAAGTACCACTTCCTCGGGGTAATCGGGTTTGGTGAATCGCCGTTAGGCAATAATCTCGAAGGAACTAACGGAATTTCAGAAGGCGTAGGGTTCCCGATAATCTCGGTCAGGAGCCCAATCATATTATGAAAATAAGTGGTGGTTCTTAAACCGCCATTGTACCAGGTAGAGTAAACCGATCCTCCACGCTGGGTATAACCAGGTTTGTTTTCTACATTCATTCGGTTGTGCATGGCCGCACCAACGGCATCCAAACTGGTTAACAACGTGGGGTCGAAAACATAATTAAAAGGATCGCGGTAGGGAGGCCCGGCAACAACGGTTCCCGCCGGACCAGCCTGATGGTGGTTATACATAATCTGCGGAATCCATTCTACAAAAAGCTGGCGTCCGATATTCTGCGTTTCTTTAAGGTTTAACATAAAGAAATCGCGGTTGTTATCATGGCCTGCATATTTTTCATACAAAACAGGCAAACCTGAGGTTGTTCTTTTTTTAGGGTCTTTCTCTCTCATGTACCAATTGCCCAACAGTTCTTGCCCATCAGGGTTGGCATGGGTAAACAAAATGATTACGTTATCCAAAATGCGCAGGGTTTCAGGGTCTTTTCTGGAGGCAAACTCATAAGCTGTTTCAATCAGCTGATGCGCACCCACTACCTCGTTGGCGTGCAGGCCACCATCTATCCAAACTACTGCTTTACCTTCCTGGGCCAATGCTTTTGCCTGCTCCGCTGTAATTTCTGCGTGTGCCAGCTGTTGCGAAATTTCCTTGTAACGGTCTAATTTCTTGAGGTTTTCTGGTGAAGAAACGATTAACATGTATTGACTTCTGCCTTCTTCGGTTTTGCCAATATCAACCAGTTTAATGCGGTCAGAACATGCCGCGAGTTTCTTAAAATAAGCTTCTGTTTGGGTATAATTGGCCAATTGATAATCGTCGCCGATATCAAAACCAAAATGCGATTTAGGCGTTGGCACTTCCTGCGCCAGCACCGCATAGCTATTTACCATTAAAAAAGCAATAAAAAGCCTTTTAAAGTAGATTTTTATCATAATAAAGTTTAGTTAGGTAATCAAATATAATAGAGAATAAGCGCTAAAAACGGCTTGCTGTAAATTTGTTACAAGTTTTAAATCCTAATCCATACATTTGCCTTGATGTAAGTTCTTAACTTTATTTTTCATCAACCGATACAGGTTCCCGGAATTACACCCGGGATTAATAGGGAATCGTGTGCAAATCACGAGCTGTCGCGCAACTGTAAATTCTGTCTTTTATTAAAAAGACAACGGTCTTATCATTCATGCCACTGTGCCGTTTACCGGGATGGGAAGGCGATAAGATCGGGAATAAGTCAGGAGACCTGCCTATATTGAATTGACGGTGCTTTCGCGTTATAAAGTAATTGGTCAGGTCTGATTGTACACCATAAAATTAAACATTTTATATGCTTGCTTTAAGCTTTTTGCTGATGAGTAGGCTGCTTGTGCGCGAACCTTTCCTCTTTATTTCTAACAAAAAACATTATAAAATATTGCTTTAAGGGCTTTTAAACGATTTATTTACTTAATCTTTAAAAGAGATGCTAACGCAAAATCTGGGCTATCCGCGAATAGGTAGCCAAAGGGAATTAAAGAAAATCTGCGAAAATTACTGGGCAGATAAAACTGGGTACAAAAATGTACTTCAGGTGGGAAAAAACATTCGCCACGAAAACTGGAACCTTCAAAAAGAAGCTGGAATTGACCTCATTCCTTCGAACGACTTTTCTTTTTATGATCATGTCCTTGATCATTCTTTAACTTTTGGGGCCATTCCGAAAAGGTATAACGAAGTGATATTGAAAAAAGGAAATTCAGAGCTTGATCTCTATTTTGCCATGGCAAGAGGTTATCAAAAAGAGGGATTGGATGTGGTAGCAATGGAAATGACCAAATGGTTCGATACCAATTACCATTACATTGTTCCTGAATTTTACAAAGACCAGCCTTTTAAACTTTTCTCTACCAAAATTATCGATGAGTTTTACGAAGCAAAACAATTGGGCATTACTACAAAACCTGTTTTAATCGGCCCGGTATCTTACCTTTTATTGGGAAAAGAAAAAGAAGCTGGTTTCGAAAAAATCGATCTGATCAAAAATCTCCTTCCGGTTTATATCGAGATATTATCCCGCTTAGATGCTTTGGATGTTGAATATGTTCAGTTTGATGAGCCTTTTTTGACTTTAGACCTTACCGAAAAAGACAAGAAAGCTTACGAATATGCCTATAAAGAGATCAGAAAGGCTTTTCCAAGGATAAAAATTGTTTTGGCTACCTATTTCGAAGGCTTGGGCAATAATTTAGCTTTAACAACTTCATTACCGGTAAATGTTTTACACATCGATCTGGTACGTGCTGAAGGTCAATTGACTGAGGCTTTAGCTTCACTAAAGGAAGATACTATCCTTTCGTTAGGTTTGGTAGACGGAAGAAACATCTGGAAAAATGATTTCGAAAAATCTGTTTCCATCATTAATCAAGTAGTAGAAAAAAGGGGCCTGGATAAAGTATGGATTGCCCCATCTTGTTCCTTAATCCACTCACCAGTTGATTTAGACAATGAAACCAATGAGCAAAACCTTTCGGCCGAAATTAAACAGTGGCTGGCTTATGCGAAACAAAAAATTGCGGAGGTAGCTACCCTAAAAAAACTGATCACCAACGAAAGCCCTGCATCTACCCTGCAAAAACTTGAGGAAAATAAGATCGCGATTGCTAACCGTAAAGTTTCTAAAATCATCCACAATCCCGAAGTTAAACAACGTGTTTTAGGATTAAAAGAGCAGGATGCAGAACGCTTAAGTCCATTTTCGAGCAGAAAAATTAAACAACAGGAACTCAATCTGCCAAGTTACGCCACTACTACCATCGGATCGTTTCCACAAACGGCAGAGGTAAGAAGCTGGAGAGCAAAGCTTAAAAACGGAACTTTTACCGTTGAAGAATATGATGATCTCATTGCGAAAGAAACTGCAAAAGCCGTAAACTGGCAGGAAGAGATCGATCTGGATGTTTTGGTTCATGGCGAATTTGAACGCAACGACATGGTTGAATACTTCGGTGAACAGCTAGATGGTTTTGCTTTCTCTAAAAATGGCTGGGTACAGAGTTATGGCTCACGCTGCGTAAAACCACCGATCATTTTTGGTGATGTTTCGCGGCCGAAACCTATGACGGTAAAATGGACCGCCTATGCGCAGTCGCTCACCTCAAAATATATGAAAGGTATGTTAACTGGTCCTGTAACCATCTTACAATGGTCGTTTGTACGTAATGATCAACCTCGATCAGAAACCTGCACTCAAATTGCTCTGGCCATCCGCGATGAAGTTTGCGATCTGGAAAATGCAGGCATAAAAATCATTCAGATTGATGAGCCAGCCATTAGAGAAGGTTTACCATTGCGCAAAGCTGATTGGCAAAACTATTTGAACTGGGCGGTTAAAGCCTTTAAAATTTCGGCGAGTGGTGTGAAAGACGACACACAGATCCATACCCACATGTGCTACTCGGAGTTTAACGATATCATCCAAAACATTGCCGATATGGATGCCGATGTAATCACCATCGAAACCTCACGCTCGCAGATGGAATTATTAGACGCATTTGCCGATTTTAAATATCCAAACGAAATTGGCCCCGGGGTATACGACATTCACTCTCCAAGGGTTCCGAAGAGGGAAGAAATGGTTCAGTTGCTCAAAAAAGCAAAAGCTGTTATTCCCTCCGAGCAACTCTGGGTAAACCCCGATTGTGGTTTAAAAACCCGCGGATGGGACGAAACCAAAAAGGCACTAATAGAAATGGTTGAAGCCGCAAAAGAAATGCGTAAAGCCGAAGAGGTACTTGCTGCAGATCTTCAGGTGAATTAGTTCTAATTTTGTCACACAGAAACCAATACTATTAAGTTAAGAATTCGATTGTTGTCAGTCTGAGCTTGTCGAAGACCCTTATCGTGAAATAACTAAAAAGACTGTCCTTCGGCAAGCTCAGGATGACATGTTTTTAGTTATTTCGCTACTTAATTGCATTACTGAAAGCACATTTTTTACATTTCAGTATCCATTTCTCAAGGCAAATCTTTTAATTTGGCAATTTTCTACTAAAAATAGCTAGAAAGTTGCCAAAGCTTTTTACAGCACCTATATTTAACCCATGACCCTAGAAGAAAGAATAGAAAATTCTAAAACCAGCATTTTTAAAGCCGTTTTCCCCAATACAACAAACCATTACGATACCCTTTTTGGCGGAACAGCCATGCATTTAATGGACGAAGTTGCTTTTATTACCGCAACCCGCTTTAGCCGTCAGATTATGGTTACGGTAAGCAGCGACCGGATAGATTTTAAAAAACCAATCCCGGCAGGCACTATCGTAGAGCTTATCGGTAAGGTAAACCATGTGGGGAATACCAGTTTAAAGGTTAATGTAGAAATTTATATCGAGCAGATGTATGCCGAGGGAAGAGAGTTGGCGGTGCACGGCGATTTTACTTTTGTGGCCATTGATGAAAATAAAAAGCCGGTTCAGGTAATTAAATAATCTTGTAAGCTTTGGCAAAAAAGATGTAAAAATCATAATGCCTAAATTTTTAAATTTGATTATGGAACAGCAACTTTCTGAAGAAGATTTAAAAAATATTGCCAAACAATTGGGTTGTCCTGAAGGTGAACACGGCATTAAAACAGGCGAAATGATGCATGCCAATAATATCGGTATGACGACCGCCGCAATTGATTCACTTGGTCTTCAAAACAATGAAACTGTTTTAGAAATCGGCCATGGTAACGGCGGGCATATTGCTCAACTCTTATCAAAAGCCGAAAACCTCCATTATTTCGGTGCTGATATTTCTGCAACCATTATTGCCGAAGCCGAAAAGATCAATCAGGATTTCATAACAAAAGGAAAGGTTCACTTTCAGCTAACAGATGGCATTACATTGCCCTTTGATGATGATCGCTTTGAAAAAATTTTTACGGTTAATACGATATACTTCTGGACAAATCCAAGTGAATACCTCAACGAAATTAAGCGAATATTAAAACCTAAGGGCACTTTAACTATATGTTTTGCTGATAAAACTTTCATGCAAACCCTCCCTTTTACCCCTTATGGATTTACACTTTACGAGGTAGAAACCGTAAAAGAATTATTAGAAAAAGCAGGTCTTACCATTAAAAATACCCTTAAAAAATTAGAGCGGATACAAAGTAAAACTGGCGAACAGTTAGAAAGATCTTACTATGTTTTAGTTGCCTCTGCTGAATAGAATTATAAAGAATATATAGAGGGCTGTCTCATAAATTGTATTTGCTTCGAATTTGTCACGTTGTCCAAAGGACTCCTACGGAGAGCCTGTCGAAACGTCTTGTTAGACATCTAAACAGGTCCTTCGACAAGCTCAGGATGACAATCTATATTTATGATACAGTTTCTTCGCAAGAATAGCGATTGTATCGTTTTGGGTGCAGCCACACTATAAATGTAATCTCATTCATTCCCGTTAAAACGACTATAATAGATAGGCTTAAACACAGTGTTCAAATCCGTGTTTATCGGTGTCCATCCGTGGCTAAAATTTTCTTTCATCTTTAATATAAAATCAAATACAGGTAGGCATAAACTACTGGAGCAGCCAATAACAATCCATCAAAACGATCTAACAAACCACCATGGCCCGGTAATAAACCACCACTATCTTTCGTATCCAAACTGCGTTTAAGCATCGATTCTACTAAATCGCCCAGTGTACCAAAACTAGCAATCAATACAGCCATGCCGATCCAAACCCAGGCCGGACTTTCGGTAAACAGAAATGATAAGCCAAAAGCGACCAAAACACTGGTGAACATCCCTCCGAAAAAACCTTCCCAGCTTTTCTTTGGGGAGTGGCGCTCGAACAATTTGCGTTTACCATACTTTACCCCAAAAAGATAAGCGCCTGTATCATTTGCCCAAAGCATCAGTAAAAATGCCAGCGGAAGATGAAAGTTATATTCGTTCCAGTTTTTCAAAAAGCCAAGGGCGTGAAAAAAACAGAAAGGAATGGTTACATAAACAAAACCAACAAAAGTATACGAGATGTTGGCAAATGGAATTTTGTTCTTTTTGTATAACTCTGTGATAAAAACCGAGAAAATTAAAGGGATACAAAGCAGCAAATACTTCACATCGTATTTAAGGTAGTGTAAGCCAGCTGCCATTAAAAATACCAATGAGCCAGCTGCCAAACCGATATTACGGTGTGGTCTTATTCCGGAGTTTTTAATCAGTTTGTAAAACTCAAACAATGCCAAAACACTTAAAACAAGATAAAAGATGGTAAAAGTGTAGCTCCCCAGAAGGATAGAGCCAAGCATTACAATGGTAAAAAAGAAAGCGGTTATTGCCCTGGTTTTCATTTAAGGTAAGCGATAAAGGGTGTAAGGTTTAAGATCATTTCTACTATTCAATTTCGTTTTCAACGATGTATTCTATGGCTTTATCGAAATCTACCTTATTCACCAAAACATTTATTTCGCCAATATTATATGCCGAGAGCTGTTTATTTATCGTTACCGCCAGAATTCCGGCTTCTGTTAATCCCTGTTTTAATACCTCGGCCGCAAAGGCATCGCTGGTGGTATATACTTTAACCCAATTTTCGCTCACGTGTTGCGTTATCTTTAAAAATTTTGAACAAAGCTATGGTAATTATTGCACTAATTAAATAGCCATACCATGGAAAACCGATCGGTTCGTCAGCTTTATCAAGTGGCATATGGTGTTTTTGCATATAAAAAGCGGCACAAACCGCATAGGCGTTGTTTATAAAGTGCGCCAGCATGGCATACCAGATACTTCCGCTATAATAATACAGGTAACCAAACCCTGCACCCAACAACATACGTGGCACAAAACCATAAAACTGCACATGGATGGCACTGAAAATTATGGCCGATAACCAAATAGCTAGATGTGGGTTTTCAAAAGCCCTGTTTAACGATCGTTGTACACCTCCACGGAACATTAATTCTTCGCCAATTGCAGGTATTACAGCAATCATAACGAGGTTTACAATGAAATCGAAATTACTGCGTACTGTGATCAATTGAATTGTCATTTTCATTGCAATAGCTTCTTTCTCCTTCATCCACTGTTCTATCTTGTGCAAAAAATCAGGCAAAACCATTTTTTGGTTCCATATTACGGTCCATTCCATAAATGGCATACTCAGTATCATAATTGCCAGAACGAGCACAATTAATAAGAATTTTGGTTGCTTGAAAAGATAAAATTCTGTTACTTTTTTCCTTTCTGTTAAGGCCAGGGCAATTGGAGGTAAAATAAATGTTCCGATCGAACTTAATATTTGTATCACTTTAAAACCAGCAATATACTTGGTATCGCCAGCTAAAAGCATGTCCAAATTACTTACTATTCCTAAGCCATACATGAGTAAAACAATGACAATAGCTATAATCCCAAACACAAGTCCACCTGTAACTGCGTAAAATAAAAGTAAAAGTAATTGTAAGAAAGGATTGATTTCCTCCTTGTTAGGTGTTACAAAATTCATTATTTGTACCTTTGTATGTTTTATTAATCGTTGAAGATAGAAAATGTCTGTTAAGATAGGAAATATAGATTTAGGTGAGTTCCCATTATTACTGGCTCCAATGGAGGATGTAAGCGATCCGCCGTTCCGTTATGTATGCAAAAAAAACGGGGCAGATATGATGTACACCGAATTTATTTCTTCGGAGGGCTTGATCCGTGATGCTGCAAAAAGCTTACAAAAGCTCGATATTTTCGAATATGAAAGGCCAATTGGTATCCAGATTTTTGGTGGTGATATCGATCACATGCGTGAAGCCTCAGAAATTGCCTCTGCAGCAGGACCCGACCTGGTTGACATCAATTATGGCTGTCCGGTTAAAAACGTAGTGTGTAAAGGCGCAGGTTCAAGCCTTTTACAGGATATCGATAAAATGGTAAAGATGACCGATGCTGTTGTTAAAGCTTCACATTTGCCAGTTACCGTTAAAACCCGCCTTGGTTGGGATGATAACACCAAAAATGTTTACGAAGTGGCCGAGCGCCTTCAGGATGTAGGCATTCAGGCACTTACCATTCATGGCAGAACAAGAGCGCAGTTATATAAAGGCGAGGCCGATTGGTCACTTATCCGGGAGATTAAGCGCAATCCACGCATCAAAATACCGATTTTTGGTAATGGCGATGTAGACAGTCCTGAAAAAGCGGCTAACTGGCGTATGGAATATGAGATAGATGGCATCATGATTGGCCGTGCAGCAATCGGTTACCCATGGATTTTTCGTGAGGTAAAACACTTTTTTAAAACGGGTGAACACCTTGCCGGACCAACTATTGAAGAACGTATTGAAGTTTGCCGTACACATTTAGATAAATCGCTGGAGTGGAAAGGTCCTAAAACCGGAATTTTCGAAATGCGCCGCCATTATGCAAACTATTTTAAAGGCCTGCCAGATTTTAAACCTTACCGTATGCGTTTGGTGGCCGAGCCAGATATCAACAACATTTACAATATTTTAGAAGAAGTGGCAGAAAAATTTGCCGACTACGACGCCACTAAAGTACTGGCTTGATTTTTGAAAGGTTTTTTTATACATTCGTAAATCATCATGGTTACAGCTATTACAGACGGGGTTAAGGTTTCAGTTGAAACAGTGTACCAGCCAGAATATTCAAATCCGGCCAACGAACATTATATGTTTGCTTATCGCGTAGAAATTTCTAATCTTTCTGATTATGCTGTGCAATTAATGCGCCGCCAGTGGTTTATTTTCGATTCGAACAGTAGCCGAAGAGAGGTAGAGGGTGAAGGCGTGGTTGGCTTACAACCTATTATTCAACCCGGTGAAACGCATGTATATGTTTCTGGCTGTAATCTGAAAACCGATATGGGCAGCATGAAAGGTGCGTACTTAATGAAACGCGACATTGACGGATCTGAATTCGAAGTTGATATTCCAGAGTTTCAGTTAATCGCTCCTTATAAACTGAATTAATTCTTTGAAAAATCGTCATTTCGACTGAAGTGAAGCGAAATGGAGAAATCTCTGAATCAAATTAATTCTATCGTTGTCTCAACAATGATGTAACAGCAACCAATCTCTTTTATCTATTCTTTAGAAAAGCAACTGCAGCATTCCATTTTAGTGGTAGTCCTGCTTTTTGTTTCAAGTCCTCGCTACATTCTTCGCTCCGGGCTTTTCACGTCAATCAGGTTTAATTTGCAATAATCCTGCTACTATTAATGTTTAATAGCATGGTCCGTATATCATAGTTTCTCTGCACCCTGCAACCCAAAATAGTACAACCTACCCTGCCACCTAAACCCGATCGAAGCGAGATGCCGATTTTTTCTATCGGCAGAAGCGGGAGCGGGACCGGAGCTCACCCAAGCACCACAAAACCTGCTTTACAGAAAAAAGAAAATCACTATTATTTTTTCCAAACTGATACAAACCAAAAACGGCCAGGATTACCCGGCCGTTCTGTGTTTTTCATATTTAGATATCTCTTTAATCTCTGCTTCTTCCAAAAAGCATCGATGCGTAATACAATAAGTTGGCTAATGCACCAACAGCTGCTACCACATAAGTCATCGCTGCCCACCAAAGTGCATCTTTAGCCTGCGCATTTTCTTCTTGCGTTTGCATTACACCATTATTATTTTTTAACCAGGCCAATGCACGGTTACTGGCGTCAAATTCGACTGGTAGGGTAATGATACTAAATATGGTTACCAGTGCTAAACCTACTACACCAATTGCCAAAACTATTGGATTTCCGGTAAAGCCTATTAACAATACACCAATTAATAATACCCACTGCAAAAGATTAGATGATATACTTACCACAGGAACCATACTGCTTCTTAAATTAAGCCAATTATATGATTTCGCCTGTTGCACGGCATGGCCACATTCGTGGGCCGCTACGGCCGCGGCAGCTACACTTCGGCTATAATACACATCTGTACTTAAATTAACGGTTTTATCTGATGGATTGTAATGATCTGTTAATTGTCCTTCGGTACTCATCACCTTCACGTCGTATATCCCATTATCATGTAACATTCTTTCTGCTACCTCTTTGCCCGATAAACCAGAGCTAAGTTGCATTTCCGCATATTTAGAAAACTTATTTCTAAATCGCCATTGTACAAACATGCTCAGCAATAATACCGGGATGATTAATATTAAATAAACTCCCATTTTCTTTCTGTATGTTTTTCATTTAACACATATCAAAAAGCGTTCCCATATTATTTGACTGTTAAAAAATGGTACATTTATACTATGCCAACAGCATTTTCATATTGGGAGAAGGAGTCATTTTTTACCTACGATATCATTATTATCGGTAGTGGAATTGTGGGTTTAAATGCTGCCATCCAGCTTAAAAAAACTGTTCCAACTTTAAAAATCGCTATACTCGAAAGGGGCTTTTTACCAACAGGTGCCAGCACCAAAAATGCGGGTTTTGCATGCTTCGGTAGTATTTCTGAACTGATTGAACAAGAAGAATGTGCCGGTTTAGATGGCTTGGCATGGCTTATAGAAAAACGCTGGAAGGGCCTACTTAAACTGCGTGATTTATTAGGCGATAAAACCATTGATTACCAATGTTTAGGCGGCTATGAATTATTTAAAAATGATGACATTTTTCTGGCCGACACATGTGTATCCAAAATTGAACATTATAACCGTCTTATTAACGATGTTGTTGGCCCCAACGCCTTTGGCCTTGCCAATAAGAAAATTACTTCCTTTGGTTTAGAAAGCATCGGTTCCTTAATCGAAAACCGATACGAAGCACAGATTGATAGTGGTAAAATGATGTTTGCTTTAATTCAATATGCACAAAAACTAGGTATTAGCCTATTTAATAATTGTACGGTTGATCAGATTCAACAAGAAAACAAGGGTACGCAATTGATAACCAAAAACGGAAAATTTTTCTGTAACCGCCTAATTGTAACCACCAATGCCTTTGTAAAAGATTTATTGCCCAGTGTTGATATTAGTCCCGGCCGTGGACAGGTTTTAATTACCAAACCCATTAAAGAACTAAAAATAGCAGGTACCTTCCATTACGATAAAGGTTATTATTACTTTAGGAATATAAATAATAGAGTTTTATTAGGTGGTGGCAGAAATATCGATTTTAAAGCCGAAGAAACCACTGAATTTGGTCAAACCGAGGCGGTTCAACTGGCGTTAGCAGATTTACTAAAAAATGTAATCCTTCCTAAAGGAAATTATGAAATCGATTACTGTTGGAGCGGCATTATGGCTTTTGGAAAAATTCTTGAACCACTTATAGAAGAAATTAAGCCAAATATTTTTTGCGCTACCAGGTGTAACGGCATGGGTATAGCAATTGGTGCACAAACAGGAGAAGATGTGGCGAATATGCTGCTGAAAAGCTTATAGTTTTTTTACCACAAAGAACACAGAGAAAAAACAACCAAGCACGCAGAGTTCACTGAGTTGGTTTTAATTTAAAAGATCCTTCTAACGGTTACGTCATCTCGACTGAAGCACAGTCCCGACGTTAAGTCGGGAGAAAGATCTGTAAAATAGATTTAGCTTCGCTGAGCACTTCGTGGTTCTCGACTTCGTTGCACCCTATAGCTATCGGGTCCGCTCGAAATGACGATTTGTGGAATAACGCCTATCAGTTATTTAAACACAATCGTCTTATT
Source organism: Pedobacter sp. GW822-FHT03F06 (assembly GCF_058801365.1). Taxonomy (NCBI): domain Bacteria; kingdom Pseudomonadati; phylum Bacteroidota; class Sphingobacteriia; order Sphingobacteriales; family Sphingobacteriaceae; genus Pedobacter; species Pedobacter sp. GW822-FHT03F06. The sequence continues at coordinate 250,928 of NZ_JBXANE010000005.1, forward strand.
CCCACTCACAAAAACGCGGTCTTCGAAAATAAGCTCCAAAGCTTCTAACAATACTTTTTTTTCTATTTCTTTACCTGCACGAACCATTTCTTTTACCCCAAAATTATGATCTACGTGGTTAGTATGTTGCGTAATAATTGGCCCTTCGTCCAGGTTATCGGTAACAAAATGGGCAGTAGCGCCAATAATTTTTACACCACGTTCAAAAGCCTGGCGATAGGGGTTGGCACCTATAAAAGCCGGTAAAAAGGAATGATGGATATTAATGATTTTACCTGCATAATCTTTTACAAAATCAGCGGATAGAATTCGCATAAATTTAGCCAGCACCAAATAATCTACCTCGAACCGGTTGATAATTTCTTTTACTTCAGCTTCAAATACACTTTTATCCTTATTGGTATGATCGACATAAAAATAAGGAATGCCCAATTTTTCGGTAAAATCCCTCAGGCTTTCGTAATTGCCTATTACACATTTTACGTTGGCCCCTAAGGTTTTAAATTGGTTTTTGATCAGTATTTCTGCCAGGCAATGATACTCTTTGGTTACCAAAACGGCAATCTGTTTTTCCTGTTGGGTAATTAAATTTACCAAAGCAGCATTTGGCAGGTTTTCTAAAAGTTTTTCCTTTAATTTTTCAGTCTCCCCCAGGTTTCCGGTGCAGGCAATACGGGTAAAAAACGATTTATTCGCCTCGTCTACAAACTCGCGCATGGCGATAATATTCAATTGGTGAGCAGCCAGCACGCGGGTAATATTTGTAACTAAACCAACTTGATCGGGACAGGATATGAGGACTGTTAATGCGTTCATTTATAAAATACTAATGCCCAATTATAGAAATTTTTTTCCGTTATTTTCTGTTCACAATAACTAAAATTTTTTGGTATATCTATTTTAAATCTTCATTTTTGCTAAAATTTTTATCATTATGGAGATTGCGGGTATTGCTTTACTAATCGTTATTTTAATAGTCCTGGTTATTTTATTATTAAAGAAACCACAGGCTGCTCTTTCTATTATCTCGGTAGAAGACTTCGAGAGAACAAAAAGTGAAAATGAATCTTTAAAGATCAGCCTGGCCAAAGCCGATGAACGTGTTTCTAATTTATCTGCAGAAAAAGAGCACATTACCACATTGCTTAAACAAGAACAGCAACGCCTAATTGATGAGTTGCAGGCGGAGCGCGACCGGCTTGCCGATGCCAACAGAGAGTTGGAAAGTACCAGGTCATTTTACCTGGCCGAAAAAGAAAAACTTGCCGAACAAAAGCTAAGTTTTGAGCAGTCGCAAGAAAAACTGAACAAAGACTTTGAATTAATTGCCAATAAAATCCTGGAGGAAAAATCGAGCAAATTTATTGAGCAGAACCGCACCAATCTGGATATTATTTTAAATCCTTTGAAAGAAAACATTAAAGCTTTTGAAGATAAAGTAGAAAAGGTTTACAAAGCCGAATCAGATGAAAGAAATACACTGAAAGGCGTAATTTCACTATTAATGGATCAAAGTAAACAGATTCAGGAAGATGCCAATAATTTAACAAAAGCTTTAAAAGGTGATAGCAAAAAGCAAGGCAATTGGGGAGAGGTAATTTTAGAAAAGGTTTTGGAACGATCCGGTTTGGTGCGCGATCAGGAATACCGCATTCAAGCCTCGCATGTATCCGCCGAAGGCGGTCGCTACCAGCCCGATGTGGTGATAGATCTTCCAGACAACAAACATCTTGTAATTGATGCTAAGGTATCGCTGGTTGCTTATGAGCGTTCTGTATCCGCGGAGACGGATGAAGAGCGTGACGGCTTTGTAAAAGCCCATTTAGCCTCGATCAAGAATCACATATTAGAGCTATCTTCTAAAAATTACCAGGATTTATATAAAATCAATTCTCCTGACTTTGTTTTGCTGTTTGTTCCGATCGAATCTTCTTTCAGTATTGCTGTACAAAAAGATGCCGAACTTTTCAATTTTGCATGGGATAGAAGGGTAGTAATTGTGAGTCCATCAACGTTATTAGCCACCTTGCGTACCATTGCCAGCATGTGGAAACAGGAACGCCAAAACCGGAATGTAATGGAAATTGCCCGGTTAAGCGGAAGCATGTACGATAAGTTTGTAGGCTTCATTGCTGATATGGAAAATATTGGTAAACACATCAAAAACGGACAGGATGCTTACGATAAAGCCATAAATAAATTGTCGGTCGGTGCGGGAAATTTAACCAATACTTCAGAAAAGATTAAAAAATTAGGTGCAAAAACCACCAAACAGATTGATACAAAGTATTTAGATCTTAATGAAGATTAGGCAAATCTGTTTAATTTTTTAGCCTAAATTATAGCTAAAAACTTGTAAATTTAGTGATTTTTTTTGACGTACCTAGGACGATTTTTTTTAAATTTTCTCTTTTTCAGCGAATAGAGCTGTTGTTGATGGTGATTAGCGGCTAAGATAACTCCTTAAAAACAAAAAGTCGTCATTTCGAGCGAAGTGCAACGAGTCGAGAAATCTATGTAAACAGATCTCTCCATTTCGCTACGCTACAGTCGAGATGACGACGTATCGTTTTTTAAATTAAAGTTTATTTCTTAAAAGCATTCCATCCCTGGGCTTTCAACTCATGTACTTTTTCCGATTTTGAAACCATTTTGCAGCCCGAATTTTTATCGGTAACATGGCCAATCACAGTGATATCTACATCATGTTTCAGTTTTTTATAATCTTCCTGGCTGATGGTAAACAATAACTCATAATCTTCGCCACCACTCAAAGCACAAACTGTAGGGTCTAAACCTAACTCGCGGGCAGTTTCATAAGTCATTGGATCTAAAGGTATCTTCTCTTCGTAAATGGTTATTCCTTTATCTGATTGTTCTGCCAAATGCAAAATTTCGGAAGCTAAACCATCCGAAACATCAATCATCGAAGTTGGTTTGATGTTCATTTCATCTAAAAGCGCAACAATATCCATCCTTGCCTCTGGTTTCAATTGTCTTTCGATGATATAATCTTTCCCTTCTAAATCTGGTTGAATCTGCGGATTTTCCAGATAAATTAATTTCTCTCTTTCTAAAATCTGCAGGCCTAAATAAGCACCACCCAGATCGCCCGAAACACATAATAAATCATGTTCTTGAGCACCATTTCTGTATACCACTTTATCGGCATCGGCATAACCAATACTGGTAATACTAATCACCAAACCTTGCTTGCTTGATGATGTATCTCCGCCAATTAAATCGATGTTGTATTTGTTGCAGGCCAGTTCAATTCCTTTATAAATTTCTTCAACAGCCTCTAATGGAAATTTGCTCGACAAACCCAGCGAAACTGTAATCTGACTAGCTTTTCCATTCATCGCATAAATATCACTCAAATTTACCTGAACAGCCTTGTAACCTAAGTGCATTAAAGGCACATAAGCCAGGTCAAAGTGGATTCCTTCCAACAATAAATCGGTCGAAATTAAGGTTTGTTTTCCTTTAGCATCTAAAACAGCAGCATCGTCGCCAACACCCTTTACCGAATAATCGTTTTTAATTTTAAAATTAGTAGTGAGGTGTTTAATCAACCCAAATTCACCTAATTCATTAATATCTGTACGCTCTTTATTTTCAAACATATGCGATAGTTAGGGGCTAAGCCCCCGATTTTTATTTTTTAAAATTAATTGTCATTCTGAGCATAGCGAAGAATCTTTAACTACACCAGCTGGTATTTCATAGCTAGCAGATCCTTCCTGCGTCAGGATGACAAATCCTTACTCTCCATCCAGTTTTTACCTTCGGTAAACCGGGCAATTAACATGGCCGCAACATTATCACCAGTGGCATTTAACAAAGTAGCCATCGGATCGACCAATGTTCCTATAATCATAGCTGGTGGTAGCGCCTCTGGTGGTAATTGGTAAGCCGAAATCATTAATAACTCGCCAATATAACCTCCATTTGGTATTCCTCCCTCTACTATACTCACCAAAACAGTAATGCCTAAGGCCAAAATAATGGTATCAACATGTACTAAATCTTTACCAAAAATGGCAAAAACAACGGCAATTTTAACTATAGAGCTAATACTCGAACCATCCTTGTGCAAGGTTGAGCCTAATGGAATCGTCACATTGGTGATGTAATCGGGTACCCCCATTTTTCGTGCGCCATCTAAATTCGCCGGAATAGTGGCAATACTGCTACATGTCCCGATTGAAGTTAAAGACGGTACAATGTTATTTTTCCAAAATACTTTTATCGCTTTAAATCCACCCGCAACAAAAGCATATAGGGTGAAAAAAACGATAAAATAAAATGCACCTACGCCATAATATAGCCCTAATGCTTTTGCATAGGTTCCAAAAAGCTGTGGACCAAAAACTCCTACCTGATAGGCAAAATAAGCACCTAGACCAATCGGTCCTAGTTTCATAATTAAAATGATGAGTTTTTTCATCACTTCATTACCCGAAACCAGGAAGTTTTTAAAGCCATCGCCCTCTTTCCCGGAATACAGTGTAGAAAAACCCACTAATACTGAAAAAATAATCAGCGCCAGCATATTTTTTCTACTTCCAATCTCAAAAAATTCTCCTACGGTTAAAAGTTGGGTCATCTGTTCGCCAAACGACTGTATTTTTTCCGTTTCGGTTGGTAAAGGCGTATTTCCTAATTGCTGATGGATAGGAAAAATCCAGGTAGCAACCAAGGTTAAAACTGCAGAAATGAGTATGGTAGAAAGAAAAACCAAAACCATAATGGTTAATAACCTTCCTAATTTCTTTGTCCGGTCTATATTCGCAATTGCCGATGAAACCGCAAAAAATACCAATGGAATAACCGCGGTAAACAACAGGTTTAAAAATATATCGCCTAGTGGTTTAATACTTTCAACGCTTTTCCCAAAAATTAAGCCCACAATACTTCCAACAGTTATTCCTGCCAAAAGCCATAGTAAGCCCGAGTAATTTTTAAGAATGTTGTTTTTTTCCATGTAATTATTTTTCCGTCATTGCAAGGCACGAAGCAATCTCATAACTATCGCTACCTGCGAAGGCGTTAAGATTGCTTCCCCGAAAAGTCGGGACGGGCTGTCGTACCTCCTCGCAATGACGATTTTTATTTTTTACAAACCCAACTCTGCTGAAATATCCAGCATTCTTTGAATCGGTTTACGGGCCTGCTCTATAATGTGCTCAGGTACAGTTACTTCAGGTAAACCATTTTTAATACATAAATATAGTTTTTCTAAAGTATTTCTTTTCATATATGGGCAATCGTTACAAGCACAGCTGTTATTCGGCGGCGCCGGAATAAATGTTTTTGTCGGATTTGCCTTCTCCATCTGGTGGATAATTCCACTTTCGGTAGCCACAATAAATTCGGTAGCTGGATTGGTGATCGTGTATTTTAAAAGTCCTGTTGTTGAACCGATATAATCGGCCATTTTCAAAACCACTTCTTCACATTCCGGATGCGCAATAAATTTAGCATTCGGATGGCGTTCTTTTAACTTTGTAATTTTCTCCTGCGAAAAAATTTCATGTACCATACAGGCGCCATTCCACAATACCAAATCGCGTCCGGTTTTCTTTGCTACATAAGCACCTAAGTTCCGATCGGGACCGAATATTATTTTTTGGTCTTTAGGTAAACTCTCTACAATTTGAACCGCATTGGTACTGGTACAAACAATATCACTTAAAGCTTTTAATTCGGCCGTGCAGTTTACATAAGTGATCACCAGGTGATCTGGATATTTTTCTTTAAACTTTCTAAACAAATGGGGCGGACAACTATCTGCTAATGAGCAACCTGCTTTTACATCTGGTAATAAAACGGTTTTATCAGGCGATAAAATCTTTGCTGTTTCGGCCATAAAATGAACACCAGCAAACACGATTACATCAGCATCTGTTTTTGCAGCTTCTTGAGATAGGCCTAAACTATCGCCAATATAATCTGCAATATCCTGAATGTCAGGCTCTTGGTAGTAATGTGCAAGAATAATGGCATTCTTTTCCTTTTTTAACTTCTCAATCTCCGCAAAAAGATCAAGTGTAGGATCAATTTCTTCTTCTGCGAAACCTTTTTTATTGATTTCTTCTAAGACATCTATGTTCATTTTAAAATTTTCCTTTTTTGAATTTTGACGTTGGTCAAAGATAAAGCTTTCAACGTCTCAATAATTAATAAGTATTTTTAAATAAATAAATCTTGTTTGTTTATTAGTGTGTTAGTATTGTTGGCAAGTTTCGAAAAAAAGTTCTTTTATATAAGTTGTTAATCGTTTACTAACATTTAGATTACATTTCTCTAATATCATGAGTTTGATTTTCAGCACTATCGAAAAGTCGCTCAATTTTTATCAATACCCGAATGTTAATTGTTTATAAGTGGGTAAAAAGTTAATTACTTGTACAAAGGTGCTCAAAAATTACTTAAAAGATTGTGGCAAATTGTCTTTTTAGAGTAGCTTTAAACATTCAAATTTATTTGTTAGGATAATTTAGACACAGAGTTAACATTTATCAACTAGTTGTTAACATCGTGGATAAAGTAAATGTTTTTATTAATGAGGAAAGTAGATTTTCTGGTAATTGGTTCAGGTATAGCGGGTTTGAGTTTTGCACTTAAGGCAGCCAAGTTTGGTAAGGTTTTGATTGTTACTAAATCGAACGAAGACGAATCGAATACAAAATACGCACAGGGCGGTGTTGCGGTTGTGGTGGATAAAGGTGATTCTTTTGAAAAACATATCGATGATACTTTGATTGCCGGCGACGGATTATGTGATGAAAAAATTGTGGAAATCGTTGTAAAAGAGGGACCTCAGCGTATTCAGGAGATCATTGATTATGGTATAAACTTCGATAAAGATAATGCCGGTTTCTATGATTTAGCAAAGGAGGGTGGGCACTCTGAACACCGTGTTTTACACTATAAAGACATCACAGGATATGAGATTGAACGGGTGCTGCTGAATGAAATTCATGAGAATAACAACATAGAGATATTAACACATTACTTCGCACTGGAGTTAATTACCCAGCATCACCTGGGTGAGTTTGTGGATAAACGTACCGAAGATATTAACTGTTATGGCATATATGCCTTTAACACAGAGCTTAACGATGTGGAAAAGATTGTGGCAAATGTGACTGTGATGGCTTCGGGCGGTGCCGGACATGTGTATTCGGCCACAACAAATCCTGTTATTGCAACAGGCGATGGTATGGCAATGGTTTACCGCGCAAAAGGAAAAGTGAGGAATATGGAGTTTATTCAGTTCCATCCAACAGCTTTGTACCATCCTGGAGAGTACCCATCATTTTTAATATCGGAAGCTGTTAGGGGTTTTGGTGGTGTTTTAAGACGTAAAAATGGCGAAGAGTTTATGCATGAGTATGATGAACGTAAATCGTTGGCACCACGTGATATTGTAGCCAGGGCTGTGGATAATGAGATGAAGAAATCGGGTGATGATTTTGTTTACCTTGATATTACCATGCGCAAGAAGGCAGATATTCTGAAACACTTTCCTAATATATATGCCAAGTGTTTGTCAATTGGAATAGATATGACAAAAGATTATATCCCGGTTACACCTGCCTCTCATTATATGTGCGGTGGTATTCTGGTTGATGAATATGGCCGCTCTTCAATTAAAAATCTTTATGCCTGTGGTGAATGTTCTTCTACCGGTTTACATGGCGCTAACCGTTTGGCATCCAATTCGTTACTAGAAGCAACGGTTTTTGCTCACCGCATTTATCAGGATGCTATTGAAAACTTCAAGAATAATGTTATTCCAGATCACATTCCTGAATGGGATTCGAAAGGGGTTACGCAAAGTAACGAGGATGTATTGGTTACGCATAACCTTAGGGAATTGCAAAAAATTATGGGTGATTATGTGGGTATTGTCCGTTCCGATTTCCGTTTGGAAAGAGCACATCGCCGTTTATTTTTAATCTACCAGGAAACAGAAGAGTTTTATAAAAAGAATAAGGTTTCAGTTAAACTTTGTGAATTGCGTAATGTAATTCAAACGGCTTATCTGGTGATCAAATCTGCGATGCAAAGGAAAGAGAGCAGGGGATTACATTATACTACTGACTATCCTGAACATGCAAAAGAACTGGTAGATACTGTTTTTTAATGTGGAATCGTCATGCTGACCTGTAGCGCAGCGGAAAGCTACGCAGTAAATTTAGGTCAGCATCTACGTATCATATATACAATACATATAAGACCCTGAAATAAATTCAGGGTGACGTAAAATAATGTTATGCCTTTAATACTACCCGTAAAAGATAAATACCCTGAAATTGGAAAAGACAATTTTATTGCAGAGAACGCCACAATAGTGGGTGATGTAATAATAGGTGATAAATGTTCCGTATGGTTTAATGCCGTGATTAGAGGCGATGTAAATGCCATTACAATCGGAAATGAATCGAACATTCAAGATGGTGCCGTAATTCATGCAACGTACTTAAAAGCTTCTACACACATCGGTAACCGGGTATCTGTAGGGCACAATGCCATAGTACATGGTTGTACGGTTCAGGATAATGTTTTAATCGGCATGGGTGCCATTGTAATGGATCATGCGGTTATAGAAGCGTATTGTATTATTGCAGCTGGGTCTGTCGTATTGGAAAATACCATTTGTGAAACAGGTTATTTATACGCGGGTACACCAGCCAAAAAAATAAAGCCCATTACTGAGGAGCAAAGGGCTTTATTGAATAAATTGCCTGATAATTATATCATGTATTCGGGCTGGTTTAACCAATAGTTTTCGTCATTTCGACTGAAGTGAAACGGAATGGAGAAATCTGTTTCGAGATAGATCTCTCCATTCCACTGTGTTCCAGTCGAGATGACGGTTTTTTTACTTAGTTGGAGGTGCAGGTATCACCAGTGGATCTTCACGTTCCCAGTTCGGTTTTAAATCCATTAAAGCTTTTAAATACCAAACCTTTTCGGGTTGGTATCCTTCCTTAACATTTCCCGTGTCCCAGATTCCGTTTTTATTGTCATCGTAAATTACCCTGAGCATATATTTGCCTGCTGGATATTTAGAAAAAGTAACCTTCGAATTCTTGCTAACCGGAAAAGATTTTATAATATCCTTTTTTTCACTTAAAAACTGCACAACATATCTTTTCGAAGTATCCGGAACAGTTACATTTAATACCAGGGTGGTATAAGCATCCGGGCTTTCGAGTGAAAAACGTTTGGTTACATCTTTGTTTTTAGCGTTAAATATAGCAGTAAATGCACCTGCAGCTAATTTTAAATCATAAGTTCTTTTATTTTTCCAGGGGTATTTAATGTAATATTTAAGAAAATCTACGCTGTCTTTTACCACCTCAAAAGTTGTTCGTTTCACAGAATCTTCTAAAAGCGTGATTTTAGATGGATCTGCAGCAGTCATCGGAAAAGGAAAGCTTAGGGTTAACTGCTGGAAAGGGTTTAATTTACCGCCCGATAAATTATCAGAAATCGTTACATCGCGTGTGTAGGTGTCTTTTTTGCCCCTGGTAAAATTTAAAGTCTGTAAAACCTTGCCCTGATCTTGTATGGCAACCTTAACTGAATCGAAACTTAAATCCTTTAGCCAGATTTTGGCAGTATCATTGTTTTTAGAAAAATGGACAAACTTACCTACATCTACAGCTGGTGGGTCTGTAATGGTTATTTTAGGACTTTTAAGCTGCTGATTTAAGCTGATTGATATACTTCCGTCGTTATTTAGTTTTCGGTCTAATACCCGGAATTCTGGTGCCAGTTCTTTAAATATCTGCAGATCTATGTTCTCTATATTTTTATCTATTACAACAGGCTCTTTTACAAATCCAACTTCGTCCGAAATCTGCTGGTATATTTTATCACCTCCTCCGCTACTTTCTTTTACCGCATATACTTTATAAGTACCTTTTCTTAAATTATTTAATTTGTACGTTCCGGCACTATCGGTAGTGGTATAAATTGATGGACGTTTTTTTCCAAAAATGGTATCTCTTTCCAAAGGCAGAATAAATACGGTAACTTCCTTCTCAGGTTCGTCTGTTAGCGAATTAATTACCTTGCCACTTAACGATAACGAATCTATTTCTGGGCCGGTAGAAAAAACATAAGATAAATTTTTAACTACGTTTCCCTCGTTAACATCAGCCACAGACTTTCCGAAGTTTAAGGTATAGGTCGTATTTTTTTCTAAAGAATCCTTAAGATTGATTTCTAATCTTTTTTGTCGCTTTTTTAACTCTGGAAGTTTTTCCTGATCGGGTGAAATAGAAAATTCTTTAAACTCATCTTTAAGATTAAAATATTCATCAAACTCGATTACAATTTTTTTAGCATTAAAATTCCTCGTTTGATTTTTTGGGGTCATGCTTAAAACTTTTGGTGGCTTCGTATCTTTTGGTCCACCTTGTGGTGTTTGGATACTTGCACAACCAAAAAATAGGAGCAAGGTTGTAACAACCGCTAAATTTTTAAGGTTAAAATACTGAGCTTTTAAATTTGGCATATTTTAAACGTTCTGACGAATTTTTATATTTTTTGGAACCGTAACATTAAAAAATCTTTTTTTTAGCTTATATCGCTTTATTTTAAGTCTGTTTTTAAATAGTTAAAGTATTGACTATCAATTACTTATTAATATAAACCATTAAAACAGATATATCGGAAGGTGAAACGCCCGAAATCCGCGATGCCTGACCCAAAGTCCGTGGTTTGATCTTAAATAATTTTTCTCTGGCCTCTTTTGAAATGGAAACAATTTTATTGTAATCGAAATCTGGCTTAATTTCTTTGTCTTCCATCTTCAGCATTTTAGCTACAATTTCATTTTCCTTTTCAAAATAACTTTCATATTTGATTTTGATTTCTGCTTGCTCAATCGTTTCGTTGTCTAAATCTTTTGTCGCATCAGCAAGAGGTTTGCTTACTTTAATCAGATCGGGTAAACCAACATGAGGTCTGCCAACCAAACTATGTATTTTAACATTTTGATTTAAAACACTCGATCCTAAACTTTCGAGCATTGGATTGGCATCACTCATTTCAATACCTTGGTTTTTGGTAAACTTAACCAAAGCATCGGCATTTGCAATTTTCCGATTTACCTTTTCTAAACGCTCATCAGAAATTAAACCCAGTTCATGTCCGATAGGAGATAAGCGGATGTCTGCATTATCCTGTCTTAATAACAAACGGTGTTCGGCTCTTGATGTAAACATGCGATAAGGTTCTTCCGTTCCTTTAGTTACCAGGTCATCAATTAAAACACCAATATAACTGTCAGATCTTTTCATGATCAGTTCGTGTTTATCAGTGATTTTTTGGTGTGCATTTATACCAGCCATGAAACCTTGACAAGCCGCTTCTTCATATCCTGTGGTTCCATTAATTTGTCCTGCCAAAAATAAATTGCTGATCAATTTAGTTTCTAGTGTTAACGATAGTTGAGTTGGTGGGAAGAAATCGTACTCGATGGCATAACCTGGTCTGAACATTTTGGCCTGTTCAAAACCTGGTATTAACCTTAAAGCTTTAAACTGTACATCTTCCGGAAGTGAGGTCGAAAATCCGTTTACATAAATTTCGCAAGTATTCCATCCTTCTGGTTCAACAAAAATCTGATGTCTGTCACGCTCCGCAAAACGGTTAATTTTATCTTCAATGGATGGACAGTACCTCGGCCCTAAACCTTTAATTCTTCCGGTAAACATTGGCGACTTTTCGAAACCTTCTTTTAAAGTTTCATGAACATCTCCATTGGTATAGGTGATCCAGCAACAACGTTGATCGGTTGAAACTTCAGTATCTGTGTAGGAGAATTTACCTGGGTTTTCATCACCCCATTGTTCTTCCATTTTGGTATAATCCAAACTTCTTCCATCTACGCGCGGGGGAGTACCGGTTTTCATTCGGCCTGCTTCCATGCCCAATTCTACCAGCTGTTCGGTAATTCCGGTTGAAGCTCGTTCGGCGGTTCTGCCTCCTCCAAATTTCTTTTCTCCGATATGCATTACACCGTTCAAAAAAGTTCCATTGGTAAGGACTACTGCTGTACTTTCTATTTCGATACCTAAAGAAGTTTTAACACCATATACCGTATTATCTTTCACTAATAAACCTATAACACTATCTTGCCATATATCAAGATTAGGTGTTCTTTCTAGTGCTAAACGCCACTCTTCTGCAAAGCGCATTCTATCAATCTGTGCTCTTGGGCTCCACATGGCGGGACCTTTTGATTTGTTGAGCATTCTAAATTGAATAGTAGATTTATCAGAAATGATGCCTGAGTAACCACCCATTGCATCCACCTCGCGAACAATCTGTCCTTTAGCTACGCCACCCATGGCAGGGTTACAACTCATCTGGGCTATGGTGCCCATATTCATTGTGATTAATAAAACAGATGATCCTAAATTGGCAGCAGCAGCAGCAGCTTCACAGCCTGCGTGACCAGCACCAACAACAATCAAATCGTATTTTGAAAACATTTTATTTTATATTTCTTTAATTGTTCCACGTGGAACAATTGGTTTTTATTTTAGTATTACGAGATGCTGAAACAAGTTCAGCATGACGATTTGTTGATGTTCCACGTGAAACATAACGCGGAAAACATCTTTGAATTGCGCTTTTGTTATTCTGAAAGTTCTAGCCAACGCATGGTGAGATCGTCAAGCTTTGCTTGAAGTGATTCTATCTCGGCGGAAACTTCCTGAATCTTTATATAGTCGGTCGCGTCAATTTTAACTAAGCTTTCGTTAAGCAAAGCTATTTTGTTTTCTGTTTCTGCAATACCTTTTTCGCTATCTTCTAATTCTTTTTGCTCCTTGAAGCTTAATTTCTTTGCCGTTTTGATAGGTGATTGTTCTACAACAGGAGCAGGGGTTTTCTTGGTTTCTGCTTTTACTTTTGGTTGTTCTAAACTTAAACGGTACTCAGAATAATTACCATTATAAATTTTAACTACACCTTCACCTTCCATGATAAATATTTGATCGCTCATTTTATCGAGCAGGTATCTATCGTGAGAAACCAGCATTAATATGCCGGGAAAGTTTTCTAAAAATTCTTCAAGAACATTTAGTGTGTCGATGTCAAGATCGTTCGTTGGCTCATCCAAAATTAAAAAGTTTGGATTTTGCATCAGTACTTTCATCAGGTTCAAACGCTTCTTTTCGCCACCACTTAATTTCTCAACCATGCCATGTTGTTTCTTGGGCGGGAATAGAAATAAGGTTAATAGGGCAGAGGCAGTAATCACCGAACCGTCAGCCATCTTAATATATTCGGCATCAGACTTTACAATATCAATTACTCTTTCCTTTGGATCGAAGGTTAATCCGCCCTGCTTATAGTAGCCGAAAACAGTAGTTTCACCTGTGTCTACTTTACCTGCATCTGGTTTTAATTGGCTGGTAATAATATTTAATAGAGTAGATTTTCCGGTTCCGTTTTTTCCAGCCAAGCCAATACGATCACCTTTTTTAAAGGTATAACTAAAATCGTTGATGATTGGACGTCCGTCAAAAGCTTTTTGAATGTGTTCTAGCTCAATAATTTTCCCACCTTGACGAGACATCTTCATTTGGAGGTTAATGCTCTGATTATCAGTCTTTTTCTTGGTTTTTTCCTCTAAATCGTAAAAAGCATTAATTCTTGCGTTAGATTTCGTTGCCCGGGCCTGTGGCATGCGCCTCATCCACTCTAATTCTTTCTTTAATAGCTGTTGGTTCTTGTGTAAAACCGTTGCGTCTAAAGCCTCCCTTTCGCTTTTCTTTTCTAAGAAATAAGCATAATTTCCGTTATAGTTAAATATTTTTCCTCGATCTAACTCTACAATGGTATTGCAAACATTATCTAAAAAGTACCTGTCGTGCGTAACGAGTAAAATTGTTTTTTGCCCTGTAGTTAATAATTTCTCCAGCCATTCAATGGTATCAATATCCAAATGGTTGGTTGGCTCATCAAGCACCAAAATTTCCGGATCTTCAATTAAAAGCTTAGCCAGGGCCAAACGTTTCTTTTGCCCACCAGACAGGGTAGATATTTTCTGTTGAAGATGAGTAATACCCATTCTGTTTAAAATGGTTTTAATCTCATGTTCATATTCCCAGGCATTGTGTTCGCTTAATTCTTCATACAACCGATTAAGCGTTTTTTCATCTGGATTAGGGTCTTCAATTAATTCTTCATATTCCTTAATCAACTGTTGTTGTTTATTCTCTAGCGAGAATATGTGGTCGCTAATAGAAAAGCCTTCAGTAAATTGGGGTTCTTGATCGAGAAAACCGATTTTAACAGCTTTATTTTTAACAATTTTACCTTCGAGCGGAGGGAACCTTTCTGCCAATAATTTCAAAAGTGTACTCTTACCTGCACCATTAATTCCAACCAACGCCACGCGCTGACCAGAGTTAATACCTAAGGTTAAATTTTTAAATAGCCATTCGTCATGATAACCATGCCCTAAGCCTTCTGCCGCAATTAGTGTGCTCAATTTTTTTGTATTTCGGATTTATAAAGGAAAATTAGTGCAAAAGTAAGTATAAAATATTTGGAACGGCATAATCAAATTGTAAAGGGCTTCTGTATCAGCTAAAAATGGCAGAATATTGATGTATTGGATTGTCTGTTCTTAGTTCATATGGCATTGCTGCATCATCTCAGTAAAAAGAAAACAGCGGTCGGACTCGCTCCACCGCTGCTTCAATCATTAACTAAAACTAAACTTTATCTTGATATAATGCACAGGATATAAATTCCAGCGCATTATGTAATTGCCGTTTTTTGAATATAAGACTGCAATTGGTTGAAAATGTTGCAGGGAATTTCGGTGTATTATACCAGTATAGTCTAATTGTCGACGAACGCCCATAACTATTAGACGAACGGGAAACAAGCGCAGGGAGGTATTCCAAACAAAATTGATAACAATAGATTTAAAATTAGCTGTTAAAATGTACTATACAGCAAAGTCTGATTGAAAGAGCTGGCAAAAAACTTATGGAAAATTAACGGTTGAGACGGGTTTGGTTCGGAGTTAGTTCGGACTTAAGACAGAGTTGTGACAATGGTACCCGAACAAAGCCCGTTTAAACCCCGAAATTTATGCATTAAAAAATGCTAGTAGTGGTTTACTTGAGTGGAAGTAAATAAAAGGGGAGTCATTTGCTGTGGTCAGTTGGTTCTGCCACGCGAATGATAAAAGGCCAGTGGATAACCTGAAAATGAATGTAATGTGTAACTAAAAAGAAACTTAGATCAGGCCAGCTTCTGCTCTATAGCTTAAATACTCATCTTCTTTTTGCGTCATGAGGCTTTTAGCGGCTTTTCCTTTGTCTTTGTAACCCAGTAAATGGAGCGTACCATGGATCATAATGCGGCAAACCTCATCAAATTCGATTGTTTTGAAGGTTTTGGCGTTTTCTTTAACGCGCTCTATGCTGATGAAAATATCGCTTACAATCTGTTTTTCTTCTTCTGAGTTATCGAAAGTGATGATATCGGTATAAGTATCATGGTTTAAATATTGCTGGTTGATACCCAGCAAGTATTCGTCGCTACAGAAAATAAAATTAAGCTCCTGCAACTTAAAGCCTTCTTTTTCAATCGTAGCTTTAATCCACTTCTTTACCTTAAGCTTCTGAGGAAGATTATAGCTAACTGATTCTGTGAAAAATGATATTGCAGGCATATTGTGGTGTTTATGGCCGCAAATTTAAGAAAATATTAAACGTTAAAAGGCATCTGCTGATTAGGAAGTTATTTCCTTTTGAATTTTAGTTTGGGGCTTCTTGCTGTATGAAAAACTGCGAAGATGATGATATCATTTTCAATAAGCTCAAATATTAGCACATATGGAAATTTGCTCAGGACTAAATGGCGGTAATTCTTTTTTAGCTTTTGATAGAAGAGCGGATTCTTCTCTAACTTGGTATAACACCTGCTTAGTTCTGACAGAAATAAATCTCCTAACCCTTCTTTTTGTTCTTCATACCAATCATAAGCATCTTTTGCCATTTGAACAGCAATGGGCTTTATCTGAATGGTGTACATTACAGTGTTTTAAGGCCTTTAATGATATCCAGAGAATCCTGTTTACTGTAAGATTTGGTTTCGCCCTTTAGGTGCAGTTCCCGTTCTCTATCAAGTATATCCAAGTGTTCATCAGACAAGTTAAATGATTGCCCATCTTCAATTTCTCTTTCAAGAAGCGTATAAATTGCTCTTATTTTATTATCCTCTGCATCAGATAGGTAAGTAATTAATCTTTGTCTTATGGCTGTGCTTGTCATGATATCAAATATAATAAAAAAACTCGATGAGTCTATGTCTTCCTAAGCTATGGTTCGTATCCTCAGGAATCACTTCTATTATTTCGAACGTGTTTCAGCACCTTTTTGATAAGGACCCTGAAATAAATTACCTTCAGTGAACTCGCTTAAGGCTAGGTTTGCTCCGTAGCTTTCCGCTGCGCTAAAGATCAGGGTGACGCAACTCCTAACATCATCGCACCATATTCAACGATTTTAAATATTCAGCGATCTTGTTTTTATAGTAATAATTTAAACTAGGAGGCATTTTTTGCAGCATCTCATTACCATTTTGTTGCTGTTTTTTAAACTGATCGACCATTTTTTGATAAGATGGAGGGAACTCTTTAGCGGCTTTACTTTCCCGTTTAGCATCTTCTTCCTGATCGCGTTCGGCTTTTTCTGCCTCTAATAACTTTGTTAAGAGGTCTTTTTGCCTGTTTAGGGTTTCTTGTTGCAAACGTTTGTTAACCAGATCGCTCTCGGTTTGTTTCATTTCTTTAATGGCTTCGTTTAGGTTGCCCATTTTACCTGTGCCATCCTTGTTCTCTTCACGGTTAATCTTCTCGAGCGCCTGACGGATCATTTGTTGCTGTTGAGCCATCTTACCAAACTCCTGGCTCATTTGTCCTTTGCCAACTTTACCTTGATTATCGCCCGATTTTTGCATTTGCTCCCGGGCTTTTTGCATGCTTTTATTCAACTGTTCCTGCATCTGCGAAAGCTGCTTCATCCCTTGTTTTTGTTTCTTTCCGCTACCGCCCTTACCGTTTTTCTGCATGTTTTGCAACTGACTTAGGGCTTCGCTCAACATCAAGGTTAGATTATTGATAGAAGTCATGGTAAACTGCTGAAAACGGTTAGCTTCAGGTGTTCTCCTATCACCCAAACTTTCCAAACTTTTATCCAGGTTGAAATTGATTTTGTTCATCTCCTCGTTAACTGTCGATTCTATCTGTGGAACGCGTTTGCTTAAACTATATAAGCTATCGGCAATAGTTTTAAGGTTGTCTTTAATGCTACGCTGTTTCTGAACGTTGCTGGTATAAGAAGGATCGGCCGCGGTCATTTTCTTTAAAGCAAGCATTACTTTTTCCTGATCAAAAGAAGTGGTCAATAAGTTTTCCAAGAGGCGGCGCAACTCTTTGGCATTCAGGTTGTTTTCCATTTCTTCGCCCTGTTGCTGCATATCACTCATTTTTTTAGAAAGTTTTTCCATCTGCTCACCAGCTTTTTGCTGTTTCTGGCTTGCATTTTTCGAATCCTTTTTATCTAAAGCGTCTTTACTGTCCTGCTGTTCTTTTTGTATATCCTGCACCTCTTTTTCAGGATTTTCGAAAGGATTTGGCCTTTCAAGTGATTGATTTTTTTCTTCCAGTTTTTTTAGATCGTCTTTCAGGTCTTTCATCTCTTTGTTAAGTACATCCTGTTTTTGCTTTAACGATTCATTATCCTGTTTTTTATCTTTGGTTTGCTCAGCAAGTTCCTTTTGTTCTTTAGCCAGCTCATTTAAACGATCGATATCGGTTTGAAGGTTTTGTTCAAACTCGAGTTGTTTGTAGAGTTCTAAAATCCTGTCGAGTTCATTTTTGAGGGTTTTATTATCCAACTGCATTTTCGAGAGCTCATTCTGCGTTTGGTCTTTATTTTTCTCATTCATCAGATTTTGCAGCTTTTGCAAAAGTTCTTTTGTTTTCTCATCCAGTACATTATCAAACAGGTCTTTAATCTGTTTCTGTTTTTCTAACAGCTCTTCGGTTTGCTTTTGGTCTTCCTGTTGCTGAATATTTTTATCGTTCTGTTCTTTTATTTCCTTAACAGCCTCATCAAGCTGTTTCTGCTTGTCTAAAAGGGCTTCAATCTGTTTTTTATCTTCGAAAGAAATCTGTTTTTTATCGATGAGGCTTTCGGCTACCTTTTTACTTTCTTTTTCAATGGTATTGGCGAGGCGTATGGCCGATTGCATTTTTTGTTTTAATGCCTGGTTGCTGGCATTTACCTGTTCGGCAGTTTCTTTTTTAGTAGGCTGTTTAAAGGTTTTAATTTCCGATCGGGTAACTTTTGCGCCATTTACACCATCATTATCGGCTACTTCAAAATAATATTCAATTTCCTGACCAGGTTTGGCAGCCGCAGTTTTTAAATCCCAGAAATAGAAAAAGCTATTTTCTGTCGCATTGCTCTTAATGGCAATATTTTTGGTAACTGTACCCACAATACGATTATTTTCTTTGAGATGGTATTTAAAACTTAATCTACTAAAACCATAATCGTCAGTTACTTGTCCGCTAAAATATAAAGCTTTATTGCTCGCAGAGTCGGGCTTTTCTTCAACGTTGATACCTGGTGCCTGATCTTTAACTACGGTAATTTGGTGTGAAAGCGAATCTCTAATGGTAACGTATTGGTTTTTAGGGGTAACGCTATATTTTGAATTGTTCCTGATGGTTGCATTAAAGGCCGATTCATTATCCTCAACTTTTAAAACATTTTCGGTTCCATTTAAAATGAACAGGAGTGAACTGCTCTGGCCAGTTTTAAAGTTCCAGGTAACTTTTGTGCCTTCGGGTAGGAGCATATCGCCAACATTGGCAATCAGTTCCTGTTTTTTGCCTAAATAGGCCGGATAATTTAAGGTTGCGGAGGCATTAAGTAACTCGGGACGGGGTTTCACAGAAATAGTAAACACAGCTGAACTAAAACCACCTCCTTTAAAAACCAATTTTTTATCGCTCTGTATATTTTTGATGTTGTAATTAAATTTACTGATGCTCTCTTTTTCGAGTTTATAGGTGTTTTTTCCGTCTTCAACGTAAATTTCGGCAGGGAGTTCGTCGCCGGCCAGTTTAACGTTTAGGGTTACATCATCACCTTGTGTAGCTGTTAAACTCTTATTTAAAACTGTGAAACTGAAAGGTGCTTTAGGTGCAATGTACTCATCGTACTTAAAAAAACTATTCGTGCCCTCGCGTAAAATAGTGGGTGCAATAATGGCAATTAACAGAATAATAGAAAGAGGAACAAAAAGATATTTTAGATATTTCCGGTTATCGTTAATGCTAACAGCGGTGTAAAAGGGGACAGGTTTAAGTTCAAGGATCTTTTGATCGATACTGGCGAGAATAAGGTGATTGTTTTCAGGATGATTTTCGGATAAATGATGAAGTTGTAAGGTATTCAATAATTTATCCTTAATATCGGAAAAGTGATTTCCAATGATAACCGATGCTTCGTCGAAAGTGAGGTGTTTACCCAGTTTGAGCATAGAAAGCAGAGGTTTGATGATTAAAAAGCCAACCAGTAGAATACCAATGAGGAGATAGGCAAAAAATACAAAGGTTTTAAAGCCGGCAGTTGGATTGAGGTAATACAGACTTAGGAAAACAAGGAGATACAGCCCTAAAAGTATGGCTGCAGCGTAAATACTGCCCCGCAAAATTTTATTCAGGTAAAATTTGCGGATAAACTCGTCTATCTTCCGTAATAGATCATTGTAATTATTGCTCACCATATCACTGTAAATGTAAAAATAGTTCTAATCAATTGAAAGAAATCTGATATTAGGATAACGTGTTTATTACAAATTGGTTATCAATTTTAACTATTTGCCGGTTTTCAATTGAAATTCTTATAAAATGATGAAAATGGTAAAAATAAGACAAACGTTTGTTTAAGAACGAAAAGCCTGTTTTTTCATTAAAATGCATGAAAAACTTAACAATGGGTTGATTCTTATTTAATGAAAAAATATCTTTGGCCTATCATCCGCTCCGAATAACTAGTAAAATCACCCTTTTTATTTTCTCAGGAATCCCTATTAATGGACTATGTTGTTGATTTAGCGTCGGGTTGCTTACAAACTTTTCAAACAGTTTACCGTTTGTTCAACCAAAAACTTTACGCTTATGTACTGAAAAAAACAGGTTCAGTTTACATGGCCGAAGAGGTGGTGCAGCTTACTTTTATCAAACTTTGGGAAAAGAGAGAAAGTCTTTCTTCGGAATATAGTTTATCAGCTCAGATTTTCCGCATTGCGGGTACAATCCTTATCGATCAGCTTAGAAAGGAGGCAGTTGGCAAAAAACATTTGACTATAGTGGAAAATGATTATGCTTTGCAGAATGAAGTTGATCAACCAGAAATGCACCATGCACTTGAGCAGGCCATCGAACAAATGGCACCTGTTAGAAAAAAAGTATTCAAATTAAGTAAGGTAGAGGGCTATTCTTATAGAGAAATTGCAGAAATGCTTTCTATTTCTCCAAAAACAGTCGAAAATCATATATCACAGGCATTAAAGCAGCTAAGAGCTGCGTTTTCTTCTATTATTTCGTTGGCCATCATCATGTCGGCCATTATTAACAAATAATTATTGCCTTTTTTGGTTATAAAAATCGTTTTTTCAGAAATTATATAAAATAATTTCAACCCTATAGGGGTAAAGCGCTTTCAAAAACGTAATGTAGTTATGCAAATCAACCAAAAGCTTGTTGAGAAGTTTTTTGCCGGCCAGTGTACTGCCGAGGAAGCCCGCATGGTAAGTAAATTTTTAGCTGATGGAGATAACCGTGAAATTTATTTAAACAGCGAGGAGTGGGCGCATTTTGAACCGAATGAAAAAGTTGATGGCGACGTATCAGACCGGATTTATGTAAATGTGTTAGACCATATCCACGATACTATAGAAATGAAGAGAAGCCGGTTGCGTTATTTGGCTTATGCCGCCTCGATCGCATTGATTGCTACTATAGGGTTGGTGGTTTATAAATTTAACAGTAATCAGGTTTCTAAATCTAATGTTACTGCTTTAACTAAAACGAGGGTGCCTGCTAGAGTTGCTAAGTTTGTGACCAATACCTCTCCTATAAAACAGACGCACACGCTTCCGGATGGAACTATTGTTGAGCTTGATCCAAACAGTGAGGTGAGTTATTTTCCATTTGATCAGGGAAAAAGAGATGTGGTTTTAATCGGACAGGCATTATTCAGGGTGCATAAAGACAAGACCAAACCTTTTACGGTTTTTGCCAACAACTTGGCTACTACTGCTTTAGGAACAGTTTTTAAAATAACCGCCTTTAAAAAAGGGCTTTACACTAAAGTGAGATTAATTGAAGGAAAGGTAGTGGTTAAGGCTCAACATAAATTGCTGGCAGCAGGTGTTAAAACAGTGTATTTATTACCGGGGAAAGTATTTACGGTAAATATGCAAACCTATGCTGCAAATGTGAAAGAGGTTAATATGCTGCCAGTTAAGAAACTGGAAACTTTAGACCAGAACAAGGCTATCTTTACCGAAAACGCCATTATTTTCGATAACGAATCTTTAGCCGGCGTTTTTGATGCACTTGAAACGAAATTGAACATTAAAATAAAATATTCTGCAGGTCAGTTAAACAAAAAAGTATTTACTGGACAATATGAATTCGGACGCGATGACATTGACTCTTTCTTAAATATGCTTTGTTCGCTCAATAACCTGACCCCAGAAAAAACAGCCGTGGGATATAATATAAAGAAGAAGTAAACAAAAAACCTAAACACAACTAGACCAAACTAACTAACTTCATGATTAAAATTTTTACTAAAAGAAACGTTCCAAAACGTGTCTTACTGCTACTGCTTTGCCTTTATCTGGGCTTAAGCGCCTATGCACAAACGCCATCTGTTAAAGGGGTTATTAAAGACGCAAAAGAAACCATTGTAGGCGCAACTGTTATCGCTCAAAATGTACAAACGGGGGTTAAAACAACAACCTCATCTGATAAGAACGGTGTATTTAGCTTTCCAAGACTAGTGGCAGGGCCATACAGGTTCACCATCAATTTTATTGGTTACGAAACAAAAACAGTTACCGGCCAAGTTAAGGACGGAGGAACTTTCTCGCTTTCTATTGAACTACGAGAAAGTAATACGTTGCTTGATAAAGAGGTCGTTGTAACAGGTACAGGTATCAATAGGAATAGAAACACCTTTACTGGGAGTACAGCCACATTTTCTGGTGATGACTTAAAAATTGTTGGGAATAACAACATTATCCAAAGTTTAAGAACATTAGATCCTTCTTTTTTATTGATAGAAAATAATTTAGTGGGTTCTAATCCAAATGTTTTACCTGTTATTGAGGTAAGGGGTAAAAGTAGTGTACCAAGTGCCAGTTTAAGAGATCAGTTTGGAGGAGATCCGAACCAGCCATTATTTATTTTAGATGGTTTCGAATCAACTTTACAAACCATTGTGGATTTGGATATTAACAGAGTGGGATCGGTTACGATATTAAAAGATGCGGCATCAACAGCTCTTTATGGGGCCAGGGCATCAAACGGCGTGGTTGTTATTGAAACCATCAGACCAAAATCGGGAGAACTTCAGTTTACTTATTCAAATGATTTCAGGGTAGAAAGTCCTGATTTATCTGGTTACAATATGATGAATGCAACCGAAAAGCTAGAATTCGAAAGGTTATCGGGAAGATATTCTGCAGCAGACGGAAACCCAACGCAACAGGTTTATTTAGATCAACTGTATAATTCGCATTTAGCCAAAATTAAAAGAGGGGTTGATAGTTATTGGCTAAGCGAACCTATACAAACGGGCTACAGCAACAACTCATCCGTTTTTGTACAGGGGGGGGATAATACTTTTACTTATGGCGTAGGGATGAATTATAAAACCCAAACCGGTGCGATGAAAGGCTCAGGAAGAGATAGCTATAGTGGAAGCATTAATCTTACTTACAGGAAAAACAAGTTAAACGTTAATAATATTACCTACATCAGGGGTTATTCTGCTTATAATTCTCCTTATGGTTCCTTTTCAGATTATGTAAATGCAAATCCATATTTTGAAAAGAACTACACCGACCGGTATTTAGAGGTTTCGAGACAGTCAAACGGTGTGGAGATTAAAGTTAGGAATCCGTTGTATGATGCCACTCTTCCGCAATACGACAATACTAAAAATTTAGAGGTTCAGAACAATTTAAATATCAATTATGATTTAACGCCCGATTTAAGATTAAATGGTGCGGTTCAAATTACAAAGGGTAATAAAAAAGGAAAGATTTTTAGGGCACCAGAAAGTAGCGATTTTGAAGATGTTACTTTATTAAGAAAGGGAACTTATCAGGATAGTAGTTCGAATAATTTATCTTATCAGGCAAATGTGTTGCTTACCTACTATAAAGCAATTGCCCAAAAGCATGTTTTGAATGCAAATTTTAGGGCAACAATTAATGAAAAGCAGGATGATAGTTTTATCACCCTTTCTGAAGGTTTCCCGCAAGGAAGCAATGGGAATCCGCGGTTTGCCTACGGTTATGCCGAGAACGGAGCGCCTAAAGCTGCATCTAGTATTTATAGAACACTAAACGGAACTCTTTCTGCAAACTATGCTTACGATAATAGATTTTTGGCGGATGCTTCTTACCGTTTGGATGGTTCGACCGCTTTTGGAAGAAATAAGCAGTTTTCGCCATATTATTCGGTTGGTTTAGGCTGGAACATCCATAACGAAGAACTTTTTAAAGGAAAAAATTGGATAAACAGATTAAAGTTATTCGGGAATATTGGAGTAACGGGTAATCAGAATTACGGAAATGTAACCTCTGTATCCGTTTATAATTACAACAGTAATAGCAATTACAATCAATTTGGACAAGGCATTGATTTAAGCACTCTTGGAAACCCAGATTTAGCCCCACAAAAAACAAGACAAATTAGTGGAGGATTAGATTTTATGCTTTTTAACACCAGGTTTACGGGTTACATTAATGCCTACACTAAAAAGACAGACCCATTAGTGGTAGCGGTTGATTTACCCTCATCAACAGGTGTTTTTAGCTATCCTTTAAATGCGGGTACCTTAACTTATAAAGGGGTAGAAGTGAAATTAAATTATTCGCCCATTTATAATACCGCAAAAAGAGTTGTATTGATGCTAGGTCTTACGGGCTCGATGTTTAAGAGTAAATATGCAGGCTTTGGAAACACATTGAACTCATTAAACAAACAACAGGAGTTAAATAAAAGTATTTTGAGATTTACAGATGGGTATAGTGCCGAAACCATTTGGGCTGCCAAGTCTTTAGGTATCGATCCGGCAACAGGAAGGGAAGTATTTTTAACACCAAGTGGCCAATACTCATTTGATTATAATGCCGCTAATATATTGCCGGTAGGAAATACAACACCAACGGTTGAAGGCGTATTTACCACAAACCTAATGTTTAAAGGATTTACTTTTGGCGTTAATGTAAGGTATAAGCTCGGGGGAGATGTATTTAACAGGGTTTTATTTGATAAGGTTGAAAATATCAGCTTTTCGAATATAACGCTTAACCAGGATAAAAGAGCCTTGTATGACAGGTGGCAAAGCCCTGGAGATGTGGCACAGTTTAAATCTATATCGCAAACCGCTACCACTCCGATTTCTTCAAGATTTGTACAAAAGGAAAATATAATAACTGGTGAGGCCATCAATATTGGCTATACTTTCGACAATAAAACCTGGGTTAAGAAGTTGGGCATGCGCTCTTTCGCCGTTAATGCACTGGCAAACGATATTTTCACCGCATCGACCATTAGGCAGGAGCGAGGTATAGATTATCCTTTTGCCAGAACCGTATCATTTAGTTTTAGGGCCTCATTTTAATAAATATATAGATGAAAAAGAATTGTATAAAATTATCTGTAGCAGCAATTGTATTGACGCTGTTATTGGGCGCTTGCAAAAAATTCCTTAACGTTCAACCAGAAGATAAGGTTATAGAAACGCAGGTATTTTCAAGCAGAAGCGGAATTAATACGGCATTAAATGGCTTGTATATAAACCTGGCTAAATCTAATCTATATGGAGAAAACCTTACCCTTTCTACAGTGGAGATTTTAGCACAGCGATATAATGTGCCATCAACGCATAGTTTATATAAAATTGCCTCTTATGCCTATGGGGATAAACCCGCAACCACCAAATTCGATGCCATTTGGACTGACGCCTATTCTACGATTCTAAATATCAATAGTTTTTTAGAAAATCTTGAGAAGTATACTGGCGTATTGGATACGAAAACGGAATCTCTTTATAAGGGAGAGGCTTTGGCCATGAGGGCTTTACTTCACCTGGATCTTTTAAGACTATATGGCCCTAAATACAATTCAGCAGATTCGACCAAACAATCTATTCCATATTACGAAAACAGTCAATCGAAAATTAATCCGCTTTTGCCCGCAAATCAAATCATGCAAAAGGTTTTGAGCGATCTTCAGCACGCAGAAGAATTACTCAAAAATGATATCATTATTACTGCAGGGATTAATCCTCCCGCTGCAAATGCGGAGGTTGATTTTGTTAACAATAGTCGCAACTACCGCTTAAATTATTATGCTGTTAAAGGTTTATTGGCCAGAGCCTACCTATATCGCGGAGACAAAGTATCGGCACTCGCGGCAGCGAAATCAGTTATTCAGCAGGCCGATAAATTTAAGTGGACTACCACCACCAATGCCTTAAGTGAGAAAGTAAATCCTGACCGTGTATTTTCTACTGAAATGATATTCGGGACAATGAATACCCAGCTTTATAACAATTACCTTGCGCTGTTTGATCCGGCGGTTACAGAGGGCAACATTTTGGCGCCTGCACCAGCAAGATTAACAGCCGTTTTCGAATCTAATGAAAGCGATTATAGGTATAACTTAAATTGGCAGATCCCATCAACTGGTATAAAAAGCTACAGAACCTTTTATAAATACGCAGATGTTGTAGATAAAACCAAAATTTTCAGGTTTACTATTCCACTTTTAAAAATTAGTGAGATGTACTACATCGCTGCTGAATGTGAACCAGTTGCTGCAGACGGGATTAACCAATTAAATGTGGTGCGTCTTAACAGGGGCTTAGCTAACCTAGCTACTACCGTGAATGTAAATACCGAACTACAAAAAGAATATCAAAAGGAGTTTTTTGGAGAAGGACAGCTGTTTTATTATTACAAACGCCGGAATGTAACCTCGGTAGGAAACGGAACCGGCAGTGGCAATATTACCATTGTTCCAGTAGTGCCGTTACCATTATCAGAAAGTCAATATCGTTAACCAAAAAAAATTAATCCAATGAAAGAAATTAAATTTTATACTGCAGGTTTACTGATATTGATATTGGCAAATTCTTGCAAAAAAAACCTGGAAACCTACAGTGGTAAAAACAATATCTATTTTAATGAAGCTGGGAGATTGCCCGCTTTTACTGGCGAAGTAATTAGGGATTCGACCGTGATGTCTTTTTCCTTGGCGAAAAGTACAGATTCAGTTGTAAATATGATAATCAAAACAACTGGTACAGTAAGCGATAAAGACCGTTCTTATAAACTGATAATCGATCCGGTTTCGACGGCCATAGAAGGAAAACATTACGATGCTTTACCTCAAACATTCAGTATCAAAAAAAATAAACTTCAGGATACCGTTAAGATTAAATTTCATAGATCTGTTGATATGCAGGCACAGAATTTTACACTGTTTTTTAAGCTCGAGGCCAACGAAAACTTTAGTGCCGATATGGTAGATAAATTAATTAATGCTACCACGGGGCAAAGACTAAGCTTTATCAGATACCGGTGGTTTATAAATGATATTATTAAAAAACCAGGTAGGTGGTTAGATGGGTACCTGGGTACTTTTACTAGGAAAAAATTGAGTTTGATTGTTCAGGTATTGGGAATAGACCCGGCCTACATGGATACCTCGATGTCGATTGCAGAGCTTACTGCATATGGAAAATTTATGCAACGTTATTTAAACGAACAAAAAGCAGCAGGAAAAACCATTTACGAAGAAGACGGATCAGAAATGATTATGGGTTCTTCTGTTCAATAAATCTATCTCTTAAATTAATTGATTATGACTTTCAAGAAATATATATTAATAATTGCGCTTTGCATTACAGGAGGGTTTAATGCCTGTAAAAAAGACCTGGGCAATTACAATTATAATGATATAAATGAATTATCTGCTGTTGGGGGTATTGCGCCAGATTTAACGGCAATATATAGTAAACAATTCGTTTTAAAACCTGATTTAAAGTTTACACAGGACGCTGGAACAGACGAATCCAAATACAGTTACGAGTGGTCTTACATTGGGCCGAATGGATTAGGCGGTTCAAAGCTTTTTACCTTGGCCACAACAAGGAACCTCGATTTAAAAATGACAATTATTGCGGGTACTTATCAGTTCTATTATTCTGTTACTGATAAAAATACCGGAGTCAAATTCAGGTATCCTTTTACATTAAAAGTGGTAAATGAGATCAATGAAGGCTGGATGCTGATGTGTGATGTATCGGGAAAAGCCAGAGTAGATATGCTTTCGTTAAATACCAACAATGCCTTCGACTTGATTATAGATTTATTGGCCACAACTGGCTCAGACCTAAAATTAGATGGAAAACCCGTAATGGCCTATACCTATAACACAGGTCTTTTACTTGGCCCCGATCAAATTAGTTATGGTGTTTATTTCGGTACTGATAAAAGCACTCAAAAGGTTGAGCCTAATACATTTAAATGGACAAAAACCATGGGGTTAACCTATGAGATGTACGGAAATATTCCTGAGGGTTTTTATGCAGATGTTATTAAACAACGTGCAGGAAGCGCCGCATATATGATTGGAAATCAGGATGCTTATTATTACGAGCGAGTACAGAGCATATATTATTCTGCGCCCATAAATTATATAACAGCCGAGCAAAAAGGATTTAAGGTTGCTCCTTTCATTGCAGGAAATCCGGCTATTGTGAGTAACGCACATGCTATATTTTACGATACCACCAACCGTAGATTTGTAAAACATACTGGTTCAGCGGCAACTTGTACAACATTGCCAAACCCTCCGGATGCACAGAAGTTGTTCAATTTTACTACCGGAATGGATTTGGTTTATATGCAATGGGTAGCCTTTAATGGCGGTGAGGTATTTAGTGTGCTCAAAGATCCCAGCTCATCAAAACGCTACCTGGCCCGATTTAACAGTGGTAACAATGCCCAGTCTTACTATGCCGAGATTTTAGCAACAGATTTTACCAATGCGGAATTTTACGCGGTAAGCCCTGATTTGGGTTATATTTTTTATAGCGTTGGGGGTAAGGTTTACGAATACGATATGTCTTTAAAATCGACCAAACTGATGCTTGATATGGGAACGAAGAAAATTTCTTTCTTACAGTTTTATGAGTTTAAGAATATCACAAAATACAAAGACTCAAATAAGTTAATGGTTGCTTCATACGATCCGGCATTACCTGAAGGTCAAAACGGAAGCCTTAACGTTTATACCGTTCCACCTGTAAATGGCGATTTAATACCATATACCAATTATAGCGGCTTCGGAAAAATTAAGAGTTTAACTTATAGAGAGCGTTAATCAAAATTCTTCAACATACAAATTAAACCAATGAAAATCAAAACATTACTGAGCGCACTTTTGTGCATCACTACACTTACTGCAATGGCACAGGCGCCAGTAGAAGTAAAAGGCCTTTTAAAAAAGAAAAGATCATCAGCCGTTAAACTGTTTAAGGTAAAATACGGAAAGAGCATAGAAATTGCGAATGCCAGTCCGAGTGCCAATGGCCAGTTTGGTTTTTTGTTCTATCCGGAGTACGAAGGTTTATATGTAATCGGTACTGGAAATGAAGGAAGCCCGAACGACAACTATAAATTCTATTTCAAGGGTGGTGAGCAGTTATCCGTAAGCCTATTAGATTCGAGCTATGTGCTAACGGGTAAAGTAAACTCTAAAGAAAACACAGTACTTACCCAATGGCACGACCTTACTTTCCCGCTTGAGCAGAAAGCCGTGAACTTTATGAAAGTGCAAAGTACTTTTGTCGATTATTTTCCTGAGCAAGAAGAAATTGTAGCGAAGAGCAAAACTTTCTTAAACGGAAAAAGCACAGGTAATGCAAAATTTGATAAACAGATTAAAGATATCATGGCTTTAGATCTGGCCAGCTACGCAACTAACTTTTTAAATACACCACGTTCTGCACATCCTTCGGTTGAAGAGTACAGCAATTTTTACAGCAGTTTAAAAGCAGTAGATTTTGCAAAAACAACCGATAAGGTATACAATTACCCATGGGGTTACCGCACCCTTTCGGGCATAATTAGTGTAAATATGCGTCAGGATGGCAAAGCCTATAAAAGAGGAATAGAGGGAGTAGATATTTTTGCTTCTTATCTTCCAAATGATACTTTAAAGGGTGATTTGGCTTTAGAAAATGCTGCCGGTTATAAAACAATAGGTGATTATCAAACCTTAATGGCAAAATATAATAAATACGTGATTACCAAAGCACAAAAAGAGCGTAGCAGCAACATTATGAACCCCTTGTTAACCTATAAACCAGGTACCGATGCTTACGAATTTTCTTATGCAGACAACAATGGTAAAATGCATAGCTTGAAGGATTTTAAAGGAAAGGTGGTGTTGGTTGATACCTGGGCAACCTGGTGCGGACCTTGCAAAGCCGAAATCCCCTTTCTTAAAAAATTAGAAGAAGAAATGAAAGGGACAGATGTGCAGATTATCAGCTTATCTACCGATGCAGAAAAAGACAAGGAAAAATGGCTTAAAATGATCAAAGATGAAAATTTGGGCGGCTTACAGCTTTTTGCAGGTGGACCATCCAATGAGTTTTCTAAATACTATAAAATTAATACCATTCCCCGTTTTTTGGTTTTCGATAAACAGGGCAAAATTGTAACCGTTGATTCACCCCGTCCTTCTCAGCCAGAGTTAAAAGCTTTATTGCAAAAAACGCTAGCCAATTAGGTTATTGCTTTGCCGCTATCTCGGCGGCAAAGCTTTTACATTTTCTTTTACCAAATGATAACAATAAAAAAACTATTGCTGGCTACGCTTTTGCTCTTTTTTTTACCCAAGGCATATTGCCAAAATGATAGCATACAAATTAGCGGGCAACTTAAAGGCCTGGGAAATAAATCGGTTTGGATTTCTTTTGCTGATGACGCTGGTGTATCCAGAAGCTATAGAGCAAATGCCAATAACGATGCTTTTTCTTTAAAAGTGCCCCGCTTGCAAAAACCAGCCATTGCCCGTTTTGATGTTTCGGTATCAAGGGGTTTAAATGCTACGAAAAATGACAAAACCGTTTCGAATCCATCTCCCGTTCTTGATTTGTTCGTTTTTGATAAAGGGATTAAAATAACTGGCGATGCCTTATTGGTTCAGTTTGCAAAGGTAAGCGGCGATGAAGAAAACAATGTGCTTGACAGCTATAAACAGCTGGTAAAAAAAGATGAAATGCGTAATTACGAAATTATGCAGTTGCTTTTTAATGGAGAAAAAAACACGAATGCGGTGCAATCAAAGGCGCTCAGTGCTGAGGCTACTGCAATAAACAGAAAATTGGTTAACGTAAAGCGCGACTTTGTTAAAAACCATCCGGACGCCTTTGCTTCTGTGTTTTTATTAACCCGAATGCAAAACCTGTATACCGCAGGCGATTTTATTTCCACTTGGAACAGTTTATCCAACAAGTATAAAAACCACCCCGCTGCAGAGCGCATTAAGGAGTACATCAAAAAAATAAGCGCTACACCAGATGGTTCATATGCCATAGATTTTCAAAAAGCAGATGTTAACGGAAAGGACATTCGTTTAAACGATTTTAAAGGCAAAACTGTGCTGCTCGATTTTTGGGGCAGCTGGTGCGGGCCTTGCCGGGCCAGTAACCCACATCTTAAGGCATTATACGCAAAATACCAATCCAAAGGTTTTGAAATTATAGCCATAGCACAAGAGCAGAAAAAATTACTTAGCGAGGCACGCACAGCCTGGCTCAAGGCTATTGAAGAAGATGGACTCACCTATATCAATGTGCTCAATAATGAGGATATGGATAAGCATAATTTGGTAAAAGACTATAACATTATGGCTTTTCCAACCAAGATCCTGCTCAGCAGTGAGGGTAAAATAATACTCCGTATTACCTCGAGTGCTACTGATGATATTGACCTGGCCCTCGAAAAAATTTATGGATTTTAAATCCACCTACTCAGATAAAATGAAAATTAAAGTAATACTGTTTTTGGGCGTCTTGGTATCGGCGTTAAATGTGCAGGCACAAAACGCCAAAACGATAATCGAAAGCATGAACAAAATGTTCGCTCAAAAATCTATCGATCCCATAATGGAAAACTTAAGTAGCAATTTTTCTGTTGCTGCTTATTCCAGACCCTCAACCGATAGGATGCTAAAAGCGATTTTGGAGCGTTATACCTGCGATTCGCTACAGTTGAAAAGTGAGGCAAAACAAAACGGAAATGTTCAGCTTACCGTACTTCCGTTTAATAAAGGAAAGGCAGGAAAGGAAAGTTCGGTTTATACGGATAACCAATATAAGCTCCTTTATACTGATATTTTCGATCAGCTTTATGGCATGAACCGGTATAAAAAATCGGTATTGATTGCTAAAATCCCCTTCGAAGTACAAGATGGTTCAATCATTTTAACCGTTAAGGTAAACAATAGCTTGCGACCGCTAAAACTGCTTTTTGACACCGGAGCTGATGGAATGGCCATTACCAAAGCCCTTGCCGATTCTATAGGTATAAAAGCTACCCGCCAGCAAAGTACCTCTGTAGTGGGGGGGAATATGCAGATATTGGTTTCAGAAGGAAATACCGTTCAGCTAGATACTTTTAAGCTAAAAAACCAAAGTTTTGCTATTTTTCCTGAAATGCATAAAGGAAGTGATGGCATTATTGGCAATAGTATTGCCAAAAACTACATTACCAAAGTAGATTTCGATAAAAAAGAACTCTCGCTCTATAATTTTGGGGATTATGTCTATCAAGACCAAGGTAAATCTGTTCCTGTTACTGTGCCTGCCGGGTTATTTATTATTCCGGGTGAGATAAGCATAATGCCTGGACAGGAAAATGCAGGAGAATTTGTTTTCGACACAGGTGCTTCATATAATCTCATTTGTTTTAGGCCATTTGTAAAAAAGAATAAACTATTGGTAAGCGGTTTCAAACCAGAATATAATGGTACCACAACCAGTATGGGTATCAGCACACCTACCTACAGTGGGAGGGCGACATCGTTTTCTTTTTCAAATATGCCTAAGCTAACCGATTTTCCGGTTACCCTCATGGCAGGTGGAGGCCAGAGCGAAAACTGGAATCCGGGCTTCGATGGATCAATCGGCATCAGAACCATAGGGCGTTATAATTTCACCATTAATCTGCAGAAAAAGGAAATCCATTTTGTACCAAACCATACGCTAAATTTCCCTAACGATTTTGTTTTGGGCGCTTATTTATTCGGCTTCGATCAGGATGGAAAATTAAAGTTGTTAAGTGTAGTTGCTCCGGTTGAAAGCGAAGCAATAAAAGCAGGGCAGACAATTGAAAGTATTGATGGCGTCGCCGCATCAGTTCTACTTAAAGACAGCAAGAAAATGCTTGCGGTTTTAGCAGCACCCTCAGGTAAAAGCTTCAAAATTGCCTACACTGCAAATGGAGAAAAACAAAATATCTCAATAACCAAAAAATAGATTTATGAAAAAAATAATCCATACCATTTGCCTGATGTTCGCTGTTATAGGCTGCCTGGCACAAAATCAATCCTTAAACAGCGTATTGAAACAAGCCAAAAAAGAAAATAAACTCATTTTTGTTGATTGTTATTTCACAGGCTGTATCCCATGTGCTCAAATGGATGAAAATGTTTTTCCAAATGCGCTTGTTAAAGCAGAAATGGGCAAAAATTTCCTGATGCTCAAAGTAGATATTTTTAAGGATAAGCTTGGCGATACCTTAAAAGTGCAGCATATTTTAAATGGATTCCCAACTTTCTTGGTGTTAAACGGTGATGGAAAATTAATCAGCTCCTCATCTGGCTACAAAGATCCGGGGAATTTGCTCGCATTGTTTGCCGATGCACGCCAAAAAGCAAACAAACAGCAGTTTTTAACTGGTTTTTCTACGCAATATGATGAAAAAAAATATCCATCGTTTTATGTAGAATTCTGTAAAACCCGGAAGGGAATAAGCCCAGCTATCTTAGCAACCTATAGCGATACTTTAAAAAACTTTAAAGCTGAGAATGCCTTGTTGCCTTACCTGGTTAACAGATCGGCTGATGAAAAGGCTATTGAAACCATCTTTGCTGATTACAATGGTTTTGTATCGCTTTATGGAGCCGATGTATTGCAGCCTGTAATCGATTATGGCTTAAACCTAAAGTTGGCCAAAGCACTAAAAGCAAATTTGAATGATGCTGCTTTTGAAGACTTTTTAGGGGGGCAGAAAAAATACTTCTCAGAAAAAACATGGAAAATATGCCTGCAAACTTTGGGCAATAAATATTTCCTGGCGATGAAAAAAGATACCGTAGGTTTTCTGAAATTCTCGATAAAAAATCCAGTTTTATATCAATACCACTTTAATGCGCTTTATAGCACATTATTGGTTAAAAATGGTTTTACTCCAGAAGTGGTGAAGCTCTTTTGTAAATGGGCTGATGCCATTGTTACAGATGATAGTGGTCTTGAGTTTATGAAAACGGCTGCCGCGGTAAATAAACGTGCGCAGGACGAAGTTGGTTATAACAGATTTGTGAAAATGGCTACTAACTATGCCAGTAAGTATAAAATGAAAACGGAACCCATTAATGAGAGCGGTTCAAAATAAATAAGAATTACACCTTGTAGAAGGGGTGCATGTTAAATAGTTAATGATCGAAAAGCTTATCTGGATGGATAAGCTTTTTGTTTTTGTTCATATAATGGTTACATTAACTTTATTTTGTTTTCGGGCTAAAAATCTACTTTTGATCTTCCATTTTATAAAATTGTTTTCAATTGAGATGGAACGATCATGATTTTCAGGTCAATCATCATAAAACCAAAATATGAAACGAGTATTTATTTCTGCACTAATGTTGTTCATTTTTACCGCCTCTTTTGCTCAAAAATTTAACTGGAACAAAAACCAGGTAATTGCCCATCGTGGCGCATGGAAGAAAAATAATTTTCCTCAAAATTCTATCGCTTCATTAAACGAAGCGGTAAAGCTGGGCTGTTATGGATCGGAATTCGATGTGTGGATGACCGCAGACAATGTTTTGGTCATTAATCACGATCCCGAATTTCAGGGTTTGGTTATCGAGAAAGTAAATTATGCTGATTTATTGACCAAAACGATGAGCAATGGCGAAAAAATCCCAACGCTCGAAGCTTATTTATTGGAAGGTAAAAAGCAAAGAACTACCAAACTGATTTTAGAGATCAAACCTTCGTTAATCAGCAAAGAACGAGGAATCGAGGTGACCAATAAATGTGTTGAAATGGTTCAGAAACTCGGGGTAACGGAGTGGACGGAGTATATCAGTTTCGACTACGATTACTGCAAACGCATTTTAGCGTTAATGCCGAAAGCAAAGGTAGCTTACCTAAAAGGAGATATAAGTGCCGAACAAATGAAAGCCGATAAATTAACCGGTGTTGACTATCATTTTAGCGTTTACCAGAAAGATGGGTGGATTGAAAATGCCCACAAATTAGGATTAACGGTAAATGCCTGGACCGTAAATACTGTTCCCGAAATTCAATGGCTTTTGGCGCATCAGGTTGATTATATCACTACTAATGAGCCGGAATTAACTTTCGAAGAGCTCAAAAAAACGCCTGTTGCAACGGGCTGGAAGCTGAAATGGGCTGATGAATTTAACGACGCCGGATTACCTTTAGCAAAAAACTGGAGTTACGATGTAGGTGGAAAGGGTTGGGGCAATAATGAGCTTCAATATTATACCGATGCTGATAGCACAAACGCAATTGTAAAAAAAGGGAGTCTGAATATTACTGCAGTAAAAGCAGATAAGGAAAACAACCATTATACTTCGGCCAGATTGGTAACGAAAAATAAATTCGATTTTAAATACGGAAGGGTAGAAGTTCGCGCCATGTTGCCAAAAGGCAGGGGCTTATGGCCTGCCATATGGGCTTTACCAACCGAAGGGAAATACGGTGGCTGGCCAAAGAGCGGCGAAATTGATATTATGGAACATGTAGGTTACGATCCGGATAGCGTTCATGGAACGGTACATACCGAAAAATTTAACCACGTAATCAAAACGCAGATTGGAAAGGCTTTAAAGGTTGATCATCCTTATACCGAATATCATATTTATGCAGTAGAGTGGTTTACCGATAGAATAGATTTCTTTATTGATAACCAAAAATACCTCACTTTTAAAAATACTAAAAAGGGATCTGGCGATTGGCCATTCGATCAAAACTTCCACCTTATTTTAAATGTAGCCGTAGGTGGCGGTTGGGGCGGAAAAAAAGGAGTAGACGATGCTGTATTCCCTGCAAGTATGAAAGTAGATTATGTTAGGGTGTTTCAGAAGTAATGGTTTGTTAGTTCAATAGTTCATTGGCCATTAGTTGATTGGTTTATCGACTATGGATCCCAGGCCTATGACTGATTTAAAACTGTCAACTGAAAATTATAACTTGCGTTATCTAAGCTATATTGTATAATTTATGGATTCACGTAGAGAATTTCTAAAAAAGGCGGCCTTGTTTGCCGGAGCTACTGGTATGGCCAATACCTTGCCTGGTTCGGTGCTAAAAGCCATGTCGATTAACCCTGAACCCGGTAGTACATTTTACGATGCAGAACACATTGTTTTCCTGATGCAGGAAAACAGATCTTTCGACCATATGTTCGGTAAAATGAAAGGTGTGCGCGGGTTTAATGATCCCCATCCACACATTCAGCCCGATGGAAACAAGGTTTGGTTGCAAAAAGATGGCCAGGGTTATACCTATGCGCCTTTTCATGTAGATATAAACAAAACGAAAATAACCTGGCAGGGCGGTTTACCACATTCGTGGAATGATCAGGTTGCCGCCAGGAATGGTGGCCGTTATGATAAATGGTTACCTGTTAAAACACCAATGACACTGGCTTATTATGATCGGAATGATGTTCCTTTCTATTACGCCATGGCTGATGCTTTTACCATCTGTGATCAGCATTTTTGTTCATCGCTAACCGGAACAACGCCAAACAGACTGTTCTTTTTTACAGGAACCGTTCGCGGAGAAAAAAGTGCAAACCGGGTTGCGGTGGTGAATAATGATCAGGCCGAATCGCAAAATAATGTATTTGTAGATTGGCCAACTTTTCAGGAAACATTAGAAGATAATGGTATCGATTGGCGCATTTATCAAAACGAACTATGGACCTCCAAACTCCCGGAGGGTGAAATAGATGATTGGTTGGGTAATTATGGCGATAATCCTGTAGAATACATCAGCAGGCATAATGTTAAATTATCGGCTTACTTTAGAAAAAATGGAGATAATACCGTTAAACCTGCTTTAACCGCAAAGGAGGTTCAGGAGAAATACGATAAATTATCTCAAAAGGAAAAAAACTTAGTAGATAAAGCATTTACGACGAACATTTCTCAAAAAGACTACCTCGATCTTGAACCATTTACTTTTAAGAACGACGAAGGGAAGTCTGAAACGATTAATTTACCTAAAGGCGATATTTTCCATCAGTTTAGAAAAGATGTAGATAGCGGGAAATTACCAACGGTTTCGTGGTTGGTTGCACCTCAGCGTTTTTCTGATCATACCAGCTCGCCATTGTATGGAACCTGGTATGTAAGCGAAGCCCTGGACATTTTAACCAAAAACCCGGAGGTTTGGAAAAAAACAATTTTTGTTTTAACCTATGATGAAAATGATGGTTATTTTGACCATCAGCCACCTTTTGTAGTGCCAAACCCTGATGATTCGACCAGCGGAAAGGTATCTGAAGGAATAAA
The DNA here is from genome assembly GCF_058801365.1 of Pedobacter sp. GW822-FHT03F06. Classification (NCBI taxonomy): domain Bacteria; kingdom Pseudomonadati; phylum Bacteroidota; class Sphingobacteriia; order Sphingobacteriales; family Sphingobacteriaceae; genus Pedobacter; species Pedobacter sp. GW822-FHT03F06. Next base: position 288,156 of record NZ_JBXANE010000005.1, read on the forward strand.
CTATGCCACAGATTTCGAAGCAAAAAAGGGAAGTCCGATCGGTTTGGGCTATCGTGTACCATTGGTTATTGCCTCACCCTGGAGCAAGGGTGGTTTTGTGAACTCGCAGGTTTTCGATCATACTTCATCATTAATGTTTATGGAAAAATGGCTGGCTAAAAAAACAGGCAAAACCATTAAAAGCAATAACATTAGCGATTGGAGAAGGAATATTTGTGGTGATTTAACCTCGGTGTTTAGACCGTACAATGGAGAAGAAATTAAATCTCCCGAACCGCTAAAACGTGATGTTGTAGTAACCAATATTGGTAATGCTAAAAACAAACCTGCCCAGGTTGGTCCTACGGCACTTAACAAAACAGAAGTTGTAAAAATAAATAAGTTCGAAGCCTTTTCTGCAGAAACAGCTAATCATGCCCCTAAGCAGGAGAACGGAACAAAACATGCTTGTGCCTTGCCTTATCATTTAACGGTTGATGCAAATCTGGTTAACAATGAAATAGCACTTACTTTTCAATCGGCAAAAACCTTGTTCGGTAGTGAAACAGAAACGGTTGGTGCGCCTTTCAACATGAATACCATTGCCAAATTTAAAGGTGTTGCTGGCAAAACATGGGCCTATGCTGTAAAAGCTGGCGATGTGGTAAAAGACAGCATTAAACTTGATGATTTTGATAATGAAGTTTACGATCTTACAATTAACGGTCCGAATGGTTTTTACAGGCATTTTGTCGGCAGCAAAAAAAATCCTTCCATTGTGGTAAAAGCATATCCAGAGCAGGCTGGTTTGGTGAGCAAAAAACTAACAGGTAACCTGGTTTTCGCTATTGAAAACAAAGGCATCAATTTAGTTTCACTTCAAATTGTAGATAATAAATACAAATCGGGGAGCAAAACGGTAACAATCAAGCCAAAATCGGGTACAAATATCTCATTTAATCTGGCTAAAAATGCGAATTGGTACGATTTCAGTATTGTGCAGACTGGCAATACCACATTTAAGCACCGTTATGCAGGTAAAATAGAAACCGGAGAAATTACCCAAACCGACCCATACATGGGTAACGCATTATAAATATCCCCCAAAAAGGGGGATGGCTTTTGAAAGAAATTATGCTTATTTTGTATTACATGTGCAGTAAACTGTCTATAATCAAGATAAATTTCATAGTTTCTTTCATTTTGCTTTTTAGCCTTAAGCTATCGGCCCAAAGCTATAATTTTACCAATTACAGCTTAAAGGATGGCTTACCTCAATCGCAGGTAATGGTCATATATCAAGCAAAAGACAGGACACTCTGGCTTGGCACTTTTGGCGGGGTTAGTAATTTCGATGGCCGGCAATTTATCTCGTACAGCAAAGCTGATGGGTTAGGATCAAATTCAGTAAACTGTATTGCAGAGGATAACCAGGGCCAAATGCTTTTTGGTACCGAAACAGGTATCAGTATTCTTAAGCGTGGAAAAATAAGCACACTGTTTTCGGGCAAAGGGGTAAGCCATTTGCTTAAAGACAAACAGGGTGTTATTTGGGGAATAAGCGAGTATAAGCTTTTCAAAATTGAAAAGAATAAAATTGTTTTTTATTCCATTGCCAATAAAAATATTAATACCATAAACAGTGATAGCGCCGGAAACCTATATGCTGCTGTATCAGGAAAGGGGATTTATCAATTAAAAAATAATAACTGGGTAATCTCCCTGGAGTTGCCGCCAGCCATTAATTCCTTATCTATCCGGAAGATCTTATTTGATAAAAATGTAAAGAATAAGGCCTATCTCTTAACCTCCCGTAGCGGAATTTATGTGCTGGAGAACGGAATAGTTAAACCGTTTTTTAAAAAAGCGGGTATTGATACCTATTATTCCATCGCACAGGATCATCGTGGAAATATGTGGATAGGCTCTGAAAAAGGAGCTTACTTTATCAATAAAAATGGTTCGATTATTAACTTTAATGGAGAAAATGGATTGAGCGATAACCAGGTTAACGAAATATTTAGCGATGCTGAAAACAATATCTGGATATCTTGTTTTAGTGATGGTATTTACAAATATGAAGGCGATGCCTTTATTCGTTACAATAGGTTTAAGGGCAAGAATCTGGCTTATCCAATAAGCGGAATAGCGGCAGATAAAAATAATAACCTCTGGTTTGGCACTTTTAACAAAGGTGTTTTTAAGTATGATGGTGAAAATGTACAAAATGTTGATATTCCCGCCTTTAAGGATAAGAAAATCTACTTCGTTTATGCCGATAAAGCGAAAAACATTTGGTTTTCGACCTACGGTAAAGGCATTTGGAAGTACGACGGGCAGAAATTTAGCCAGGTATTAAAACCAGATAGGTTTGATAACAGCTCGATAGCTGAAGACGAGGGGGGAGGGATCTGGATAAACGGCCTCATGTCATCTACTTATTTAAAGGATGGGAAAACTGAAAGAATAAGCGGGTTTGATGGTTATTTATCGTGTATTTATACCTTGCGGAAGGATAGCGTGTTTCTTGGTACCTCAAATGGCGTTACACTTATCAAAAACAGAAAGATAGATAAAACATTTCGCATCAAATCGCTCACCAATGTTTACGTACTGAGTATTATAAGACAGAATGATAATTTAATTTTTGCCACGCTTGGCGATGGCATCATCACCTGGAATTTAAAAACGAAAGCCATTAAACGTTATGTTGTTGCTGATGGGTTAAACTCAAATGATATTTATAGCCTTGCAACCGATAAGGAAAATAATTTATGGGCAGGAACCGGGCGGGGAATTAACAAATTAACTTTTAATAAGCAACAACAAAGTTATGAGGTTTTTAGAGATCATCCGCTAATTGTTGAGTGTAATCAAAACGCAATTATCAATTACAAAAACAGCATATTGGTAGGCACCATAGATGGACTTATCCAGTGTAAAACCAATGTGCTTGCAGAGGATAAAAAGAATCCTTTTATCCATATTCAACAGGTAAGTGTTTTTCATAAAAATGATCGGGCAAAGGATCTGTCAGTAGATCTGAACGGAAAAGGAGATAAATTTTATAAACTTAATTACAGTCAAAACCACATTTCGATAAGTTTTAAAGGGGTTTACCTCACCAATCCAGAAAGTGTGCTTTACCGCTATAAACTGGTGGGGGTAGATAACGATTTCAGTAAACCTGTACCCAATACGGAGATCGAATACTCGGCCATAAGGCCAGGTAGCTACACATTCCAGGTTTATGCTATCGCAAATGGCCAACAATCAAATATCGAACAATTTAGCTTTACTATTGTACCGCCCTATTATGATACCATTATATTTAAGATTGGCGCGTTTTTGGTGCTTATATTCTTGATCTGGCTTATCTTTTACCTCATTTTTAAAACCAGAGAACGTAAAAAACACCAATTCGAAAAGTTAAAGTTAAAAGAACAGGAAAAAATAAGAAAGCAAACCGCAGAAGATTTTCATGATGATATTGGCAATAAACTAACGCGGATTAATGTTTTATCCGAAATTTTAGATAAAAAGGTAGCTGGAACGGAAAAAGAGCAAAAAGAACTGATCAGACTAATCAGAGAAAATGCCAGCCTGTTGTATACCGGTACTAAAGATATCCTTTGGGCGCTAGATCCGCATAGCGATAATCTTTTTGAGATATTGATGCACATTAAAAATTTTGGGATCGATCTATTCCAAAACACAGGTGTTACATTTAAAATGGAGGGGGTGTTAAGCAAATACCAAAAGCTACACCTATCGATGGAGTTTAACCGAAACCTGACCCTTATTTTTAAGGAAATGCTAAACAATGTGTTAAAGCATGCCAAAGCAAGCCAGGTGTTGATTATGGTTATTGAAACCGATGATGATACCGTAAACATCTTAACAACAGACGATGGTGAAGGTTTTGATCTTGAAACGGTAGAGAAAGGGAGAGGGTTAAACAACATTCAAACACGCTGCAAACGGATAAAATCGACCTTTCAGATTTCTTCTATAAAGGGGAAAGGCACTACTACAACAATTTCTACCAGAATTCCTGTTACAAAATAGCACTAAAACCGTCTTAATTAAAAACTACCATAAAATGAGCCAGAATTTACGAATTGTTCTAATCGAAGATGACGATATCTTAAGAATGGGTTATGAATCGTTATTAAGCGATGTTGAAGATTTTGTAGTCGTTAACGCTTATGCATCCTACGATTTGGCCAAAAGACACTTAGAGACCGATCATCCAAATGTGATTTTGCTCGATATCCAGATGCCTGGCACCAATGGACTGCAGGCCTTGCCTTTTATCAAAAAAACTTTACCCAACGCGAACATTATTATCCTCACCGTTTTCGATTCACCCGAATTGGTTTTCGAAGCCCTAACCATGGGCGCAGGAGGTTACCTCACCAAAAATTCGAGCGCCTCAAAAATTATAGATGCTGTAAGAGAAGTGAGCACCGGCGGGGGCGCCATGAGTACAAATGTAGCGCGCATTGTAATGCATTCTTTTCAAAAAAACCTGAATTCTCCTTTAACTAAACGCGAAACCGAAATTTTAGATCGGATTGCAAATGGACAAACAAAATCTCAAATCGCAAACGATCTCTTTATTGATCAGGAAACCGTAAGGAGCCATGTAAAAAATATTTACATCAAACTCGATGTAAACTCCAAATCAGAAGCGATTAAAACAGCCAAGGAAAAGCGCTTTATTTAATCTATACCTATATTCTGCTAAAAAATAGTGCGAAAATCACCCTTTTTGGGTGATGCTATGGGTTCAATTTCAGTTTAATTTTACATCATACAATTAAACAAGGAAATGAACCCATCTGCAAAATTCTTTTATGTGCAAGTAAAGCAACTAAATGATGCAGATGCATTTTATGCCAACTGTTTAGGGATGCCTACAGAATCGACAATGATTTCTGAACAGGAAAAAGGAATCATGGTTGAGGCAGATCATGAGACCAAAATTTTCCTGTCAGAACAAAAGCATCAAAACCAGACCAATAAAATTGTATTAACCAGCGATGATTGTTTAGAGGATTATTGCAGGCTAAAATCGAGAGGGGTTATCTTTAAAGATAGACCAGCTTACTTAAGTGAGGGTTTAAGTATCGAATTTTCTGATCCTTCTGGTAATCATTTTATCATATTGGAACAGCGTAACTACAATGAGGATTAATGTTATGAGGTACGTAAAAGAATTAAGCAATAGGAATAAAATTATAAGCGAAAGTACTTGTGAGGCGCTTTACGAGCAACAGAACGATGCTTATACCATTAAATTTGTTTTTAACGGAACCGAAGATTGCGAAATTAACAAACGTAAGTTTAGCATTTACCCCGATACTTTCGCCGTAGTAAATGCCGGAACAAATTTTAGCAGCAAAATAGATTCGATAAGCCCCGTAAATACGTTTTCTGTTTCTTTTGGCGAAAACTTTATTAAAGATTTTCACCATACTTTTTCGAACAGCAACGAAAGTTTACTTACCGGAAAAGAAGCTGGGGAAACACCCCCGTTTATCGAATCACTTTATCCGTTTTCTGGCGATATGCGCTTTAATGTGCTGCATTTAAAAAATCAGCTCGATAAAGGTTTGAAAGACGAAATGCTGATTAATGAATACCTGTACCACTGCCTTTTAAATTATTATAAAATTTATGATAAAGAGGTGGCCCAGAAATTAGATAAACTCAGCTTTATCAAAACAAAAACCCGCGAAGAGGTTTTAAAAAGATTAACACTTGCCAAAGAATACATTAGCAGCAATTACAATCAAAATATAACATTAGAAAATATTGCCGAACAGGCATGTTTATCGGTTAATCATTTGCTAAGAACATTTAAAGAAGCATATGAAATTAGCCCATACCAGTTTTTAATGCAATTAAGATTAAACAGGGCTAAAAAACTATTGCAAACTACCACTTATTCCTTAAACGAAATAGTAGGTTTAGTAGGGTTTGAATGCCCAAGTTCATTCATCAGGTTATTTAAACACACGTTCAATATTACCCCTCTAAAATATAGAAAGAGTAGGTTGAACTAAAATATAAATAGTGATTTCTGCATATTTAGAATGTTGGGATGAAACTATTTTTGAAGCTCTTGCAGGATAATTTGTAGAAGTTTTTTCCTGTTTAGGTTAATAATGATTAAAAAAGCAAACTGCCAGGATTGGAGTTTGCTTTTTTACGTTTAAAGCCTCCTTCAATCCAGAATGGTGATTTTCGCACATTTTTGGATTTTCAGAGCACCTAAATTGCTCATTGATTTGGTTTCGTGCACATCTGCTAAGAACCTGCTTAACTAATTAATTACTAACTATTTATTCCCAAACATGAAACAAAAATTACTATTGATTTTAATGGTGACGGTTTTGTCTTATTTTAATGCCTTAGCGCAAAATAGAACAATTACCGGAAAAGTGGTTGATGCGGATGATGGCTTACCATTGCCAGGCGTATCTATAAAAATAAAAGGAACCGCACAATTAACCCAAACCACCGGGCAAGGAACCTTTTCGATTTTGGTGCCGGCAAATGCAGAGCGTTTAGTGCTAAGCTATGTTGGTTACACCGAGCAGGAAGTAATAATAACTGGCGAAACGCTAAATATCCGCATGGTTTCATCTTCTAAAAACCTGCAGGATGTAATGATTATTGGTTACGGAACCATTAAGAAAGAAAACTTTACGGGCTCCGCAGCGACAGTTAAAGACGATGTTTTTAAAGACCGTCCTGTTACTTCTTTTGAAAAAGCTTTACAAGGTGCCGCTGCAGGCGTGCAGGTTACTAGCGTATCTGGTCAGCCAGGCGCAACTTCTACCGTACGTATCCGTGGTGTAGGTTCCTTTTCGGCCTCTAGTACCCCGCTTTATGTGGTTGATGGTATTGCCATTACCAATGGCGATTTAAGTTCGGTTGCGCAGACTTCTGATGTGCTTTCTTCTATTAACCCTAATGATATTGCTTCGGTAACAGTATTAAAAGATGCAACTGCTGCAGCAATTTACGGTTCAAGGGCGGCAAACGGCGTGGTATTGATTACAACCAAGCAAGGTAAAGCCGGCCAAACCAAACTAAATTTAAGCTCAAGCACAGGCTATTCTTACCAGGCAGTAGATAAACACGAGGTAATGGATGCTACGCAGTACTATAAAACTTTTTGGGATGTTTACTATGCACAGCGGTTGGCAGCAGGTTTAGCTCCTGACGCAGCTGCTACTGCGGCAAATGGATTAACCAATGCTAAACTGGTAGTTAACCCGTACAATACAGCTAATCCTTACGGAGCAAATGGGGTGTTAGCAAACGGCGCATCATTACTTTACGATACCGATTGGCGCGATGAAGTATTAAGAAGAGGCGTAACGAAGAATATCGATTTATCGGCTAGTGGCGGTAATGACAGAAGCAAATTCTTTGCTTCTGGTGGTTACTTTGAGCAAAACGGTATTGTAATCCGATCAGATTTTAAACGTTATTCAGGTAAATTTAACTTTAATACTGATGTAACCGAATTTTTAAAAGTAGGTATTAACAACAGTTTGAGCCGTACCGAGCAAAATACGCCAGCCGGAAGTACAGGTTCTGATAACCCGGTAAACTTTGCCGATCAAACCGCTAATATTTATCCTTTATACGTACGCGATGCCAATGGAGCTGTGGTATATGATGCAACCGGAAACCCGGTTTACAACTACATTAACCCGGTTACACCAGATTTTAATCCGGTAGGTTTGTCTAAACTGAACGAATACAATACCATAACCAACAGGGTAATTACCAGCCCTTACGCAGAAGTTCGGTTTTTAAAAGATTTTGTAGCTAAAAGTATGGTTGGTATTGACTATATCAATAACCGTGAGCGCCAGTTCTATAACATGGAGCATGGCGATGGTGTGAGTGTAAAAGGACGTGCTTATCGCTACTCAAAAGAAGATGTTACCGTAACTTTTCAAAATACTTTAACCTATAATAAAACTTTTGACCAACATAATTTTGATGTTTTACTAGGCCAGGAAGCGTACCGTTCAAAACGCGATTTTAACTATTCGCAGGTTACTGGTTTTCCTTTCCCCGGTACAAGTGAGCAAATTGCAGCATCAACTCCTTCAGCAGTACAATCTTATTATACCCAGCAAAGGTTTGCTTCATATTTTTCTCGTTTACAGTATAATTATGCAGGAAAATACTATTTGTCGGGAAGCTTAAGAAGAGATGGTTCTTCTGTTTTTGGAAACGACAATAAATATGGAACATTTTATTCTGTTGGTGGTGGATGGCGCATCGGCAGAGAGAATTTCTTAAAAGATGTAAACTGGATTGATGAACTAAAACTTAGAGCTAGTTATGGTACTTCAGGTAATGACAGGATTGACCGCTATGCATCACAAGGCTTGTACGGACTGGGTAAAAACTACGAAGGCCAATCGGGTATTAATTATGTACAATTAGAAAATAAAAATTTAAAGTGGGAACAAAACACAACTTTAGATATTGGTGTGGAGTTTGCCTTGTTTAAAGGAAAAATAAGTGGAGAAGCTTCTTATTACAGACGTGGATCAAATGGCTTATTGTTTGATCAGCCACTTACGAGATTAACCGGTTTTGATAATTTGACCACGAACCTTGCCTCAATGGATAATTATGGTATTGAGGTTCTATTAAACGGAAATCCGGTTAAAACCAAAGATTTCGATTGGAATATCTCGTTCAACATTACCTCAAATAAAAACAAAATCAATTCAATGACCCAAAATGAAGTGATTGATGGCACTAAGAGATGGAAAGTGGGCGAAGATAGATACCAATGGTATTTACGCGATTATGCTGGTGTAGACCCGGCGGATGGCCGCCCCATGTGGTATACCGACGAGATTGTAAACGGTCAGGCCACAGGTAATAGAATTACCACTAAAAACTGGTCAACAGCAACACGTTACGATGGTTTAGGTTCTTCGCTACCAAAATTCACAGGCGGTTTTAACAATACATTCAGATACAAAGAATTTGATTTAAGTGTATTGACTTATTTTTCTACTGGAGCTAAAATTTATGATACTTTATATGGTAACCTAATGCATAGTGGCGGTTCTGTTGGTAAACAATTATCAATAGATAATTACAACAGCTGGCAAAAACCTGGTGACATTACCGATGTGCCTCGTTTTGTGATTAATAATACTGATTTGGGAAATAACCAATCAACACGTTTCTTATATGATGGATCATATATGCGTGTTAAAAATATCACATTAGGTTATTCATTAAAGAAAAACTGGTTAGAAGCTATCCATTTGTCGAATGTAAGACTCTACCTGATGGCCGAAAACCCGTTTACATTTGCCAAGCATAAAGGCATGGATCCGGAATCGGCGCTTACCGGTTTAACAGATAACGATATTCCAAATGTTAAAACATTTACGTTAGGTCTTAATGTTGGATTTTAATTGATAAAGAAATGAGAAAGATAAAAATAAATAAAACCGCCATATATACCGGAGTAATGCTGCTTTTAGTTGGGGCAACATCATGCAAGAAAGAATTTTTGCAGGTTACCCCATCGCAACAAATCAACGCCAAAGATGCTTTTTCATCGGGTGCAAAAATACAGGCAGCCATGACCGGCATTTACGATCTCACTACGTTTTCAGGTTATACGAACAACATGTTGTTAAGTGCCGATGTTAAAGGGAATGATGTAATGATTGTGAGTGGTGCTGCTAATTATAACCGCTTTGTGGCGCAATACCAATTTGTAGAAACAGTAAACAATGGCGATGCCTTTGCCTGGTGGCAATACAGCTATAAAGTAATTTCGAACGCAAACCAGTTTGTAGTGAATGTTCCGGATGCACCTATCAGCGATGCTTTAAAAACAGAATATCTGGCCGAAGCACGTGCGTTAAGAGCTTACACGTATTTTTGGTTAGTACGTTGGTTTGCGCAGCCTTATGCTGTAAATCCTGAAGCGCTTGGTGTACCTATTTTAAGAAAACCTTTAGGTCCGGATGAAACCTCGCCTGCAAGGGATAAAGTAAAAGACGTGTATGCTTTTATTATTGAAGATTTGAAATATGCTGAAGCCAATTTGCCAACGGCAGGTAGAACCAGTATTTATAGAATGAGCGTTCCTGCAATACAAGGTATATTGGCACGCGTTTATCTGAATATGGGTAATTGGACAGAGGCCAGTCGTTATGCAAAATTAGCTAGAGCTGCTAAACCATTAAGTACAGCAGCCGCGTTATTAACAGGCTTTAACAATCCAACTTCAGAGTGGATTTATGCCATTAACGTAAGAACAGACGATAATCAAGGCTTTTTGGCTGTATCATCTTTTTACGATCCTTATGACTCTGGTTACTCGAGCTTTAGGGTTACTGATGATTTCTTTAATTCTTTTGCTGCAAACGATGAGCGTAAAAAACAGTTTCTGGTTAAAAGCAGCCCAACTGCTGCTGCCAGTACTGGCGCTTACAGGAGAAGAGGTGAGGGCTATCTGATCAATAAATTTGATTTTACAACAACGACAGCCAATAATCAGGTATTGATACGCTCTTCAGAGATGTATTTAATCGAGGCAGAGGCCGAAGCCAGATTAGGCAACGAACCTGCAGCTAAACAAGCTTTATTAGCTATTCAACAACGTGCTGGTGTAGCTACAGCTGTTTCTGCAAACACAGGTAATGCGTTAATTGAAGAAATACTATTAGAACGCAATAAAGAATTATATGGCGAAGGACATAAGTTTTTTGATTTGTTGCGTACTAAAAAAGGTGTTGACAGAACTGGCTCTACCGTACATTGGAAAATCGTAAACTTCCCATCTGGCGATAACAGATTGGTTTCCCCAATTCCACAAGCGGAATTAGATGCAAACCCCGTGTTAAAGCCTCAGCAAAACCCAGGTTACTAATCCATTTTACACTTAATTTGGTTTCGTTTACGGCCCTTTCCAATACCAATTGGAAAGGGCTTTTGCGGTAATATCACATTTTAGTTACCTCATCATTATGGTGTTATCGGCATATTATTTTTATCGTTTCCGGCCGACCTTTAATAAAAAAACACAGATAGTTATGAGACTAAAAGCTTTGGTGATTTTATTACTAGGTATTACAATCACAAATAATGTTTTCGCAGCTGAAAAACCAACTGCAAGCCATAAATCGGTTATCAATTATTATATGGACAGCTACATGAATTCTGACTATAGAAAGTTAAAAGCTGTTTTAAGTGAAGATGCTGTTTTTACGTCGAATAGAGATGTAAGGGTAATTAAACATAAAGCAAGTGATGTGTTAAATCAAATGAAGAAAAATGAGGGCGTAATTCAAAGAGATTGCAACATCAGTTCTTCAATCGTTTCTGAAACCGATGCCCTTGTGATTGCACGTGTAGATATTAATTACGAATTATTTGATGGCGCACAACAAAACTTTGTGATCATCGAGAAAGATAAAGAAGGCGAATGGAAAATTACCCAGGTATACAAAGTTTTTATCGGCAGCGAAAGTGAGGCTAAAAAACTCGTTTCAAATTAAGATCGTTATTCTCTGGTGCGGAGAAATTAAAAAAGCGATTAAAACAAAGAAGTCCCGGTTATTACCGGGACTTCTTTGTTTTATTTCTTTTCGATTTAAAAATTAATTGGTAATTCTACCTGCGTTCTGTCCCAGCCAATAACCAGGTTTGCACCTCCAGTAATCTCTGTAAAGGTTAAGGAGAAATATTCGATCGGTTTAGCCAGGGTTTTAACCGGAACATTTACACGAACAATATCTTTAGCCTGATTGTAAGAAAAAGCACCCCATTTATCGGTTTCGCTATTTACAATAATTGTCCAGGCATCTTTGCTTGGAATGGCGAATAAGCTATAGGTACCTGCTTTGATTTTTTTGCCGCCAATGCTTACTTTTTTGAAGAAACGAACCTCTGTGCTTTCGTTGGCACCAAAACGCCAAACGTTTCCATACTGTTCTAAAACACCAAAAATATCACGTCCTTTTTTCTGTGGCCGCGAATAAACAATCTTTATAACCGGTTTTGTTGGGTCTCCGGCCTTTGCCTTTGGGGCATTAAGCGGAAAATAAACAATATCAGCAGGGCTTGAGTCTGCAACAGGAAATTTTACTTCAGCGGTAGCGGCCTGTTGGGCCTTTGCGCTGAAACAAAGAAGAGCGAAAACAACAATGAAGATGTTTTTCATTTGTAATTTTTGTTTTCAGTAGCGATGAGCAATCATGATTTTACAGCTATTGGCAAAATCATAACAGTCTCATTTGCTATGGAATTAAATTTTAATCCTTAAGGATCTAATTGTATAAAAGGACTTAAAACTAGTATTTTCTTCCTTTTACGATAGCGTTTAAAAATAAGCCCGCTGTTAACAAACCTAAAACACCGCCTAACAAAGCGAAAATATAGTTTTGCGTAATGATTGCTCCGGTTAAAACTCCGAAGAATAAACCTAAAGCATAATATAACCAGTTGAAATTATTGCTGCTGTTCTCTTGTACACTCATTTTTTTAGTTATTTGGAGGCAAAGTTAATATTTATTTTAAATTTTAATTTGTCATTATGCCCAATATTCTAATTAATTATCAATTCTAGCCAATTTATAATCATACTTTTTCAGATAAGTAATCAATTCTGCTAGTCTGTTATAAAATTTATCATTTCTTCTGGCATCGGTACCGATGTGCAACAACAAGATAAAACCATTTAAACCATTGGGTTTTGTTTCGTTAAAAGTTGTAATTGATCTGTATATCTCATCGCTCGATCGATAACTTTTTCCCATTTCGGGGTAGGTATAATCAGCATTGGCACGTGTTCCCGGAGTGAAATTAATCAATTGTAAACCCTGCGCTTTGGTCCAATTGGCTATGGTTTGGTTATACCACTCGTAAGGAGGCAAAAAATAGCCTGCCGCTTCTTTGCTAATCCCAAAACCGGCCATTGCCTGATAATTGTTGTTTAAATCGGTTTCAAAATCTGTTTTAGTAATCAGGAGGCTGTCACGTTTATTCCAATCGCAGTACAATAAATGCTTGTCAGAATGTGGACCTAGGTAATGTCCATCATTTTTTAGTTTTTTGATCAATGATTTGAAATTAGGATTCCGATAAAAATTTCCGGTAAGAAAAAAGGATGCTTTAACTTTCTCCTGCGCCAGAACCTCGCTTATTTTTTCACCGCCATCCGCATATTCATCGCCTGTAAAAACCAGGTAAATTTTCTTTCGGGTAGAATCGCCCCGAATGTTCGCGCCGAGGCTATAAGTTTTATGGTTGGGTAGGGGTTTAGCCTGCGCTTCCTTGGCCGCTAGTAAATAAATAAGAGATGCTGTCCCGTCCATCGTGGGTTCGTTGGTGCTATAATCGCCATAATCATCATGGTAAACGGCAAGTTTGCTCTGAAAGTCAGCATATTCATCAGCGTCATTGAGCTTGATCCCGATTAAACTTTTATAAATATTAGTGTAAACAGGTCCGTCGACCAATCCGCCGTTTATGGGATAATTCTTTAAATGGGTAAAGGCCGAGTGGGGGTCGCTTGGTGCATCTCCCCATTGAGGCAGGCCATAAACCATACTTGTTCCCCATGGGTTACAGCCAAAAAGCCAGTCGAAATTAGCCTGCTCCAGCGCTGTATAGGTTTTATCGCCACTTAATGCTGAGTACCAGCTACACTGTATGGCAAAGGCAACCGTTAAATTATTGCTGCACCAAATAAACGGAACACCACGATAAAAGGCGTTGTTTTTCGCTCGGTTCCAAACTTGCTTAATTCCTTTTTGATAATAGTTGATGGCTGTTTTATCTTTCGAATCTTGCTTGGCAATTTCGTAATGGCCAAGGTTGATGAAAGGATAATATTGATAATGCGCTGCGGTGTCTTTTTGTAGCCAGGGTGTAATGCTTTCTTGCTGGGCGTAGTTTAAGGCCAGTTTTATTTTCTTTTGATTGATCTTTTCTCTTCCGAAATTGAATGATGTTTCGGCAAGCTCCATGTCATCAACCCAATTATCCTCAGCGTAAATGTAAGGCGATTTTACAGCGGCTGTTTGCGTTACTCCAGGTTTTTGTAATGCAAATTTATAAGCCGTTTTTGCCTTTGTAGTAAGTATTTGGGCATAGGCCTGATCATGCTCTTTAAATAAAACCGACCCTAAATTAAAAGCACTTGTAAATTTAGCGGCTGTAGAACTGGTTCCGGTGGTGTTGTTCATAAATTTGCCCCGCTGCTGTGTTTCGCCGGTAATAAAATAGAGCGGGCGCTCAAAACCTTTTCCGTATTGACTGTCTTCTTTTGGAATCCGCATGCTGATGTGATCACGGTCATCGGCCAGTTGGTTGAACATGATGTTTTTTTGCGGATGCATTTTCAACAGCCAATCTAATCCCCATTTAGCTTCGTCCAGAACATCAGCCAGGCCGTTTTTTCCATCCAAACCATTTGCCTGTTGCCGATCGCTAAATACTTGAGGGAAATCGCGATAAGCCATTAGTAAGTGATAGGCCGCATTTGCCGAAGTAGTTGAATATTGTAGGTAATCGCTGGCATCGTGCCAACCACCGGAAGCATCAAAATGTGTACTGTCTTTAATTCCGGCTTTGGCGCCATATAAAACAAAGCCATCGTGGATATGGCAGCTATCCTTTAAGTATGGATTAAAACCACTCCGTTGCTGACGCATATATTGTAAGCAGAAATCAGCCGAACCGTCATATACCTTGTTATTGATCAATAACAGGGGCGATAGAATACCGTTTGCCCTGAGGTAGAAATGCCCTTCACTTTTAAAATCACTGAAATTTAATCGAGCGGTTCGGTTAAAGGGGCCATAGCTGCCAAAGCTTTTAATATTGGTGGAGGTATAAACAATTTTATTGGTTTCCTTTTCTACAATTTCGAATTGGGTAGGAGTCTCGCCTGTTTTACTTGCCCATACTGCAATTTTAATGCTTTCGGTAGGGTAACCAAGCAAATTAATTCTGATCCAGCTCTGTTGGATTTTTCTTTGGCTGCCAATAAATGAACATAAGAACCATAGGACAAACGAGAAAGTTAAAGCTAAAAAGAACCTATTTTTCATTGTGATGGGTGATTATTTCATTTAAAATTAGGGTTTTATCAAGATAATGTAAAAGAAGTAACCAAACATTTGGAAATTAATCAATCGTTTGATTAATTTTGTGTCGTCAAAAAAGAAATGAAAACAGAAAAAGTAGATAAAAGGCAGGCCATTCTTGAGGCAGCTGAAAAGCTGTTTTGCGAAACGGGGTACGAAGGTACTTCTACCCGCCAGATTGCTAAAGAGTCTGGAGCAAACATGGCCATGATAAATTATTATTTCGGCTCTAAAGAAGGGGTTTTTGTGGAGATTATGAACGAGCGTATTGCTGGTTTTGCTTCTCAGTTAAAAATCATCAATGAAGATAAGATTTCGGCATTAGAAAAATTGCACAGGGTTATAGAGGGCTATGTAAATAGGATATTGAATAATACTGCGTTTCATAAAATGATGCACAGAGAGCTTTCTTTAACCCAAAGGCCAGAAATGTATGATAAGATAAAAGACGCCATGAGCCACAACATGCAGCTTATCGATCGCATTATTACAGACGGGATTGAAGATGGGACCTTTAACAAGGTTGATGTCCGGATGGTAATCGCCACTATTATGGGCACCATAACCAATATTGTTATCTCTCCTCATAAGGTGATATCATGCTCCAACTTCGACTTGAATAACCCGAAAGATAAAAAAATTATTAAGGAGCGGACAATCGCTCACTTACAAGATCTAACAACAGTTTATTTAACAACAAAAAAATGATACCCAGATCAATAAGATTAATGCTTGCGGCATCATTAATTCCGGCGGCTTTATTTGCACAGAGCTCCAAAGAATTAAATATCAACCAGGCAATAGAACTTGGCATAGCCAACAGTAAAAACTTAAAACTTTCTCAAAACAAGATCGATCAGGCTGTTGCACAGCTAGAAGTTGTAAAAGACAATGTTTTGCCTACGGCAAACGCAAGTTTTATGTACAATCATGCTGAAATACCAACCACTACTTTTACTTTACCAGGAGGTGGATCGTCTTTACAATTACCTAAAAGAGCCGATGCTTTTGTAGGAACAGCTGCAGTACAAGAATTGGTATATGGAGGTGGTAAATTAAGATATGCTAAAGAATCGACCAAATTATTGGCCGATGTGGCACGTTTAGATGCGGATAAAAACAAAGAAGAAATTACTTATGCTGTTATTAATACCTATTACGCTTTATACAAAGTATTGCAGAGCAGAAAAGTGGTCGATCAGAATTTAGAATCAATTGCTGCACAAATTAAACAGGCACAACGTTTCTTCGAACAAGGCATTGTAACTAAAAATGATGTGTTGCGTTTCCAACTGCAGCAGGCAAATGTTACGCTAACGCAAATGGATATCGAGAGCAACCGCAAAGTGATTAATTATAACCTTGATATCTTATTGGGTTTACCAGAAGATACCGAGGTGAAAATTACTGATCCTACCTTAGGTTTAAAAGGGGCAGGCTCATTAAACGAATATATTGGTTTGGCAATGGCTAACCGCCAGGAGTTAAAACAACTTGATGTACAGAACAAAGTTGCCGTTTTTAACATTAAAACCATCAAAGCAAATACTTTGCCTACCGTTGGCGTTGGTGCAAACTTATATTACATCAACCCAAGTGGCAATTTTATCCCGCCAACAAACCAATATTTAATGCCCATTACATTAGGCGCAACGGTTTCCTGGAATTTCGGCAACCTTTGGACAAACAAGAACAAAGTAAGCGAAGCGAAAATTCAGCAAAGTGCAATTACCATTCAGAAAGACATCTTATCTGATCAGGTAAAAACAGATATCAACAAAAACTTCCAGGGTTACCAGGTGGCAATGAACAAAATCCAGGTATTGGAAACTTCAATTGCACAAGCAACAGAAAATGATAAGTTGCTGGCATCTAAATACAAAAACAACGTGGCTTCGGTTACCGATCGTATCGATGCTGAAACCTTATTGTACCAGGCAAAAATAAACTTAGAGATAGCTAAGGCAGACGCAGGTTTGGCTTACTATACCCTATTAAAATCAACAGGAAAAATAACGCAATAAACACAGCAATGACAACTGAAAAGAAAAAAAAGAACATAGTAGTACCCATCATTTTAGGTGTTTTACTAGTAATAGGTATAATCTTCGGGATTACAGAATGGAATTATTATAGCAAACACGTAGATACGGATGATGCTCAGATTGATGGCGATATCAGCCCTGTTGTTGCCCGTGTTGGCGGTTATGTTGCAGCAATTAATTTTGAAGAAAATACACATGTAACCGAAGGACAGGTTTTGGTTAAGCTTGACGATAAAGACTATAAAGTTAAATTAGAGCAGGCAGAATCTGGTCAGAAAGGTGCAAGTGCGGGTGTTGGTGTTGCCGAATCGCAAATTGTGGCTACACAGGCGAACACTGGAACTGCAAAAGCAAACGTTGATGCTGCAAAATCAAATGTTGAGGCTGCCAATGTTAAATTAAATTTAGCGCAGAAAGATTATAATCGTTACGAAAACCTGGTGAAAGATGGTTCAATCACACAACAGGCTTTCGATCAGGCTAAAGCGAGTAAGGAGTCTGCCGAAGCGGCTAGACAATCTGCTCTGGCAGCATATCGTGCAGCGCAAGATCAATATAATGCTGCGGTTAAACAAGTTGGTACTACACAATCACAGTTAGCAGTGAGCAGCAATGTAATCAGTCAACGCCAAAGTGATATCGATTTTGCAAAGCTTCAATTATCATATACCGATATCAAAGCCCCTGCAACCGGTATTGTATCTAAAAAGAATGTTCAAAAAGGGCAATTGGTCCAGGCTGGTCAATCTTTATTCTCTATCGTGAACGACGGAAGCATTTATGTAACGGCAAACTTTAAAGAAACCCAATTGGAGAAAATTAAAGAAGGGTCTAAAGTAGAGATCGAAGTTGATGCTTATCCAGACGAAAAAATTGAAGGTGAAGTGTATAATTTCTCTCCGATTACTGGTGCAAAAGGATCTCTATTACCTCCTGATAATGCTACAGGTAACTTCGTTAAAGTTGTTCAACGCGTTCCGGTAAAAATCAAAATTCATCCATCAAAAGAGCTGTTGGCTAAGTTACGCCCAGGAATGAGCGTTAAAGCATCAGTATCTACTAAATAATATTTAAAATGGCCGAAGTAGGTTTAAAAAAGTGGATTATTACGTTTACGGTAATCACGGCTTCTTTATTGGAGCTGATTGATACGACTATCGTAAACGTGGCAATTCCACAAATACAGGGAAACCTGGGCGCTACCCTAGAGGATGTGGCCTGGCTTTCTACCGGTTACGCGGTAGCGAATGTTATCGTGTTGCCAATGTCGGGCTGGTTGGGTAACCGATTCGGCAGGAAAAATTACTTTCTTACCTCCATCATCGTTTTTACATTGGTTTCCTTTTTGTGCGGAAACGCCACATCATTGAATGAACTTATTTTATTCAGGATTATTCAGGGATTGGCCGGAGGTGGTTTAATATCAACAGCGCAAGCTATTTTAATCGAAACCTGGCCACGCGAAGATGTGGGTATTGCAACCGCCTTATTTGGTTTGGGTGCAGTAGTTGGGCCAACAGTAGGGCCAACCATTGGTGGATATATTTTGGAAATCAGTTCATGGCCATGGATCTTTTATGTGAATATTCCCGTCGGAATACTCGCGGCCTACTGTACGTACACTTTTGTTCGGGCAACCCCGAAATCAGGGCAGGGGCAACCTGTCGATTGGTGGGGTATCGCATTATTGGCTATTGCAGTAGGTAGTTTACAAACATTATTGGAAAAAGGCGAGAGCGAAGATTGGTTTGCTACTCCATATATTACTGCATTGGCCGTGACCTCGGTATTTGGCTTACTGTTATTTATATGGCGGGAAATGACCACCGACCATCCGATTGTGAATTTTAAAATTATGAGACACAGAAGTTTCTCTGTGGGGATGTTTACCTCATTTATTTTAGGGTTTGGTTTATATGGTTCGGTGTTCGTGTTTCCGGTATTCTGTCAGAATTTGTTAGGATTTTCGCCTTTGCAAACAGGAGAAATCTTATTCCCGGGCGGTTTATGTACCATTATAATGATGCCGTTTATTGGCATTATGCTTAAAAAAGGTGTTCCGGCACAGATTATGGCAACCTTTGGGATGTTGGCCTTCTTCATTTTCTGTTGGATGTTGAGCAATTCGACTTTGCAATCAGGAACTGGCGATTTCTTCTGGCCACTGGTCATCAGGGGTGTGGGTATGGCCTTATTGTTTGTGCCTTTAACAACACTTGCCATCCAGGATTTAAAAGGACCAGAAATCGGTCAGGGATCAGGTTTGAACAATATGATGCGCCAATTGGGCGGTTCGTTCGGTATCGCAGCTTTAACAACGTTAATTCACGTCCGTTCTGGTTTCCACAGAAGTGTTTTATTGGCAAATGTGAACGATTATAACCAACCATTTGTAGATCGTTTTAACGGTTTGATTAAAGGCTTTATGGCAAAAGGACAAACTTTGTTTGATGCCAAAATTATGGCGGCTAAAGCGATGGAAGGAATTGTTACAAAACAAACCATGTTACTTACTTATGATGATGCCTATTGGGTTGCAGGGTTGATCATGTTGTTCTCCATTCCGCTACTTTATCTTCAAAAGTTTAAGAAAAATGCAAACATTCCTGCTGATGTGCACTAATATTTGCAAAGAAATGCCATAAAAAATGGCAAAAAACAAAAACAGCCGGTGTATTTTATTACATCGGCTGTTTTAACCCAAAAAATTAACAATCAATGCAATGCCCTTAAACATTGCAAATGTTCTTACTTAACCACATAGTGGCCAAATAAGATTCTAAAATTAAAATTTATTCTACAATTTTCCAAATTGTAAGCCTTAGAATTTTAATACCTTATGCATTTTTTGTAGTATTACGGTATACAAAACTATTGCATAAGCTATGCCTAAACTTCGTTTAACTACGCAACGAGAATCTATTTTTAATAATGAGGTAATCTCAAAATTCGAACTATTTAACAGTTTATTTCTCACCTTGCCTTTTTACAAAATTAAAGATACCGGAACATTGCTTCCACTGTTTTTTAAGAGCTGTGAAGAAGGCATTGCAAACGGAGAAAAACCTGCACAGATTATCGAAGAATTTTTTGCCAAGTATACCAGTTATACCGACCCTAAGGATATTGTTGACCTGCTTTTCCGGTTTATCCAGTATATCGAACGTCAGGTGGTGCTTTTTGATGCTGTAGAAGATGCTTCTTTTACCAAGTTGAATACCACTGATGAGCAGAGTACATTGGCGTTCATCTTAAAAAAGAATGCCGATAACAAACCAATGTTATCAAAAATTGAGAAGTTGATTGACGAACTTTCGCTTCGTTTGGTTTTAACCGCACACCCAACACAGTTTTATCCTGGGAGTGTATTGGCTATTATTACCGATTTAACAAAAGCCATTCGTGATAACGACCTTACTTCGATGAACTCCTTGTTGCAGCAATTGGGTAAAACGCCGTTTTTTAACAAAAAATCGCCAACACCTGTTGATGAAGCCTTAAACCTGGCCTGGTTTTTAGAGAATACATTTTATTTTGCTGCGGCAAATATTCAGGAAGAGATCGATCAGAACCTTGATGAATACAACCTGGAGACCAAGAAAATTTTAGAGCTGGGTTTTTGGCCTGGGGGAGATAGAGACGGAAATCCGAACATTCATGCTGATACCACCTTGGAGGTTTCTAAAATGTTGCGCCAGATCCTTTTCCGTTGTTATTACCGCGATTTCAGGGTAATTAAACGCCGCATCACCTTTAGAGGGGTTGAAGAAAATATCGCGAAACTGCACGACGTACTGTATCTGAATGCTTTCGACCAGACCTGTGAGCTTCATGATATTTCTGATGAACTAAGGGATAACCTGAATAAAATTAAAGAAACACTGTTAGCCGAACACGAAGGTTTGTTTGTTGATCTGGTTAACGATCTGATCCGTAAAATAGATTTATATGGTAACTACTTTGCGTCGTTAGATATTCGTCAGGACAGCCGTGTCCTGAGAAACGTACATGCTTATTGCCGCGCAAATAAGCCGATTTCTTCGCTTTATCCTGCCGATTATGATAAACTATCCGAAGCAGAGAAATTAGCTTTAATCTCTTTTAAAGAGGCAACGGTTGTTTACGCCGGTGAACCCGATGCTTTGACAAAAGATACAATCGAAGTAATCAAAGAAATTAAAGGCATTCAAAGACGTAATGGCGAAAAAGCTTGTCACCGTTTTATTATCAGTAATTGCCAACAGGCAAGCGATATTTTGCAGTTAATTGAGCTTTTTCTTTGGAATGGCTGGAGTAAAGAATCGTTAACGATTGATTTTGTACCCCTTTTTGAAACGGTTAACGATTTAAAGGGAGCAGCTGCAATTATGGATACGCTTTACAGCAATCCGTTTTATAAAGCACATTTAGCCAGCCGTGGAAATAAACAGGATATTATGCTTGGTTATTCTGACAGCACCAAAGATGGTGGTTATTTAATGGCCAACTGGTCTATTTTTAACGGAAAAACATCATTATCTGCGGTTTCTGCCAAACACAATATTCAGCTGGCGTTTTTTGATGGCCGTGGTGGGCCGCCTGCACGCGGTGGAGGTAAAACACACCGTTTTTATGCTTCTATGGGTAAGGAAATTGCGAACAAGAACATGCAGTTAACCGTTCAGGGGCAAACCATCAGTTCTCAATATGGTTCGGTAGAAAGTGCAGAATTTAATATCGAGCAATTAATCAACGCCGGATTAACCTCTGGATTAAAAGAGAAACACAATATTCTGTTAGATCCTGAAAATAAGACCTTGCTTGATGAAATGGCTGAAGAAAGTTATAAAGCTTTTGTCGATTTGCGCGAGCACCCATTGTTTGTGAGTTATTTAGAGAAATTATCTCCTTTAAAACTATTGTCGCAAGCTAACATTAGTAGCCGTCCGGTTAAAAGAAACGGAGGAGGCGAAATGAAGCTCGAAGATTTAAGGGCCATCAGTTTTGTTACCGCCTGGAGTATGCTGAAACAGAATGTTCCGGGTTTCTATGGAATGGGAACGGCTTTAAAAAATCAGGAAAAAGCCGGGAATTGGGATAAAGTGCTTAAAGTTTATCAGGATTCTGATTATCTGAAAACGATTGTAGATAACTGTATGATGAGTATGAGCAAATCAGACTTTACCATTACAGCGCATTTGGCCGCAGATAAGGAGTTTGGTGCTTTTTGGACTCAACTACATAACGAATTCGAATTAGCTAAGGAGATGCTTTTAAAACTATCCGGACAGCCAACATTAATGGCTAACTATCCTGTAGATAAAAAATCAATCGCCACTCGCGAAAAAATCATTTTACCATTGGTATTGATTCAGCATTTTGCTTTAGAGAAACTGCAACATGATCAGAACGAGAAAGACCAGCACGCTTTAGAAAAGCTAGCGGTAAGAACGGTATTTGGTATTGTAAATGCAGGAAGGAATTTAGCTTAATTAAGCCAAACCTGTAAGGTTTCAAAAACCTTACAGGTTTATAATATATTTCCAGGGTCTGTGTCCGCACAGACCTTTTTGTTTTGGCTTATTATCATTGCGAAGTACAGCCTGTCAGTAAAAATATTCTAGAACAAAGGGTATTTAACTTTTTCTATTGTGCTGATTATTAGTTATATTTAATATTGATATAAACAGATAAAAATGAAATTGAAAACAAAATTTATTATAGCAACGCTTTTACTCGCCGTTTTCATCGTAGATATGATTTGGTGGTTTCGTGCCACGGATAACAACGGTTCTTTTGAAGTCATAAAGCAAAATTACCTTTCGGTATTTCCCGGGTTTTTACAAAATCCTTTATTGCTAACTGGTATTGCCATTCTATTTTTGGTTATTTCAGGAATATTTTTTGTTCAAACAAGAAAAGGAAATAAACTTAAAACAATGTCGACAGTTGGGTTTTGTTTAAGTTTTACTTTAGCTTTTTGGCAATTGTTTTCTTTGATGTAAGGTTTAAAATATGTCGCCAAGGTCTGTGTCCTCACAGACCTTTTTTTATGTCCAATTTGTCATTCTGTGGTACGAAGAATGTCCAGCACCGTTTGATGTTAATTTTCTAATTCTCAGGTTGTGGATTCGTAACGGTGTTCAGAATGACAAATCCTGCCAGCTAAACCTGATTGGACCAATGCCGATTTAAGCATCTGTTTTTATTTACTTATGGTATGCTTGCTTGTCTCACAGGTTTTCTATAGGCAGTAGGGAAAGCAGGGCTGTATCAACCGATGGAAAACGGAACCTTGCTTTCAAAAAAACGTAAAAAATGATATTAAGGAATGTTTTGCTCAGAAAAGGAAAGATTGCTTCCTCGGCTGAAAAAGCCTCATCGCAATGACGAATTATATCTTAAACAAAAATCCCCCGCTGATTTTTCATCAACGAGGGATTTTATATTATAAAAGCGAGATTAAGCTTTAAAACGATTATCGATCAATCGAACCCATTACCTTTTGGCCGAAAGCATTTAATGCGTCCTTTTCGGCGGTACCCTCGCTTACCATCTGGTGTACTTCTAGGGCACCGCAGATATTGGTAATCATTTCGCCCGCAACATCAACTTCGTGTTCGCTAACCCCTCTAAACTCGCAAAAAGCCTCTAAAACCTCCAAAGTTGTCTCCAGTTGTGCCGGAGTGGTGTTTTGAAATAATTGTCTTATAACCGGAATCTTCATTACTTTATCTTGTTAAATAGTTCAATTAAACCTTCTGCTTTGTTGGTTTGCACCTGATCTACCAAGCTACCACCTTCAAAAGCTGCAAAAGTTGGTAAATTATCAACGTTTGCAAATTTGCGTGAGTTTGGAAGTTTTTCGGCATCAACAATCAAGAAAGCTACATCTTCATTTTCTGAAGCCAATTTTTTAAACTTAGGCTTCATGATCCGGCAGTTTCCGCACCATGATGCAGCATACTGAACCATAACCTTTGAGTTATCGGCCAAATATTGTTGAAGATTATCTTCTGTTAATTCTAAAAACATAACGTTTTGTTTAATTAGTTAGCGGCTAAATATTCAGCTACGCCAGTTCTGTTCGCGTTCATTGCTTCTTTTCCTTCTTCCCAGTTTGCAGGACAAACTTCGCCATGTTTTTGAACGTGAGCATAAGCATCGATTAAACGTAAATATTCTTTAACGTTTCTGCCTAATGGCATATCGTTAACACTTTCGTGGAAAACTTTACCAGTTTCGTCGATTAAATAAGTGGCTCTGAAAGAAACATTTGATCCTGAGAAAGATTCGTTTCCTTCTTCATCGTAGTTAACTTCTTGATCTAAAATATCTAAGATGCCAGATAACTGTCTGTGTGTATCAGCTAAGATAGGATAAGTAACACCTTCAATACCGCCGTTATCTTTTGGTGTGTTTAACCATGCAAAGTGAACTTCGTTGGTATCGCAAGATGCACCAATTACAATTGTATTTCTTTTTTCAAACTCAGGTAAAGCAGCTTGGAAAGCGTGTAATTCTGTAGGGCAAACGAAAGTAAAGTCTTTTGGATACCAGAATAATAACACTTTGCTATTTTTGTTTACAGCTTCTTCAAATACATTGATTTTCAAGTCATCACCCATGTCTGACATTGCATCAATACTTACACTCGGGAATTTTTTACCTACTATTGCCATAATTTTTTGTCTTTAATTTTGTAGTGCAAAGGTAAGGCTAAAACAGGTGTCAATCAACCCCGTTTCACTAATTGTTAATTGTATTTATTGATAACGATATAGATGAAAACTATATTTAATTTGTTTACTATAGCATATTTCTATTTTTCATTCGTTGTCGTCATTTCGAGCGGAGTGCAACGCAGTCGAGAAATCTATCCACAGATCTCTCCATTCCGCTGCGCTCCAGTCGAGATGATGAACTGGCTAAAAGTAGAGGTTACTTCTTCAACGTATTTTCATACAGTTTAAATATCCTTTTATATTCATCTGTCCAGCTGCTAGGCTCGATAAAACCGTGGTCTTCTACCGGATAAACGGCAAGCTCCCAATTGTTTTTGCCCAGCTCTATAAAACGTTGACTAATGCGTACAATATCCTGAAAATGAACATTTACATCAACCATTCCGTGCGCCATTAAGAGGTTGCCCTTTAACTTATCGGCGAAATAGATCGGTGAGCTTCTTTTGTAAGCAATCGGGTCGTTAAACGGTTCATTTAAAATGTTGGAAGTATAGCCATGATTATAATGTGCCCAGTCGGTAACCGAACGTAAAGCTGCCCCACTGGCAAAAACATCCGACTGGTTAAACATCGCCATCAAAGTAATAAAGCCGCCGTACGAGCCGCCATATAAACCAACGTGCTGAGGATTAACACCATATTTCTCCACTAAAAACTTAACACCATCCACCTGGTCGGTTAAATCTTTTCCACCCATATGGCGGTAAATGCCTGTACGGTGATCGCGGCCATAACCAGAACTTCCGGTATAATCGATATCGATTACTGTGTAACCGTTATCGGCCAGTAAATTATTGAACATAAACTCGCGGAAGTAGGTGCTCCAGCCAAAGTGAACGTTTTGAAGATAACCTGCGCCATGAACAAAAACTACCGCAGGGTGGTTGGGATGTGGATTATCGGATTTATACACCCTTGCATACACAGCGGCACCATAGCGGTTTTTAAAGCTTACCATATCCGGTTGGCGCCACTTGTAAGAATTAAATTCGGCAGAGGTAGATTGGGTAATTTTTTCGGCTTTGGCACCAACCTTATTTGGCTGAAGATACAACTCTCCAGGTTTGTCCATAAAGGAATAATTAATGGCGATGTATTTCTCATCAGGAGAGAGGGTGATATCATTTAAGCCTTTCATGGTGGTAATCTGAACAAGCTCACCACCGTTTGCACTGACTTTAAAGAGGTTTGTAATTCCTGGGTGCTCCTTATTTGTTTTAAGATAAAATGTATTTCTATCTTTTGAGAGCTGAACAGATTGCACTTCCCATTTGCCAGATGTTAGTTGTTTTTTATCCCCTGTGGCAACATTCGCCATATAAAGATGTGAATATCCGGTAGCTTCGCTCTGGTAGTAAAAGCGGTTATTGTCTATCCATCCGGTGTTGCCCTGGTAAAAGCCACTAATGCCAGGGCCACCAATCCAGGCTTCATCGCGCTGACGGTCTATTAAAGAAAACTTCCCTGTTGATGCATCTAGTTTTAAGATCCAGCGGTCTTTATTATCCGTTGAGGTTGCAACTACAACTGCTGTACTTCCGTTATCGTTCCAAAGCGGGCCAAAGAAATTTACTGGTCTATCGGCATTTTTCTTTTTTAAGGTATCAAGTTCTTTTGGGTAATCCTTCAGGTAATCGGGGAGATCTTTTATACCTGTAATGGTAGCAGTCTGAATGGCATAAACAGAATCTTTTTGAGTATCGTAGATGAAGCCCTGCGAAATATTTTCATTTTCCCCGACCTTTGTTCTGCCCGGAATATCTTCGGTATAACCTGATGATGTGATATAATTTGGAACAACAGTACTATGGTTATTCTGCGCTGGTGTGGTTAGCTTATAAGTGATAAAACGCCCATCTGGACTAATGATTACGCCATTTAAAAATTTATCTTCGGTATAAAGCTCTTTTAATGGTTTTGAATCGGCAGATGTTGCGCCAGAACGGCCCCTTCCACCACGGGCACCACTTCTGGTTTCTGCATTTCTCTTTTTAATAATATCGAATAGTTCTGTTTGTTGAGCCTTAAGCCATTTATCCTGTTCGGTAACAGATTTGTTTTCCTGTCTTCCCGCTTTTTTACCTTTAACAAAATTGGTTAATTGTTTGGTTTCGGCAGATTTTAGGTTTACTTCAAAAAGATTGTCGCCCAACTGGTATACAATATTTCCATTCGTTAAAAAAACCGGACTGTTTTCTCTCTCCTGTGTACTGGTTAATCGTGTTTCTTTGTTGCTCTTGAAATTTTGGAGATAGATATCACCGCTTTTTTCGATTAACCCAAGAGAACGGTCTGCATTGTAGGCGTAGTTTAAGCTTAACAGTTTTTCATCTTCCTTTTCTGCGGCTTTAATGGGCTTGGTAGCTGTTGCAGAAACTTTAAATAATTCTTCTTTAGCTTTATTTTCAGGGTTCCAGTTGAAGTAAAGGGTTTTGCTATCCGCAGTCCAACGGAAATTAGTTGGCGCAACGCCCATCCACTTTGGATCGCGCATGATCTTTTCGACGGTTAAAGGCGCTAATTGTTGTGCAAAAGCATATTCGCCTGTGCAAAGCAAAAGGAAAAGTAAATATTTCTTCATGAATTTTAGGTTTGGCTGCAATTTAGGGAATGGACTTGCTAATTTTAACAGGAAATGGAAATGTTACAACTCCCGAGCTGTAGAAAAAAGGTTCTGCCACGGAAACACGGCATTCACAGAAATTCTAACCATAACTATTCCGTGTTCCTCACTGTTTCCGTGATAAAAAATTAGCGGATTACTCCTCCCATTTTGTCTACATTCACATCATCGAAAGGCTTTAGGTACTCGTTGATGATTACTGCAAATTCTCGCCTGGTTAATACTTTTTTAAGCTCGTATTTAGAAGTAAACTTGTAATTTTTGTTCCACTTTTTTTGCAGTTCGGTTTTGATTGCCTCAACTGATTTATTGCCCACATAACAGACCATCGCAATGGTGTTTTCTAAATTAATGGGGATATTCTGATGATCATCAAACCAGATCTGAGCCTTGTAATAATAATCTTTGATCGGCTGCTTAATTTCATCATAGGTAACTTCTTTCTCGGGATTAAAATAGGCTTTATCCTGTTTTATTTCGGCTTTGATAATTCCCGTTATACCAATTTTTTGGATGGCCAGCCAGTTAGAATCAATTGATTTTACATCCTCAAAAGGCATTAACGTATGTTTATAGGCTAATAACTCACCCTGGATCCTTTTTAAATTTGACAAACTGGTTTTGGTGTCGAAAAATGCAGCATAGGCTGCGATTGCACCTGCAGCAGGGCCAATTTCGAACTGATCGGCAGAAATATATAAAAGGTTTTCTTGGTTCGGGATGAGTAAATTGTATAGGGATAAAAAATTGGCTCCTTTGGACGAAACACTTGCTACTGTTGTCCTATACAGGTTCTCATTATAATTTAATTGGCTTGAAACCGCAGGATTTAGACTAGTGATTTTTAATGCAGCCAATAATTGATCTGGTTTATCGGCCAGTACAAGAATCTTGGCTTTAATGCTTTTGTCTTTAGTGAGTTTCACTTCCCAACCACTGCCTGATCGTTTGATTTCTGTATAAGGAGTACTATTGATTACATTCAGAAGCAACGTGCTGTCAACCGTCACTTTAACAGGTTTCTTTTTATCGGGTTTTGGTTTAGGGGTTTCTAAGCTTTTTGCATTTTCGATTTCCCTTTTTAAGAAACGCTGATAGAAAGCCTCCACGGTTTTAGGTCTGCCCTCAGAAACTTTCTTAACATCAAGCTGTTCCTTTTGTGTTAGCAGCATGGTTTTAACACCAGATTTGAACGATTGAAAAGATGCGGCATAGGCGGCATCGCCACTACCAATAACCAATACATCTGTTTTTAGGGTTTGGGCATGTATAACCATCGGAATTATGAATGCGAAAACAAAAAACAATCTTTTCATCTTGAATATTAAAATTTGCTGCAATATGCTTTAAATGAATGAATTTTTAATGAAATGAGTGCATTTTAACTAAATTTAACGCACAAATTTAGCTAACTCGATTAGCCATTTAATTTTCATATCACCTCTCCAACCTTATATTTTCTTAAATTGCTTATATGGTAAAAATTGTGAGCCTTTGTTAATTATGGAAGAGCAAATAAAATCAGTTTTCGATTTACAGCAGCAACACAAATTCGTGTTGCGCAAAACAGATGCTAAAACACGCATCGGAAAACTAAGGCAGCTTAAGCAAGCTCTAGAAAATGCCGAGGAAGAAATATTTGCTGCATTGGAAAGAGACTTAAGCAAAAACCGTTTCGAAACAGCAGTAACCGAGCTGTTTTTTACTTATGCAGAAATAGACCATGCCATAAAAAAGCTGCGTAGCTGGATGAAACCAAAATCGGCGGGCAGAACCATAAGCAATCTTTTTGCCAGCAATAAAATTTATTATGAACCAAAAGGTGTTTGCCTGATTATTGCGCCATGGAATTATCCTTTGCAATTGATTATGAGCCCATTGATTTCTGCAATGGCGGCCGGCAATTGTGTAGTCCTGAAGCCGTCTGAACTAAGCGGAGCAACGGCGGGTGTGATCAGTAAATTGATTTCAGATAATTTTGACCAAAAAGAGATTGCCTGTTTTGAAGGTGACGTTGATGTTTCTACCGAATTGTTGAAGCTCCCATTTGACCATATCTTTTTTACAGGAAGTACAGCAATCGGTAAAGTGGTGATGGAAGCTGCGGCAAAAAACCTGAGCTCAGTTACCTTAGAGCTTGGTGGAAAATCGCCATCGATTATAGATGAAACCTGTGACCTACAAAAAGCCGCAGAAAAAATTGCCTGGGGTAAATTGGTAAATGCCGGACAAACTTGCATTGCGCCAGATTATGTGCTGATTAAAGATAATTTGCTGGCCGATTTTGTAGCGCATTATGAAAAAGCTGTTAAAAAAATGTTTTTTGATGAAGTGGGAATTAACAAAAATGATTATGCTAAAATCATCAATGTAAAACAGTTCCTGCGCTTAAATAAATTGATTGAAGAAGCTCTTCGCGATGGAGCTATATTGGCCTTAGGTGGAAAATCTGACGAAAAAGATTTAACCATTACGCCAACGCTTTTAACTTCGGTAGCCGAGGGTAGCAGCATCATGCAGGAAGAAATTTTTGGGCCAATTTTGCCCGTTATTACTTACAACAATCTACAGGAGGCAATTGATTTGGTGAACAGGAAAGAAAAGCCTCTGGCACTTTATATTTTCTCAGGCAATAAACAGAACCAGAATAAAATTATCGCCGAAACAAGTGCCGGCGGAACCTGTGTAAATGATGTACTGGTCCATATCGGTAATCCGAATTTGCCGTTTGGTGGTGTTAACAATAGTGGGATAGGTAGCTGTCATGGTATTTTTGGTTTCAAAACCTTTTCGCATGAAAGGGCAGTGGTTTTTCAGTCGAAGTTGGGATTGACCAAAATGATTTATCCTCCATATGCATCAAAAATGGGTTTGTTGAGGTGGCTGAAGAAATTGATGTAGAAGTATTCTGCGAATTCCGTGTTTCCGTGGCAAAATAATTCATGTAAAAAGCCTATTTTGGTTTCATGGATTTAGAACAGCTTAAATACCCGATTGGTCAATTTTCAATGCCAGAAATTTTCGATCAAAAACAAATTGACATATGGATTTCAGAAATTGAGGCTTTACCAGGCCAGCTTAAAAACGCGACTGAAAACTTAACTGACGAGGAATTAAATCAAACTTATCGCCCCGAAGGTTGGACCCTGAGGCAGGTTGTTCACCATATTCCCGATAGCCATATTAATGCTTATATTCGTTTCAAGCAAGCCATTACCGAAGATGTTCCCATAATCAGGCCATATTACGAAGAACGCTGGGCAGAAACAGGGGAAGCAAAAAATGGTGATATCAAATTATCTATAGATTTATTGGCTGCTTTACACCAACGTTGGGTTGCTTTTTTAAAAACATTGAAGCCCGAAGATTATCAGCGAAAATATATTCATCCAGCTCAGGGAAAAGAACTTACATTAGCAAACATGTTGGGTATGTACGTCTGGCATGGAAAACATCATTTGGCACACATTACCAATACAATAGCAAAATGAAAATAAATCGTTTAAATTTATTGGTCTTAATCCTTATCGGCTTTTGCACTAATGTTAACGCACAAAAAAATCCTTCAAAAACCTTTGCTTTCATTTTAGGTTCATGGGAAATGCAAACGCCAAAAGGAAAAATTATAGAGCAGTGGGTTCAAAATCCTGATAAAACACTCAGCGGCAAAAGCTATCGAATAAATGCCAAAGGCGATAGTTTGCTTACCGAAATCCTTCAGATCAAAAAGATCGGAAAAGATACTTTTTACTGTTCTACTGTAACAGGGCAGAACGAAGGGAAAGAAACCTGTTTCAAACTTATTGCCACAAAAGATGAGACCTATGTTTTCGAAGATAAAACACACGATTTTCCGCAGCGGATAGTTTACCAAAATCAGGGAAAAAATGATTTACTCGCCTGGATTGAAGGCGAGCTTAATGGTAAAAGCCGAAAATCGGAGTTTAGGTATAAACGGCAATAGTTTACATCAAAATCAGCATTGCGGCACTCATCGCAATCATAATGGCATCTTCAACAATGGTTACCGTACTCATGGGTAGGTTAAAAACGGCACCCAAACAGGCGCATTGAATCTTTTTCTTGTTTAAAACACTTTCCAAAACGCCGAGGATGCTTACCGTCATTACAACCAGCGTGGCCCAGTTTACAACTACAGGTGATAAGTTTAAAGCAAAAGATAATCCTAATCCGAGTTCGATAAAAGCGTAGATATATCCCCATGCGCTAAATTTTTTGGCTACAATATCGTACATGGCATAACTTTCGGCAAAAGCTTTCAGATTAAGCATTTTAAAGAAAGAGAAGGTGAGAAAGAAACCAGCCATAAAAATGCGCATAAATACCATGAAGTTAATGCTGCTGCCTTGCCACGAAACGACTAACGAAATCGCGGTAACGTAACCAAAAATTAACAAAATAGGTTTATAGGTTTCGCCCCACGATTTTGCTTCTTCCAATGTTTCGCTATGGTGGGCTGCTGAAATTTGATATTTGCTATTTGTGCCGCCCAAAGCTTGTTGGAATGTATCTAAGCCAATATGTTTATCCATGCTAATGGTGGCAGAATTGGTGTCTTTCGAAACCTCGACTGAGGTTACATCTGGTAAAACGAGCAGGTTACTTTTTACTTTATTTTCGCAACCGCCACAAGTCATGCCGGTAAGTTGATAGGTGTGTGTCATGATTAAAATCTTTACACAAATTTACCGCTTCATGTTACGGAAAGCGTTACAGAATAATCATAAAGTTTTATAGAATTTTAGCTTTTGTCATGCCGTAGACCAAGGGACTTTCTTAATGACCTTAATTTCTTAATGGTACTTCCAAATATACTTTTGACCATTAAGGCGTTAAGAAAATTAAGGTTTAGCAGCAGTGGAAAATAAAACCAGGCCTTTAGCGATTTGTTGCGCTTAAACCCTAAACCCTAAACCCTAAACCCCTGCTTACCCCACCAAAACCGAGGTCATGGTTAACGAACCGCCAACCGCTTTGTCATTAAAGAAAGAAACCTCTTCTTTATCGTTTTTCATCCCAAGGGTATAAATTAATGGTAAATAATGCTCTGGGGTAGGGATCGCTAACATTGCATCGGTACCGAGGTTGCGGTAATTAATTAAAGGTTGATGATCGCCGTTGGCAATTAAATTTTTAAACTTATCGTTCATTTCAATTGCCCAATCATAACCACCACCATTAATCATTTCCCAACTTAACATGCGTAGGTTGTGTACCATATTGCCACTGCCGATAACCAGTATGCCTTTTTTGCGGAGGGCATAAATTTCTTTGGCGATTTCGTAATGCTGTTCAGGTGATTTGGTGTAATCGATACTTAGTTGGAGAACAGGAATATCTGCATTAGGATACATATGTTTAACAACTGTCCAGGTTCCATGATCCAAACCCCAATCGTGATCTAAACCAACGGGAGTGGAGTGAATTAAATTCGGAATTTCTGTGGCCAGTTCGGGATCGCCGGGGGCAGGATATTGAACATCAAAAAGTGCCTGTGGAAAACCGCCAAAATCGTGAATGGTACTCGGGAAATCCATCGCCGTAACAAAGGTGCCATGTGTGTACCAGTGTGCCGACACCACTAACACTGCTTTTGGCACTGGAATATTTTTTGCCAGTTCTGCCCAACTCTGGCTGAACTCATTATTTTCGATGCCGTTCATTGGCGAGCCATGACCGATAAAAAGCGTTGGCATTAAATCCGTTTGAGGCAAACGTTGCGTGAAGTTCCTGAATTGTGATAGTGCAGACATGATTTTCTATTAGGTGATCGTCATTTCGACCGAAGTGTTCCAAAGGAACTCCTTTGGAGGAGAAATCTTTAACGCTTATAAATTATCATAGGCTAAAAGATTTAGCTTCGTTGAGCACTTCGTGGTTCTCGATTCCGCTGTGCTTCACTCGAAATGACGATTCAGGTGTTATTTCCCTTGAACAAACTCCAGGTTTAATTTAATGGCAACATCTTTTGCAACGCCAGCACCAGTCGGGTCATATTTAATATTATAATCTAAACGGTTAATGGTTGTTGTAGCACCAAAGCCAGCTTTAGTATTTCCTTGCTGATCTTTAGCCGTGCCGCCATAAACAACAGCAAATTTTACATCTTTCGTTACATCGCGGATGGTTAACTTTCCACTTAACTCATAGTTGTTGCCACTTAATTTTTTGAAAGAAGTACTTTCGAATTTCATGGTTGGGTAAGTTGCCACATTAAAAAAATCGTCAGTTTTTAAGTGCCCGTCTCTCATATCAACACCTGTAGTAATGCTGTTTACATCAACAGTAAAGCTGATTTTAGCATCTGTTAAATCTGGTTTAGAAGCCGTAACTGTTCCGTCGAATTTTTTAAAAGAACCATCAACGAAAGAAATGCCCATGTGTTTAACCGAAAAGTTAACAAACGAGTGCATAGGATCAATTTTCCAGCTTGTTTGTGCAAATGATGCCACACTAATTGAGGTTGCGATCAGAAATAAGAATAATTTTTTCATCAGTTTATAATTTAGTTTTAACTGTGATGAAGCTATCAGATTTTTCACCAATGTGGTTTGAAAAATCATGATGGTTTCATAACTAGTGAATTTATTTAGATACAAATGTAGTTGAGTATCAGCCGATCAGTCTTGACGTATGATAAGAAATTTGGGGTTAGTATACGGCTTATAGACTATCGACCATGAGCCATCAACTATCTCACCTCGTCTAGTGTTTTCCTGCTATCCGTTGATGCTGCTTTATAAGCCGAGGGTGTAATTCCGGTTACTTTTTTAAACTGTGCGGATAAATGTGCAACACTGCTGTAATTTAGCTGATAAGCAATTTCGCTAAGGTTAAGTTCGCCGTAAGTAAGCATTTCTTTTGCCTTTTCTATTTTTTGAGCAATGAAATACTTCTCAATGGTTTGGTTTTCCGTTTCTGAGAAAATACTGCTTAAGTTAGTGTATTCTAGCTTTAGTTGCTCACTTAAATAGGCTGAAAGGTTAATTTTTAACGGTTCTTTCGTGTAGTGCACCAGGTTGATAATCGCTGTTTTGATCTGCTCCGAAATTTGGGTTTTCTTATCCCCAAGCAGTTCGAAGCCAAAATGCGTTAGGCGCGCTGCTATTTTAACCTTATCCTCTGAAGAAATATTTTCGGCTAAAGTAACTTCACCCAGTTCAACCAATAATGGTTTAAAGCCGAGGTTTTCTAGCTCGGCTTTAACCACCATTTTACAACGGTTGCATACCATGTTTTTGATATGCAGCTTCATTAGTTCGATTTTATGGTTTCGGAAACGTCACCACAATCAAACATCATACTTCCATAATATGGATTTTCGATATTTTCTTTTTCGTTTAACCAGCTTGCCTTAGCCATTGGGCAGTGTTGTACATAAACGGTTTTACTGTTGAATTTCAGGCCTTTTAGGGTTTTGATCATCGCATAAGAAATTCCTTCAAAAGCTTTTCTTTGTGTTTTGATATCATTAGAACCTGCAAGTTGAGCGGCTTTACTTTTAATGATAGCTGCCTGTTCCATAAATATTTTATGCTGATCGGCAGGTAAATCTTTATGGTTAACCGCATTTACTTTTGCCGATAAAACCTTTACCTTTTCGATAGCCAAGTCTTTTTTATCTGTTGCTAATGCATTTTTTACATCGTAATAAGCCGTTAATACCTGGTTTAAGGCTACATCTGTTTTGCTTTGCGCGTAAGTTAAAGCTGTTGTTGCGATTGTTATGATGGCAACTATTCCTAATATTTTTTTCATCTTTTTTATATTGCTTTTAATGGTGATGAAGCGATCATGGTTTATGTTCAGTTTAATATGAAAACGATGATGGTTTCATTTGTTTATATATTATTTTAAAACGTTAAAGAAATTAAATTCTGCCCGAAGCAGATACATATTTTTGGTGTACCGGTTAGCCATATTTCCAGTCGCCTGAAAACGGTAACCCAAATCGATACGTGTTGTACTATTCAAAATCATCTGTATTGCTGGGGCTATATCCAGGTAAGATTGACCGCTACCTGGATCTGTTTTGCCCAATAACTCTAAATATACGTTAAAGTTCGGCTGCTTGTAATCCTTGTAAACCACAGGCAAAACCAGATAACCCGATGATAAACTATAGGATAACATATTTTTTGGCTGTGGCATTCCGGCAATTTGCCTATCGCTGTTTTCGAAAGCATGCGTATAACCCAATGTTGTTGACAGTGCCAGTTTGTGCAAAAGCTGCGTAAAAATTAATCCACCCTGTATACCACTGTTGTCACCTTCGAGGTTAATGTCTCTGGTATAAGTTGGCCTCTTGCTGGTACTTACCCTTCCAAAGGCTGATGCCCTAAGGTGGCTATGTGCTTCATCCAGAGATAAAAATCTGTACTTTGCGTAAAGACTCCCGCCTTCTAAGCGGTATTTTCCATCCATATCAGATAGAAAAGCCTGTGCGTGCATCATCAGGTTTTTATTAAAGCCGATCATTACTTCAGGAATAGTTCTGCTTACAAAGTCAGGATTGTTGAACATACCTTCGTTCGTAATCCTTACACCAATCGATTTGGTTGGCATATTACTGGCGGGCTCGGTAAATACATAGAGTTCTTGTGCAAAACCATTGGTATAGGCGCCGATAATCACCAGCGCCAATACGAATATCCTTTTCATCTTAAGAAAGAACTAAATGGTAAATACGTGTTTTTTTTCCGTTAACTACGCCAGTACCACTCGCATAAGCATCAGAATTAGTGGTTGTGGCTTGCTTTTTAAATGCTGAACCAGAAATGAAGTTTTTATCAACCACGCTGGCTTTTACAGTTCCATTAAGTGTTTTGCTTTTAGCATTTACAAAACGATATACATTGCCATCAACAACTGCCTGACCTTTATCGTCTATTTTTACCTGGTTAAAATTGAAACTTGCAGTTAAACCACCAACCGAAAAACCAGCATCCTGAACCTTTTTGCGAACCAGATCAAGATTGATATTGGCATCTTTTTTAAAAGTTAGAACAAAGGTGTTTTTGTTTAAATCGGGTTTTACACTACTGATAAAGTTTAACGTCTCTAACGACTTTTGTGTTGCATTTGAGCACATTGAGCAGGTTAATCCTGTTACCTGTAAATCGGCTGTAGATATTTGTTGTGCCGAAACATTAACGGCAAAGAACAGCATAATGATGCTGAATATTTTTATTGTTTTCATGATTTTTTTGAATTAGAATAATTTTTTAACTGTTGTCAAGCTGCCCCGATTCTCAGATGGAGCAAGGCCTTAGATGCTGAAACAAGTTCAGCATGACCAACGTAGAAAATCCTAATTCCTAAAAATACAATTGAAAATATGCAGGGCAATCCGCGAGGAAAGTGGCGGGGCTTTATTCGAAATTTTACTGAAAAACTTCGGAGTAATGTTAGTCAGAAATTCTAAAACAGGAGGATGAAGAAAAAGCTGGATAGAAAATAACTTCGGCATTTGTACCTGTGCCGCTGTTTGGTGACTATCTTTAACTTTTACGGTTACCTGGGTGTTTTTGCAGCAACCATCATCTTTCTTTTCAGCGGGAATGTCTTTGCAGAATTTGCATGAAACCTCATTGCTAAAAAGTTTAACGTTTTCTAATTTGCCCCCACAGAAATGGAGACTTAAAGCCAAACCCATAACACTAACTGCATAGAATACAGCCAAAGAAAGTGCTATTTTTTGTTTTAACTTCATTAATACAAAGGTAAAGGAAAAAATATCGAATAATGCCAGTAAATATTTATTGAATTTCATTTTTTAGCTTACTTTAGCCTTAAACACCAATTAAATGAAGAAAATATTATTATTCCTCTGCACCTTTTCGATACTTTCGGCATTTGCTGCAAAGCCTAAAAATCAATATGTACGCATTAAAACCGAATTTGGAGAATGCATCGTTAGGCTATATAACCAAACCCCTTTACACCGCGATAACTTTTTGAAGTTAACCAAGTCGGGATATTACAACGGAGTTTTATTTCACCGGGTGATTAAAGATTTTATGATTCAGGGTGGTGATCCCGATTCTAAAAATGCCAAACCAGACTCCCTGTTGGGCGAGGGTGGGCCTAAATATACCATTCCGGCAGAGTTTAATGATAGCTTGTTTCACAAAAAGGGCGTTTTGGCTGCTGCCAGGGAAGGTGATGATGTTAATCCGGCCAAAGCATCGAGCGGTAGCCAGTTTTACCTGGTTCAGGGAAAAGTTTTTACCGACCAGCAATTGGATAATGTTGAAGAAAAACGCCTGAAATTCAAAATTCCGGAGTGGCAGCGTGAGGTATATAAAACCATAGGTGGTACGCCTCATTTGGATAGAAACTATACCGTTTATGGCGAAATAGTGGTTGGTTTAGATATGGTTGATAAAATAGCCGTTCTGGCAACTGATAAAAATAACCGCCCGAAACAGGATGTAAAAATGGAAATTACGATTTTGAAAAGGAGGGAAGCGAAGAAGTTAGAGAAACAGTTGTTACAGGGATCTTTGAAAGATAAAATGGCTATGGGTTCCTAAACGAATTTCATTTATAAACCCCATGGGATCGTCATTTCGAGCGGAGTGCAACGCAGTCGAGAACCACGAAGTGCTCAGCGAAGCTAAATCTATCGAGGCCAGATCTCTCCATTCCACTGCGTTCCAGTCGTGATGACGGTTGCTAATACATATCATTAATCGAATTACTAAGCATTTATTCAATTAATTTCTAAATTTACCGCCCACAACAATTGAAATTACTGAATGAAGATTATCTCCTATAACGTTAATGGGATTAGGGCGGCAAGTACCAAAAACTTTTTTGGCTGGCTTCAGGCTACAGATGCTGATATGGTCTGCCTGCAAGAAGTAAAGGCCTTGCCATTGCAGATTCCTGAAATTATTGCCCTGATTGAGCAACTTGGCTACCATCATTATTGGTTCCCTGCTGAAAAAAAAGGATATAGCGGTGTGGCAATTCTGACTAGAATTAAACCGAATCATATCGAATTTGGCTGCGGTGAAGAATGGATTGATAAAGAGGGTAGGATTTTAAGGGCAGATTTTGATGATTTTTCTTTAATGAGCCTCTATATGCCGTCGGGCTCAAGCGGAGATGAACGTCAGGTTAAAAAGTACGAATTTATGCGGTTTTTTGATGTGTATATTGGAGAACTGCGCAAAGAGATCCCAAATTTAATTGTAAGTGGCGATTACAATATCTGTCATACCCCCATTGATATTCATAACCCAAAATCAAATGCCAATTCATCGGGCTTTTTACCAGAAGAACGGGAATGGATGCAGTTATTTCTGGATAATGGTTTCATCGATACTTTCCGTCATTTCAATAAAGACCCACACCATTATACCTGGTGGAGCTACCGTGCCGGTTCGAGAGGAAAGAATTTGGGTTGGCGGATCGATTACCATTTGGCTACCAGGCCTATGGAGAGCCGATTGAAAAATGTTAGAATCTTACCCGACGCGATACATTCTGATCATTGTCCGGTTCTTTTAGAGATCGATTAAGTATTTGGTTAACTGGTTAATGGTTTAAATCGGTTAACTGTAACCAAAACCCGATTAACCAATTTAAACAATTAACCTTCAATCTAACCAATGTTAATCACAAATATAAAAGGCCTCGTAGGCTTACATTCCAAAGATAAATTAGTGCTGCTTGGCGGTGAATTAGATTCGTTACCTGTTCTTGAAAATGCCTGGCTGTTAATCGAAGGTAGTCTGATCAAAGATTTTGGTAAGATGGATTCGATCCCGTCTCACATCTCAAGTCTCCCATCTCAAGTTTCGGCAAAGGGCAGATATATTTTCCCTTCATGGTGCGATAGCCATACACACATTGTTTTTGCTGCTTCGCGCGAGGAAGAATTTGCAATGAAAATCCAAGGCAAAAGCTACGAAGAAATTGCTGCGGCAGGAGGGGGGATTCTAAATTCGGCTAATAAACTCCAGAAAGCTTCGGAGGATGAATTGTTTGAGAGTGCATCTGTGCGGTTAAAGCAAATGATTCTTCAGGGAACCGGTGCAGTTGAAATTAAAAGCGGATATGGATTAACCACAGAGAGCGAAATCAAAATGCTCAGGGTAATCCGCAGGTTGAAGGATCAGTTTCCGATCCCTGTAAAAGCAACTTTCTTGGCCGCTCATGCTTATCCGGCTGAATTTAAAAACAACCATCAGGGTTATATCGATTTAATTATTAATGAAATGCTGCCTCAGATAGCAGAAGAAAAACTGGCTGACTATATTGATGTTTTTTGCGAAAAAGGGTTTTTCTCTGTCGAAGAAACCGATCAGATATTAAAAGCGGGTGCAAGATATGGGCTAAAACCAAAAGTGCATGCCAATCAGCTTTCCGTTTCTGGGGCAGTAGAGGTTTCTGTGCAAAATAGCGCCATTTCAGTTGATCACCTTGAAGAAAGTGATGAAGAAACGATCCGAACATTAAGAAATGCTGATACCATTGTAACATTACTCCCTTCTTGTTCGTTTTATCTGGGTATTCCTTTTGCTGATGCCAAAAGCTTTATTAAAGCCGATTTGCCGATTGCTTTGGCTACCGATTACAATCCTGGTTCAACACCCTCAGGAAACATGAATTTTGTGGTGTCACTTGCATGTATTAAAATGAAGATGCTCCCTGAACAGGCGATAAATGCTGCAACATTAAACGGTGCGGCAGCAATGGAGATGAGTAAAGATTATGGAAGCATTACGATTGGTAAAAAAGCGAACCTGTTTATAACCAAACCAATGCCTTCAATTGCCTATTTGCCGTACAGCTTTGGTGAGCCGCAAATAGAAACTGTTATTTTAAACGGTGAAATTTATAATGGATAACCTTAAAATATATTCGCAGGGCGACATCGATCATTTAACCATCACTCGTGATGGCGAAATCAAACTGGGCGAAAGGGTTAATGTATATCAGCACGATGAGGGAGCTTCATCAAGTGATAGTATTTCGGTAGAAGGATTAAAAGCCAGCAGTTCTAAATTTGTATTGTTCGGTATTCCAGAAGACATTGGCGTACGTGCAAACTTAGGTATTGCAGGTGCAGCCTCTATGTGGCGGCCAGGTTTGGTGGCTTTTTTAAATATCCAAAGTAACCGCTTTTTAAACGGTGAGGAGATTTTGGTTTTAGGCCATTTCGAAATCGATGAGCCCGAAGATTCTTCCTTAATGGGTTTAAGAAACAAAGTAGCACAGATTGATGGACTGGTTTATCCCGTAATTGAAAAAATTGTAGCTGCAGGCAAAATACCTATTGTGATTGGTGGTGGTCATAATAATGCCTACCCAATAATTAAGGGTACTTCTTTGGCACATAAAAGCCCAATAGCGGTTTTAAATGTGGATGCACATGCTGATTTAAGAGAACTGGAAGGTAGGCACAGCGGGAACGGATTTTCTTATGCGCTAAAAGAAAACTACCTGAATAGTTATTTCATGTACGGTTTGCACCAAAACTATAATAATGACGCTATTTTAAATCAAATAGATACAAATCCAAAGCTTAAGGCTGTGTTTTTTGACGATATTTTAACTGGCGCTAACGTTACTGACATCGTGAATGAAATAGGTTCGGTTGCGGGCCTGGAAATCGATTTGGACTGCGTTCAAAATGTACTTTCCAGCGCCGAAACACCATCTGGTTTCGCAGTTAACGATATTAGAAAGTTAATTTTGACTAGCGCAAAGCAATTTTCTTATTTGCATCTAAGCGAAGGGGCAACCCGAATGTTGGATGGGAGGGTAAGTAGGTTAACCGCTAAACTGGTTGCTTATCTGGTGAGCGATTTTGTTAAAGGCTATAGTTCTTAGGTTTAGGCAGGTATTCATGTAAAACATGGAGTAGTTGTCCACCAAAGCCGTCATTTCGAGCGGAACCGATAGCTATCGGGTGTACGCAGCCTAGAAGCATGAAGTGCTCAGCGAAGCTAAATCTATCTCGAGCGTACTTTTGATTTAGATCTCTCCATTCCAGTAGAGATGACGAAAAATCGGGGAAGGGTGAAGGCTTTTTTATGAAGCAACCAGACGAAAAAACTAATGACCACTGAACTAATGAGCCCTTACAAGTGCTCCGCTTCGTATTTTTCTCCAGCCTTCAACATCAGTTCGATCTGTTTCAGGTCTTCGGCTGTTAATTCTTCTTTTTCCTGTAACTCGAATACCGCAATCATATTGTCTTCGTATTGTTTTTCGGTTTTGATAACGATTTCCTGTGGCATGCTGGTAAGCTTAAAATTTTATAGTTTCTGTTGGCGTAATGCAAAAATCCAACCTGATGTCGTGTTCATTTACATCTTCGATTTTTTCAATGGCAGGGTACAAAGATAAGCCTATTTTTTGAGCATTTATATCCTGTAAAAAACGATCGTAAAAGCCCTTGCCATAACCCACCCGGTAACCTTGTTTGTCGAAAGCTAAAAGCGGGACAACAACAAGATCTACTTCTCCATCATGCAGGTTTCCTTTTTGTGGTTCCAGGATGTTATAAAGGTTTTTCTTTAAATCGCCTATGCCTAAATATTCGTGATTGGTCATTAAAGCGGTTTCAAAATCGGCTTTAGGTACAATGATTTTAATTTCCGGGTGATTTTTAGTAAGCCATTCGATCAGTAGAAAAGTATTGGGCTCTTTTTTTTCTGTAATGGGCAAAAAGATGTGGAGGGTTTTAATTTGGCTAAAATCGAGCGATTTAAACTCATTTAAGAGCGCTTCGCATAGGTTCTCGTATTCTGCGTCGCTCAGCAATAATCTGTCTTTTAGCGCTTGCTTTCTGATTTCGGCTTTTAACATAACGGCAATTTTAGTATGATTAACAATTTGAAATCAGGCTTGTTTTCTTGTGTGCTTAAATGAACATGTGGATATCGACTCCCTCTTGCTGGATTTTTAAGACCCTGAAATAAATTCAGGGTGACGATCACGAAAAAAAAGCCCCTGAAGAGGTTGCTTCAGAGGCTTTCATATATTTTAATCGAATTATTTTACACGCTCAACGTATTCGCCGGTACGGGTATCGATTTTAATTTTGTCTCCTTGGTTTACAAACATCGGAACTTTCACCTCAACACCGTTTTCTAATGTTGCAGCTTTTAATGCGTTTGTAGAAGTATCGCCTTTAACAGCCGGCTCCGAATAGGTAATTTCGAATTCAGCAAAGTTTGGCAATTGAGCCATAATTGCTTCTTCGCTTTCCATTGAAACAATAATGTTCATGCCTTCTTTTAAGAATTTAATAGCCGAACCGAATAGTGATTTCTCAACGTTAAACTGTTCGTAGCTGTTATTGTCCATTACTACCAGATAATCACCTTCTTCGTATAAATATTGATAATCGTTGGTTTCAACGCGGCAGATTTCTACAGCCTCGTCGGTATTCATACGCGCTTCAACAATTCTTCCCGATTTGATGTTACGGAATTTACCTGTGTAAAATGCGCCGCCTTTTCCTGGTGTACGGTGATTCCATTCGTCAACAGTAACCAGCTCGTTGTTTATGCGGAGAATGTTACCTGTTTTAATTTCTGATGCTTTTGCCATATTGTGTTATCCTAAATTGGATTTATATTTCAGTTTTTCGTGACGGCAAAGGTAAAATTATTTTGATAAAAACCTATAAAGGTTTAAGGTATAAGGCTTAGGGTTTAAGGAAATTTAAACCTTCAGTTGTGCTATTTTACCCGCTCCATATATTCGCCGGTTTTGGTGTCAACCTTCACCTTATCGCCCTGATTGATAAACAGCGGAACTCTAATTTCTGCTCCGGTTTCTACAGTGGCATATTTTTGTGCACTGGTAGATGTATCGCCTTTTACAGCAGGCTCGGAGTAGGTGATTTCTAGTTCCACGCTATTGGGTAGCTGGGCAACAATCGGTTCATCACTTTCAAAAGCGATGGTTACATTCATGCCCTCTTTTAAAAATTTAATGGCGTTTCCGAAAAGCAACTTGGGGATATTGTACTGCTCAAAAGTATTGTTGTCCATCACCACTAAATAATCGCCATCTTCATAAAGATATTGATAGTCGTTGGTTTCTACACGGCAAATGGTCACCTCTTCATCGGTACGGAAACGGTATTCTACAATTTTGCCGGTTTTTACGTTACGCATGCGGGCCTGATAAAAAGCCCTTAAATTTCCTGGAGTACGGTGGATATACTCTTCTACACTTACCAACTCTCCGTTAAAACGAAGTACATTTCCGCTTTTTACTTCTGATGCCTTTGCCATTTTATCTTGAAATATAGTTTTGTTAATTTTTGAGCACCAAAGTTAAAAAAAGGAATGATGATTTGGAAAGGAAAATCTGTGGCTCATTGGTTCGATAGTCGTTAGTTAATTGGTCTGAAAGCATACGCGGATGATTGTTTTTGTTTTTAGTGAACGTTAACCCTTAAAAAAACTCCGTATAAAAGAAATGCCTTTGGGAACCACTCCAAAGGCATAATCAACCTAAACCTCAAACTAAACTATGAAAAACTCTTTGCTTTTTACGGCTATATATTTTGATTCCGAAATACGGAAAATATGATCTTTACTTCAAGAGATAAAATTAAATAATTGTTTCTCTTTTTGGTGGTGCAAAGGTAAGTATAATTTGCGAATTACAAAATATTTTCTGAAAAATTTATTTATAATACAAATGTATGACAAAACAGACGTTTTGTAGGTAATAGATTTTTTAGATAACTTACTTATAATCTGATATTTGTATCTGATCTGTGCAGAAATCGTATTCTTGTATTTGGTTAGAGCCAATTATTGTTAGGCGGTCCTTTCCAAAATTTTCAATCAGTTCGCGGTACCAATTTATTCCCTGAACGTCTAAATTGCTCGTTGGTTCGTCTAAAAATAAAATTGGTGTATCGGTACAACATGCCAAAGCTAGTTTGGTTCTTTGCTTCATTCCCGATGAAAAGTACTTGATTTCTTTG
The DNA here is from genome assembly GCF_058801365.1 of Pedobacter sp. GW822-FHT03F06. Classification (NCBI taxonomy): domain Bacteria; kingdom Pseudomonadati; phylum Bacteroidota; class Sphingobacteriia; order Sphingobacteriales; family Sphingobacteriaceae; genus Pedobacter; species Pedobacter sp. GW822-FHT03F06. Next base: position 332,684 of record NZ_JBXANE010000005.1, read on the forward strand.
TTCGCTGCTTTTTCTAATCCCAGTATGGTGATCAGCTTTTTTGAATCGAGCCCCGGAGCAAAATTTTTGAACTTAAAATGGAAATCAATGCTCTCTTTTAAGGTAAATGTTTCAACCAGTTCGAGATACGGCGCAGCCAGGCTGATGTATTTGTAGATATTTTCTACAGGAATTTCCTTGGTATCTGAGAATGAAATTTCTCCTTCAGAGGGAGATAGACTGCCTGTTAAAACACTTAATAGTGTTGATTTACCAGAGCCGTTGGGCCCGAGTATGGCATAACTATTGCCAGAGGTGAACTCAGTACTTAAATTTCTAAAAATCCATTCCTTATTAAACCTTCTGCCAACACTATTTAAAGAGATATTCATTTTCAGCAGGGCGTTTAGGGTTTGGTGATAAGCGGTTTAGTCATGCAAACGCTGTTATCAACGCCGATATATTGTCCGTAATTGGGAGTAATGTGGTAACCCACCTTTTGATAAAGTGTAATGGCTTCCGGCTGTTTCTTGCCCGTTTCTAAAACACATGCAGTAAAACCGAGTTCAGTAGCCCAGCTTTCTAATTCATTTAAAACTTTAGCAGCTATGCCTTGCTTCCTATAATCTGGATGTACAAACATTCTTTTAACTTCGGCTTCTGTTGCTGAAAAAGGCTTTATGGCGCCACAGCCAACAGGATTTCCATCGTGATAAGCGACAATCACTTCCTTAATGGTATCAACCTTATTAAATTGAGCATAAAAAGCGTGATCCTCACCATCTCTAACCGCTAGATCTTTATCCAGTAAAGCAACCAATTGTCTAAAATCGGCATTGTCTGAATCGGTCCTGATTAGTGTTAAATCACTCATGAATATATATTTGAATTTGGTTAAGGCAATGGGTTTTACCCTCCACCTTAAACCCTTCAGCCTTCTACCTTAATTAGCTTCCCATTCCGAAACCCTTCATTACACCGCGGTTAGAATTACGGATAAAATCTACAATTTCATCACGGATTTCCGTTGGTTTAAATTCGGCTTCGATCATGTCTAAAGCTTTAGTTACATTATTGTGTTTTACGAAGAGTACACGGTAAATTTCCTGGATTTCATCAATCTGCTCGTTGGTAAAACCTCTTCTGCGCAAACCCACAGAGTTAATGCCTGCATAGGAAAGTGGTTCACGTGCTGCTTTTACATAGGGGGGAACATCTTTACGCACCAATGAACCTCCGGTTACGAAAGCATAAGAGCCCACTTTAACAAATTGATGTATTGCAACCAAACCTGCCAAAACTACATTGTTTCCAATGGTAATGTGGCCAGCCAAAGTAGTACTGTTTGAGAAAATACAGTTGTTGCCAACTTCACAGTCGTGCGCGATGTGAGAGTATGCCTGAATTAAACAATTGCTACCGATAGTCGTTTTCCATTTATCTTTTGTACCACGGTTAATGGTTACACATTCGCGGATAGTTGTATTGTCGCCAATTTCTGCAGTGGTAACTTCGCCGGCAAATTTTAAATCCTGCGGTTCGCCAGAAATAACGGCACCAGGAAAGATGCGGCAGTTTTTACCAATACGTGCACCATCCATAATGGTAACGTTCGATCCGATCCAGGTTCCCTCACCAATTACAACGTCTTTATGTATCACTACAAAAGGTTCGATTACCACGTTTTCGGCAATCTTTGCCTGAGGATGTATGTATGCTAAAGGTTGTATCATTATTGGGTGGGTTCTGCTTGTTTAACTTTTGAAATTTGAGCCATCATTTCGGCTTCGACAACGATTTTTTCGCCAACCATACCTACGCCTTTCATCTGGGCAATGCCCCTTCTGATCGGTTCAAGTAAATCGCAGCGGAAAACAATAGTATCGCCAGGAAGAACCTGGGCCCTAAAACGTACGTTATCTATTTTTAAGAAATAGGTTAAATAATTTCTGGGATCTGGTACGGTGCTTAACACTAAAATGCCACCAACCTGAGCCATAGCCTCAATTTGGATTACGCCGGGAAAAACCGGTGCACCAGGAAAGTGACCCTTAAAAAACTCCTCGTTCATGGTTACGTTTTTAACGCCCACTACGTGATTTTTAGAAAGTTCTAATATTTTATCAACAAATAAAAACGGTTGGCGGTGAGGCAAAATGTCCATAATCTGAACAACATCATATAATGGTTTTGCACTTGGATCGTAAACCTTTTGTATTTTTTTGTTTTTCTCTTTTTTAATTGCGGCTTTAATTTTTTTTGCGAAGGCAACGTTGGCTGCGTGGCCTGGGCGGGCAGCCATAATATGGCCTTTTAAATGCATGCCAACCAAAGCTAAATCGCCAATCATATCTAATAGTTTATGACGGGCGGGCTCGTTTTGATAACGCAGTTCCATGTTGTTCAAAATCCCTTGTGGGGCAACATCGATATCTTTACGGTTAAATAATTTGGCCAAATGGCTCAATTCGTCCTTCGTAACCTCTTTATCTACAATTACAATAGCGTTATTTAAATCTCCACCTTTAATTAAATTGTGCGATAACTGGTATTCCAATTCGTGTAAGAAACAGAAGGTGCGGCATGAAGCAATTTCTTTCTTAAACTCTGCAATGGTATTAATGCCGGCGTGCTGGCTGCCCAAAACAGGAGAATTGTAATCGATCATACACGTAAAACGATAATCGTCTAACGGCATCGCTACAATTTCTACTTTTCTATCTTCTTCGGTATAAGTAATGTTATGGGGAATAGTAAAGTACTCGCGATCTGCGTTTTGCTCTACTGTACCTACCTCTTCCAGTAAATCAACAAACTGGATAGAGCTCCCGTCCATAATTGGTGTTTCCGGTCCGTCAAGTTTAATGAGTACGTTATCGAGGTCCATACCAACCAGCGATGCCATTACGTGTTCTACAGTGCTAACGCTGGCGCCATTTTGGGTAAGCGTGGTGCCTCGTGAGGTATCGGTAACGTTATCTGCATCGGCTTCAATAATCGGGTGGCCGTCTAAATCAATACGCTGAAATTTAAAGCCATGATTTTCGGGGGCCGGGCAAAATGTTAAAGTAACATTAGCGCCTGTGTGTAAACCAACACCAGATGCCGATATTTCTTGTTTAATCGTTTTCTGTCTAACGTTCATTGTGTATTGTATTCTTTTCCAGTTCAGCTGTGAGCTTTTTCAATTCCTGTTCGAGCGCATTTATTCTTTTTTCTACATCTGGAAGATGTTTGAAAATTACTGAGGCACGCATCCAGTTGCGCAAAGGTTGCGCCGGACTGCCATGCCATTGTTTATTTTCTTCTGTAATATTAAAATTTATGCCGGCCTGGGCGCCAATTTGAGTGCCCTTAGCTAATGTTAAGTGCCCTGCTATACCAACTTGCCCGCCAACAACACTGTTAGGGCCAATTTTTGTACTTCCTGATATACCCGACTGTGCGGCTAAAACCGTATTCTCGCCAATCTCCACATTGTGTGCAATCTGTATCAGATTGTCGATTTTTGCACCTTTTTTTACAATTGTTGATCCCATTGTTGCACGATCTACAGTTGTATTTGCGCCGATTTCTACGTCATCTTCAATTATAACGTTTCCAATCTGAGGGATTTTATTGTAAGTACCGTCTTTTTGTGGGGCAAAACCAAAACCATCGCTTCCAATAACGGTATTGGAATGAATAACAACCCTGCTGCCGATTACCGAATTGTGATAAATTTTTACACCAGGGAAAAAAGTGCTGCTTTCGCCAACTTTAGAATTCGCGCCAATAAAGGTTTGCGCATTTATTTTACAGCCATCTGCAATTTCTACGTTTTCGGCAACATAGGCAAAAGCATCTATAAACACGTTTTTGCCAATTTTCGCTGTGGGGTGAACAAATGCAAGTTTATCAATTCCAGATTGTGCGGTCTGGGCGTTAACAGCTTCATTATATTTATCCAATAAGATTGTAAAAGCGCTATATGGATTTTCTACACGTATTAATGTACTGGTATATGGTTGCGTAGGGGCGAAATCCTTTGATACGATAACGACTGATGCCTGAGTAGAATACAAGAAGTTTTCGTACTTAGGGTTCGAAAGAAAAGACAAAGAGCCTTCCTTTCCGTCTTCTATTTTAGAAAGTTCGGTAACGGCTACATCAGGGTTACCTTCAATGGAACCGTTTAGAAACTGACTTATCTGCGTGGCAGTAAATTGCATCGTACAAAGGTATATGTTAAATTGATATGAACAAAAAAACCTGCTCAGGTTAAAGGGTGTATATTTACACAATAATAAGACTTAAAACGGCACTAAAAGTTAAATATTTTGTTAAATAACCTTAAATCCCTCTGGGGTAACAGAGGATATATTTTTCTACAGTTTTCTGGAGCGACTCAAGATTAGACAAATCAGATGCCTTTGCAATATCAACAATGTCGTTATTTTTCATCAAAATCTTAATATTTCCAACCCCAGCGTTATATGCGCGGTTTTGGATCGAATCAGTAAAAACAAAATACCTTGCTTCTTCGGGCTTGATTTCTAATAAATTAATGGCTGCATCCTGCAAAAAGTTTACGCGGTCTTCACTTGCCTTTTCGTTACCCATTTCTACTTTATATAGGTTTCTTGAGGTAAGCATTTTACATAAAGTAGACAAAATTTTATCGGGATGTTTGGTCCAAACCTTAACTGCCGCATAAATGTCCTGATCATCCAGGTTGGTAAAATGCTCGAGATTTTCATGCTGAGAAAAGAAATTAGCCTCGTTAATATCGTTTTTCAGGAAATAATTTAACGATGGTGAAGCAAATAACTCAGTTCCAGCAGCCGATAGTTCTTTTGCACGTTCTAATAGCTTTACCAAAATCATCTCACCAGCAATAACGGTTTTGTGCAGATAAACCTGCCAGTACATCAGTCGGCGGGCAATTAAAAATTTCTCGATAGAATAAATGCCTTTCTCCTCAATAACCAGGTCATCATCGTAAACGTTAAACATTTTGATAATCCGATCGAAACTGATTACGCCTTCGCTAACACCCGTAAAGAAGCTATCACGGTTTAAATAATCCATTCTATCGAGGTCTAACTGACCGGAAATTAATTGATGTAGAAACTTTTTAGGGTAAGTACCATTAAAAATTTCGATGGCATGTGTTAGTCGACCATTAAAATGCGCATTTAAATCGCGCATCAGTTTTGCCGAAATATCTTCATGCCTAATTCCGGTTACTAAAGAATGTTCTAATGCGTGTGAAAAAGGACCATGGCCGATATCGTGCAGTAAAATGGCCAAAATGGCGGCTTCTTCTTCGCCCTCGGTGATCGTATGTCCTTTACTTCTTAAAAGGTTTATGGCCAAACTCATTAAATGCATGGCCCCTAAAGCATGGTGGAAACGCGTATGTAATGCACCCGGGTAAACCAAATGAGTCATTCCAAGCTGTTTGATGTAACGCAAACGTTGGAAATAGGGATGTGAGATCACATCGTAAACTAATTCGGACGGAATGCTGATGAAACCGTATACAGGGTCATTTATTATTTTCTTCTTGTTCAATCGTTAAAAATAGTTAAATAGATAGATACGGTACAAAAATTGCTATTTTTATTTATAGTTTGATTTACCTGCCACAATTAAAAGGCAATACTTATCTATTTTTACAATAACATGCAAGAAACTAAAATATTATGGGCCGATGATGAAATCGACTTATTAAAACCTCATATATTATTGCTCAACGATAAAGGTTACCATGTAACTACATTTACCAATGGGAACGATGCGTTGGAAGCATTTGGAAAAGCTCATTTTGACTTGGTTTTTTTGGATGAAAATATGCCGGGGATGAGTGGAATTGAAACCTTATCGGCCATCAAAAACCTGAATCCGGATGTTCCTGTTGTGCTGATTACCAAAAGTGAAGAAGAAAATTTAATGGAGGATGCGATTGGTAGTAAGATTGACGATTATCTGATTAAACCTGTAAACCCTAAGCAGGTTTTGTTAACCATTAAAAAACTGATTGATAACAAACGCCTGGTAAGCGAGAAAACTTCTATGGCTTATCAACAGGATTTTCGCCGATTGGGTATGACGCTTGGCGACAGGCTGAATTACGAAGAGTGGGTGGATGTGTATAAAAAAATCGTTTTTTGGGAACTGGAACTTGAAAAACTCGACGACCCACAGATGCATGAAATTTTAACCATGCAGAAACAGGAGGCCAATACACAGTTTACTAAATTTATCGAAGAACATTATTTAGGCTGGATTAAAGAAAAAGATAAAGCTCCTTTGCTTTCTAATGAACTGTTAAAGAAAAAAGCATTTCCTCATATTAACGATACCACACCAGTCTTTTTTATTCTGATCGATAATTTACGTTACGATCAGTGGAAAATCATTAATCCGCTAATTTCTGAATATTTCAGGATCGATGAAGAAGATATGTACACCAGTATTTTGCCAACAGCAACACAATATGCCCGTAACGCCATCTTTTCGGGCATGATGCCTTTGGATATGGAGAAACGTTTTCCACAGCTGTGGCAGAACGATGATGATGAGGGTGGAAAAAACATGCACGAAGAAGCTTTTCTGGCAGATAACATTAAGCGTAGTTTAAGAAAAGATTGTAAATTCAGTTATAATAAAATCCTCACTTTTGAGCAGGGGAAAGATCTTGTTGATCAGACCAATAACTTGTTGCAGAACGATTTCAACGCCATAGTATTCAACTTTGTTGATATGTTAAGCCATGCCCGTACGGATATGCAGATGATCCGCGAGCTGGCCAATGATGATGCCGCTTACCGTTCGTTAACCTTATCTTGGTTTGAACATTCGCCACTTTGGGACTTATTGAAAAAAATCTCACAGAAAAAGGTAAAAGTGATCATTACAACCGATCATGGGACCATCCGGGTTAAAAAACCGGTTAAAGTAATAGGCGATAGGAGCACAAACACCAATTTAAGGTACAAACAAGGTAGAAACCTTAATTTTAATGCAAAAGAAGTATTTTTGATTAAAAACCCTCATGATGCTTTGTTGCCTAAAATCAACATCAGCAGCAGTTATATTTTTGCAAGGGAGGATAGTTATTTCGTTTATCCGAATAATTATAATCAGTTTGTGAATTACTATAATGAAACCTTCCAGCATGGAGGTATTTCACTCGAGGAAATGATTATTCCGGTGGTGACATATTCGCCGAGGTAGAACATAAATAAATTCGTCATTTCGACTGGAGCACAGCGGAATGGAGAAATCTTTGATGAGATGATTCGGGAAAGATTTCTCCACTACGGTCGAAATGACGACCTATAAAAGGCAAAAGCAATGCAATTATGTATTACTTTTGCCTTTATTTTTTTAAAATGGATATCGAAGTTAACAGTTTAGCCGATTTACCCGCTGTTGCACAACAGCTTTCAGATTTCGCCAATGGCCAGAAAGTCTTCATTTTTGAGGGTGATATGGGAGCTGGGAAAACAACCTTCATTAAAATTTTCTGTAAACATTTAGGGGTTGACGATGTGGTTTCGAGCCCTACCTATTCTATTGTAAATGAATATGAAAGTCCGAACGGCTCGGTTTTCCATTTTGATTTTTATAGAATAAAAGATATTCACGAAGCTTATGATTTGGGCTATGAAGAATATTTTTATGGTGGTGGCGTTTGTTTAATAGAATGGCCTGAGCGAGTGGAAGAGTTACTACCCGAAAAACATATTAAAATTGAGATAAATGTGCTGGATGAAAACCGCAGGTTATTCAGAATTTCGAAGGTATAACAATTAGTTATCAATAAATTAACAGATTTTCCTTATCTTGAACAACCTAAAACTATCAAAATTTTAATTCAACATGGCTACAGGATTACGCGAAGGAATGGCCGATATAGCTCGTCAGGGTTTACTACAAACGCAAGAGGCAAAGCTAGAAACCAGAAATAAAAAAAACAGTCTATATATAGGAATACCAAAGGAAATTTCTTTCCAGGAAAATAGAATTGCGCTAACTCCTTTATCTGTTGCCTTGTTGGTAAACAATGGGCACCGTGTTGTGCTGGAAAGTGGCGCTGGCAACGGCGCTAATTTTTCTGATACGGAGTATGCTGAGCAGGGTGCTAAAATTGCCTACAACAAAAAAGAAGTTTTTGATGCTGATATCCTGATGAAAATTGCGCCCCCGATGCTGGAAGAGATTGAGATGATGCATAAGGGCCAAACGCTTATTTCTTCTTTACAAACCGGAACGCTAAAGCAGGATTACCTAAAAGCGTTGAGGCACAAAAAAATTAACGCATTGTGTTTTGAGAATCTTCGCGATGAAGGTAATGTACTCAGCGTGGTGCGCGCCATGAGCGAAATAGTGGGCTCGACCTCTATTTTAATTGCTGCAGAATACCTGAGCAACGTTACAGGCGGGAAAGGTTTAATGCTTGGCGGCTTTACTGGTGTTCCGCCAACGGAGATTGTTATTTTAGGCGCTGGAACGGTGGGCGAATATGCCGCCAGAACAGCTTTGGCATTAGGAGCCGAGGTTAAGGTTTTCGATAGTTCTATTTACCGTTTACGCCGCCTGCAGAATAATTTGGGCAGCAGGGTATTTACTTCGGTAATGCAACCTATTGTTTTGAATAAGGCTATTGTAACCTGCGATGTAGTAATAGGTGCCATTAGAGCTACCCACGGGCGTAGTCCATGCATAGTAATGGAAGAAACCGTTGCCCGCATGAAACCACACTCGGTGGTAATTGATGTAAGCATTGATCAGGGCGGCTGTTTTGAAACTTCTGAAGTGACCAACCACACCAATCCAGTGTTTAGAAAATACGATGTAATTCACTATTGTGTGCCAAATATTGCTTCGCGTGTGCCAAGAACAGCCTCTTACGCTTTAACGAACATTTTTGCTCCGATTTTATTGGATATTGGTGAATTTGGAGGTTTAATGAACATGGTTTGGAATAATCCGGGCATTCGTGAAGCGCTTTATATTTATCAAGGTAATTGTACCAATAAAGATCTGGCCGATATGTTCAATCTGCCATTTAAAGACCTTGAATTGTTGGTCGTTTCGAATCAGTAAAACTTTGCAGTAACGAGCCTATTGATAAATGAACGAAATGTCATCCTGAGCTTGTCGAAGGACATTTTGTTCGTTATTTAAATGTAAAGGTCTTCGACAGGCTCAGACTGACAATCGTTTTGACTTATAGCAGTAATGACGTATGCTAAATACCAATTTATATGAAATTCAACCTCTTTACGTTATTTTTCTTCTTCTCAGTCGTTGTTAGCGCTCAAAACAAACCTGTTGCCGTAAAAAAACTGGCGGTGGTAAGTTCTTATAATCAATACCTCGCATCTGTAAAAACAGATCCGAATAACGAATTGGTTGAAATCAAAAAAGCCATTCCCAATATTAAGCTTGAAATCCGCTACGCCACTAAGCATAATTTTATGCAGCAGGTCATGTATAAACAGGCAAGGGCTTTTGCCCGAAAACCAGTGGTAGAATCATTAAAAAAAATCCAAAAGGAATTAAGTAAAAAAGGATATGGCTTAAAAATATTCGATGGCTATCGGCCCTATGCTATTACCGTTGAGTTTTATAAAAAGGCCAGCGATAAAAATTTTGTGGCGAATCCGGCAAAAGGATCTAAACACAACAGAGGTTGCGCGGTAGATTTAACATTGATCAATTTAAAAACAGGTAAAGAAATAACAATGCCAACACCTTACGACAGTTTCTCGGCTGCCGCTGCGGCAAAATATGACAAGGTATCGCCAGAGGCTAAGAAGAATCGCGACTTTCTGATCGCTATAATGGGTAAATATCAGATGAATGTACTGGAGAACGAATGGTGGCACTATGATTTTGCCGGTTGGAAAAAGTACGATTTAATGGATATTCCCTTTGAGAAGCTTTAGAGGTAAATTTGTTCAATAGTCATTAGTTCATTAGGCTGGGAGCATACCAAATTAGTTTCGTCATTTCGACTGGAACGCAGTGGAACGGAGAAATCTACCCTTTTCTCGGTGTAAGATGTTATCATCTTCTAAATTTAGCGCTCCAATTGTCAGGTGGTAACACCTTACCTCACAAACTATAAATGATGCGGCCTCCCGTATTGTTCCATTTTTACCTTCGCTTTATCCTCTTTTACAGCCAGTTCAAAAATGTAATCGTAATCATCATCTGTTAATTCCTCTTTAGGCTTTTTTCCACCAAGGGCTTCAATAATTTCGAGTACGGTATTAGAATGGCCTGCTACAATAATTGTTTTGCCAATATAATTGGTTTTAATGCTGTCTACAAGTGATTTAATGTCTTTATAATCGATTACCTTCGGAATCACCAATGAATCCAATGTTTGGTGCGTTCTTTTTGTCGGCGTGGCAAAAGCAACATCAAATTTTACCTTTTTTAAGTAAGTTGCTAAATCGCCTGCTCTTATTCTTCCTTCATCAGAGAGATTAGGGTTGGTATCCTGTGGGTTCGATTTATCTTTCTCCGCGTGCCTAACAATCCAAACATTAGTGGTTTGTGCAGAAATTACATTAGCAAAGAGAAGCGTTAACGACAGTAATACAAGCAGTTTTTTCATGTGATAAATATTCAAAAATTAATTGGATAAGGAAAGGTTAAAAATTTATAGCTGTTATCAGCCTTTCAATATCCTCTTTTTCATGCCAGGAGGAAAGCACTATACGATCTAAAGGCGCGTCGCTAGGATTTGGATAGGGAAAAGATGAAATTAAGATTTGCCTTTGCAGAAGGCGTTCTGAGAAATTAACATCGCCCAGCAAATATACAGAAAAACCATATTCGTATTTCCAGGTAAGATTTAAAGCAGATTCAAACATCAGCATGTTGTTTTTCAGTTTGTTTAACGCTCTGTTATATATTTCTTCGGCATGGATAAATGCATAAAGTGCGGCGGGGCTTGGTGGAGAAGCGCCAATAAACGAATTTGTACTTTTAAGTTTATCGATGATTTTATTTGAGGCCAACACAATACCAGCATCTACCCCCAATGCTTTTGCCATAGAGGCAACCACTACATTTTCGATGTTTTCTTGCTTGGGAAGATTCAAAACAGCCCCCATTCCATTGTTGTTTACGCCTATTCCATGTGAATCATCAACAACCAGCATTATATTTTTATCCATGTGGATTTCTTTTACAAAGCCGAAGTCATAAATTTCGGGCATTAGATTGTTCATCGAATTGCTGATCAAAACCCAATTTTTTTCTTCGGATACATTTATCCTTTCAATTGTTGCCTGTTCCCATGCTTTAAACGGCATTAAACTCCTGGTTTGATTTTCGGTTAACCAAAGCGAGGGGTGCGTAGCGGGGGCATAAATTACCTGGCCTGATTTCGATAAAGCTTTAACCGTAAGCTGTGCAGCTAAATATCCGCTTGAAGTAATTAGTGCGGCTTCTGCTCCGTAGCGTGCTGCAGCTACTTTTTCGGCATCATCATAAATGCCAAGCTGAATGTTGTTGGTACGGCTTGTTCCGTTATTTAAACCGAATTTTTTAATCCCTTCGATATACAGATTAATGAAGTCCTGATTTTTGGGAATGCCCAGGTATGCTGTTCCCCCAAAATATAAATAGGTGTTCCCCTCAATATTTATGTGATTAGAAAAAGGCTGATCAATCGACTTAAAGTTAGGCTTCATATTAATTGTAGTTTCTTCCAAGCTCATCATTTGCAGCACGGATAATAGATTTATCGCCATTGTCATCATGGTAGAATTCCCAGAACATGATTCCATTTGCAATATCTTTAGCGAGTTTAGCTTTTTTCTTGGTGGTTAGGGTTCCATTAAAGTAAAATTGAACGCCATCAATTGATGCATTATCTAAACTTACATCAGCCCCTGCCGTTACAAAATCGCGATAGGCCTTAGCCGAGTTACTGGCGTTTTTGCCGTAAGCCGGGATACCCAGAACGGCTTTCTCCTTTGGCATGCCGCGGGTACTTAACCAATAATTTAAACTGGCAACGGCCATATTATAGGATGCGTGTTGTATAGGCTCATTTTTATCCCAGCCAATGCCATCATACACCATAATATTAAAGAAATCTACAGCAGGGAAAACTTCCGATTTTAATCCATCCCGGATACTGCCGGCGTATACACCGGGGGTTATGGCCGCACTAAGGAATTTATGGTGTTTGTGCAGCGAATCTGAAAGCTCTTTCATAAGCAGCACGTAATTATCTGCCGATCCATCGCTGGTGCTTGGATATTCCCAATCCATATCTACGCCGTCCAGATTATTTGTTTTGGCAAAAGTTAGCACATTTTTTACAAACAGGTTTCTCGCCGTTGCAGATGCCGCCATGGTTACAAAAATACTTTTCGTACCAGATATCGAAATGCCTGTTTTTACGCCATTTGCTCTTGCTTTTTGCATTACTGTTGTAAATCGGCCGGGCTGTTCCAACGCAGCTAAACTTCCATCGGCATTGGGATTTAGAAAAGCATAAAAGAGGTGCGTTATCATTTTGAACTTCGAATCGGCAACACTGGCTGGATCTCGGTAACTTGGAAAATAGCTAACAATTTTAAAGCTATTGTCGGGTATATATGGTGTAGTAGGGGTAGGAGGGCCAGTTGGATCGGTTATGGGGTCATTTTTCTTACAAGAGGATATGATAAGCAGGGTAGAAATGCCGATAAATAAGTTGAATTTTTTCATAGGTTAGGTATTTTTTGATGCTACATATGCTTAAAAAGTATTGTGTATATAAGTGATTATCCTCACCATTTCTGCACGTACCTCGGCAGTTGGTTTTACAAAGCTGTTGTTCATGAAAGAATAAATATACGTTTTACCCTTTTTTGTGAGTACATATCCACTTTGATTATGAACACCCCCGAGCGAACCTGTTTTTCCGAAAACAAAGGGTTTGTCGGTTTTGGGGTAAGCGTTCTTTAAAGTACCGCTTTTACCACCTGCAGGTAACAGACTAAACAGCTTTTCCGGATTGTTTACCAACCTGTAAATTGAATCAAGGAGGTATACATTATCACGCGGCGTAAATAAATTCTGACGGGACAAACCAGATCCATCAGCCCATTTTACTTTATCAGGCAGAAAAGAAAGGTAGTTTTTTGTAATGTAATCGATAGCTTTTGTTGTACTCAACGTATCGCCAATCTGGTTGGAGCAAACCAATAACAAATGTTCGGCGATAAAATTATCGCTGGGTAGCATCATGTGCTTTAAAACAGAATCACGTTTTGCGCCCCATAAAGTTTTAGCATACGATGGTATTTTTAAGTTTATAATGCTGACAGGTTTGTGCAGGGTATCTGCTAATATTTCGACAGTAGCCTGTACACTGGTTTTATATGGGTTTTGCTGATTGTAGCCTGGTTGCACTGAAACGGCGGGATAATGAAAGCGATTGCTTAAAAAATCTCTGCTTACCTGAAAGCTGCCCGTCTTTTTTGTAGAATCTATTTCGAAACAGGAGGCAAAAACCCGTGGTTCGATATTGATTTTATTTGAACTGGCATAAGTAGAAGTAACCATGTTATCCATAATTGGCATTTCGGTAATTTCTGGCTGATAATAATAATCGTAATCATCCCACGACCAGCCATCGCCAAAAAAACTGCCAGAATATCTTCCGGGAGAAAAGAATAGTTTTTTGTTCGAAGCCAAAAGAAAATTGTATGCCGATTTGTCTTTTACTGCAAACTGTAAAAAAGATGGATCGCCTGTACCCCAAAAAATCAATGAATCATTCTGTTCAATATATTTTAAAGCTGGCATCAAATCTGGCAGCATTTTTAAGCTCGCAAAAAAAGTATAAAGTTTGGTGTTAGATGCCGGGGTGAAATACTTATCGGCATCTTTCTGAAAAACCATTTTTTTATCTGCAGGATTGTAAAGGGCGAAGCCAACCTGATATTGTTTGATTACGGGCGAATTTTTAAATTCTTTAGCTACTTTTTTTGAAATGATTTTATTGGTTGAGCAACTTGTTAACAAACAAATAGATAGCGCAAATGCAAGAAAAATAAAATTATGATTTTTTAAGGGAAACATGTTCTAAATTTAAGGGACATAATTATCAACTAATTTATTAAATTTAGTTTAATGTTAACCAAATATAACCCCGATGTAATAATCTGTTTACGCAAACTAACAATTTGTGTGGGGTTGGTATTTCTTTTTTTTTCTGGGTTTGGCCAGGAATTCCTTTTTAAAAGAAACCGGCAAAAACAGTCAATTACTTTTAAGTGCATCAAAAACCTAATGGTTATCCCGGTGTATGTAAATGGTAAGGGGCCTTATGATTTTGTTCTTGATACAGGAGTTGGACCGATGATTATTACCGATCCATCGATTATCGATTCGTTAAATTTTAGTAAACTCCGTAAAATTAAAGTATCTGGTTTGGGTATTGAAACAGTTGAAGCCTATGTTTCTCAAAGTCTGGATGTTAAGGTAGGCAGTACGAGCATTAAGAATATACCAACAGCAATCTTAAAAGAAGATCTCTTTAACCTGTCGGGGCATTTGGGACTGAAAATTTACGGCTTGCTGGGCTTCAGTTTTTTTAACAGCTTTATTGTTGATATAAGATATAGTGAACATAGGCTGATTATTTATGATCACGATGCCAAAATTAAATACCGCGGCAAAAAAATACCCATTGAGATTGAGAATCAGAAACCCTATGTTTTAGGCACTGTTGATGTTCCTGGCGGTAAAACAGTTGAAGCCAGGTTTTTAATGGACACAGGCGCCAGCCATGCTTTGTCGCTCGAAATGCTCTATGGAACCGAATTCCCCCTACCTGAAAAAAAAATCAAGGCAAATTTAGGGATGAGCCTTAGCGGTCAGATTAAGGGATATGTTGGCCGTGTAGACAAGTTTAATGTAGGCGGCTATGTTTTTAAAGACGTTGTTGCAGGATTCCCTGATTTTAAGAGTATTGCAGATAAGATCGATTTATCCAAACGGAATGGTAATGTCGGAGCGGATTTGCTGCGGAAATTTAATATTCAGTTTAACTACCAGGGAGGTTTTATTTATGTTAAGCCTAATGGTTTAAGCAAAACCCCTTTCGAACACGATATGTTAGGTATGGTGCTTTACCTCGATCAGAAAGAGTATAAAAGAGTTCTGATTGGAGAAATAGACGAAAATAGTCCGGCAGAAAGAGCTGGATTATGCCCTGATGATGAAATTATTGCGGTAAATTTCAAAAGTGTAGATGCCTACTCTTTAAATGAACTTACTGAAATGTTTAAATCAAAAGCAGATAGAAATGTAATTTTTGAGATTTTTAGGGATAATCAAGTCTTTTTTAAAGTAGTTCGCCTTGAAAAGAGGATCTGAAAAGCGTAATTTTCCAGTTACAAAAGAATTGTCGTGTAACAAGGTTCTAACTTTAACCTCTTATTGCCAAGCAAACTAACTTTTTATACACATGAAGAAAAACTTTAAGATACTTGCCCTCGCAGGTATCGTAGTACTTGGTGTAGCCGGATCAGGTTCGGTATATGCCCAGAAAAAATCTAAAACGACAAAAGGGGCTACCCCTGCGGCTCCAACTGCAGCCCCGGCAGCAGCACCCAAAAAAGAAGGAATTAAACCATTTTCTGAAGTAATTACAGCAAAAGCGAGAACAACCAACGGCTTATTCAAAACACACAAGGTAGACGATAAATGGTATTTTGAGATACCAGATTCGATGATCAACCGCGAAATGCTTGTGGTTACCCGATTGGCAAAAGTACCAGCAGGAGTAAAAGTTGGCAACCAGCAATATGGAGGTGAACAATTAAATGAGCAGGTATGGAAATGGGAGCGTAGAGGTAAACAGGTTTACATCCGCGTACCAAGCTATTCAACAAAGGCCGATCCAAACAGCGATATGTACGAATCGGTACAAAATTCTAATCTTGCACAGATCTTAGCCAGCTTTGAAATTAAAGCTTATAATAAAGATACAACAGGCGTTGTAATTGATGTGACCGATTTTTATAACGGAGATGTAATGGCCATTGGCGCTACCGACCAGATCCGTAAGGCTTATAAAGTTACGATGTACGATGCAACACGTTCTTATATCGATACGGTAAAAACTTTCCCGATTAACGTTGAAGTAAAAACAGCTAAAACTTACCGCGCAGCAGAATCTCCAACCGATAACAGTAATGGAGCGGTTACTTTCGAATTTAATACATCGATGTTATTATTGCCGAAAACCCCTGTAAAAGCCAGAATAATGGATAGCAGGGTTGGTTTTTTTGGCCAATCTCAAATTGATTATGGAAGCAACGCACAAAAGGCAGAGCGTACCGCTTACATTCACCGCTGGAATTTGGTTCCAAAGGATACCAACGCTTACAAACGTGGCGAATTGGTAGAGCCGGTAAAACCGATTGTAATTTACATAGATCCTGCTACGCCTAAAAAATGGGTGCCGTTTTTAATCCAGGGGATTAACGACTGGCAGGTAGCTTTTGAGGCGGCAGGTTTCAAAAATGCCATTATAGGTAAAGAGGCGCCAACACCTCAACAAGATCCTCAATTTAGCGTAGAAGATTCGAGATATTCGGTTGTTCGTTATTTTGCCTCAGATATTGCAAATGCTTACGGGCCACACATCAGCGATCCACGTACCGGGCAGATTCTAGAAACACACATTGGGTGGTATCATAATGTGATGAACCTGTTGCGTAACTGGTATTTTGTACAAACAGCGGCGATTAATCCTGAAGTACGTAAAGCTAAATTTACGGATGCGCAAATGGGCGAATTAATCCGTTTTGTTTCTTCACACGAAATAGGCCATACTCTAGGTTTGCCACACAACTTTGGCTCGAGCTATGCTTACCCGGTTGATTCATTACGTTCAAAAGCGTTTACAGATAAACATGGAACTGCACCATCTATTATGGATTACGCGCGTTTTAACTACATCGCTCAACCTGGTGATGGCGTAACCAAGCTTCACCCGCAAATTGGAGAATACGATAAATGGGTGGTGAAATGGGGATATTCTTGGATTCCTGGAAACAAAACCGCAGAACAGGAAAAAGAAATTTTAGACCAATGGACATTGAAAAACGCAGGTAATCCTTTGTATTTTTATGGTCGTCAGGGAACTTCATTAGATCCTCGTTTGCAGAGCGAAGATTTGGGCGACAACGCAATGAAAGCAAGTACTTATGGTATTGCCAACTTAAAACGTATTTTACCTAACGTAGAAAAATGGACCTATCAAAAAGGTAAGGACTATAGCGATTTAAAAGAAATCTACACCGAAATTGTTGGCCAGTTTAACCGTTACATGGGGCATGTGGCAACAAACGTGGGTGGATTAAGTGAAAACTTTAAAACCTACGAGCAAAAAGGGCCCGTTTATGCTTATTTGCCTAAAGCAAAACAAAAAGAAGCTGTTGCTTTCTTCAATCAACAATTATTTACTACCCCACTTTGGTTAATCAGCAATGATCAACTCAGTAAATTTGATAATGGAGTGTTGTTAAACCGCATTAAAAGTGTTCAAGCGAATACTTTAGGCAATTTATTATCTGCTTCGCGTATCGCTCGTTTGTTAGATAACGAAACTAAAAACGGTGCGGCAAAAGCATACACCTTACCTGAATTATTTACGGACTTGAGATCGTCGGTTTTTGTTGCAGGAAGAGCAGATGCCTTTAAACGTAATTTACAACGTGCTTATGTAGACCGTTTACAAGATTTAATGACCAAAGAAGCAGAACTTCCGGTTGGTTTCCCTGTAGATTATGCAGCAAGTTACGGTTTAACGCCAATCAATGTGGGTTTATCTGATATCAGACCACTTGTTAGAGCAGAGTTAAAAACCTTATTGGCGACCACAAAGGCTAGAGCAGCAGCAGGTGATGCCATTACCAAAGCACATTACGAAGATTTGAATATCAGAATTAAAGATATTTTAGATCCTAAGAAATAAAATGATGGAGGGGTTGAATTAGAGGATGATAGGGCGGGTGCACTATCCAAATTCAATAACTCACTCATTCAAAATTACAAAGCGGAGCAGATCATTAAATTGATTGCTCCGCTTTTTTTGTCCAAACCTCGCAGGACTTTTAATAAAGGGACGTCATCTCGACTGCAGTGAAACGGAATGGAGAGATCTATTGCAGCAGATTTAGCTTCGCTGAGCAATCGTGGTTCTCGGCTTCGTTGCACTTCGTTCGAAATGAAGAATCTATTTAGTACCCTTTGTATAATTTTTGATGCTTTAAGCTAAACACATAGCCATTTTTTAATTTTATGATTAAAACAGCTATTATGCTTAAAAGATTATTATTTGCCCTTACCTTATTTACATACAGTTTATCTGCTTTTGGCCAAAGTGCAGATTCGTTAACGATCGTAAAAACCAAATGGCAGAAAAACAGCGTTGCCAAACAGGTGGTTTTATACCGGCATCACTTCGACCAGAAAAATCTTTTCGCTGCAAACGAAAACATTTCGTTTTTAGAAATAAAAAATACAGGCCGGAAGGCGGTTTTTGCCATTGGGGCGGAAGAGAAGGAACTGATTACCACCAGTAATTTTGGATTACGCGATACTGCAATTGCTGCGGTAAATGGTAATTTCTTTGATGTGAAAAATGGAGGTTCGGTAGATTTTGTTCGCGTTAATGGAAAAACCATTAATGCCAACCGCTTGGATAAAAATGGAAAACGGGCAAGGCATCAGGAAGCAGCGGTTGTAATTGAGAATGGAAAAATTTCGATCCAAAAGTGGGACGGAACAAGCGATTGGGAAACAGAACTGACCGCTCAGGACGTTTTGTTAAATGGCCCCTTATTAACTTTAAATTATATTGATGAAAAGCTGGATACGACCGGATTTAGCCGCTTGCGCCATCCGCGTACCTGCCTGGGGATAAAGCCAAATGGGAGGGTAATTTTGTTAACTGTTGACGGAAGAAATGAAAACTCGGCAGGCATGAGTTTGTTTGAGCTAACCAAATTAATGCGTTGGCTAGGCTGTGCCAGTGCCCTAAATTTTGATGGCGGAGGCTCTACAACTTTGTGGGTAAACAGAATGCCTGATAATGGTATTGTCAACTATCCAACTGATAATAAAAAATGGGACCATGAAGGGCAGCGCAAAGTAGCTAACGTTATTTTGGTGAAAAAACAAGCACGGAGATAAACCTGTATCTATAACAGCATGTTTAGCTCTGGTTAAAAAAACTTATTTTAGCCAAAGATTTTTGTAGAAATGATTAAACATACCATATACTTTTTCTTTTTTGTGCTGATGCTCTCTGCCTGTAAGTTTGGCTCTAAAACCAGCGACCCAACTTTAAGGGATTTTACTTTCGAGCCAGTAAAAGGCATTCGTTATCAAGAGGTAAAACGCCGGTTTAAAAGTGGACTTTCTTTTAATAAGGAAGGTTTTATGCAAAAACCATCCTGGATCATTGAAGTGGTTAAAGAAGATACCATGTCGGCCTGGAGTCCACAGAAGCAAAGAATGCAAAAATTCTACATGCAGTACGATCACGGAAATGTATATAATTTTGCTGCGGAATTTTTTAAAGTAAAACACATCAGTAAAGATAGTTTGGTTTTTCAGCGGATTCAGGTTGATGGAAAAGTAATTGTTTCAGATGTCCGCTCGGATGTAAATATGACTTTTTACGCTCAGGATTATATTAAAAACAAATTGAAGGTCAAGGCTGCCGATCTGCAAAAACCAAGCAAGGCCGATACTGCTTTTATAGAGAAGCGTGCTGCCGAAGTTAATTTGAATAGCGATAGTGCTTTTGCGGCAACAGATCCGGTTCAGTTTATACCAAAAAGTAAAATTGTAAGGGTAGAAAAAATCAGCACGGTTGATCGGGCCAATAACAGGACAGAGGCCTACGACTATATGTTTCCGCAATATATTATCCGGATAGACCGGGCTTATAAAGATTTTGCTTACCAAGTTGCAGCGGTGATAGATTTTCAGGGAAGGATACATGTAAAAACAATTTATAACGTGCTTCCCGAGAATGTTGAAGCTAAAAAAAAGGTGGCTCAGGGGATAGCAGATATCTATGTTAGAAACCTTTTTGATGTGGCGCCCGGAACAACACTCGGGATTCCGCATAACAGTGAAATTACTTTAACAATAATTGGGAAGGCAATTAAAAAGCCTTAGTAATCTGCTATTTACAAAATTTTAACGTTAAAAAAATGTTAAAATTTATTTTGATTTTAAAAATTAAAACTTACCTTGCATACTTAATTTTAATATTTAATACAATGCAAGAAGGCACAGTAAAATTCTTCAATGTAACTAAAGGTTTTGGCTTTATCGTACCTGCAAATGGAGATAGCGAAATTTTTGTTCATTCAACAGGTCTTATCGACGAAATCCGTGAAAACGACAAAGTACAGTACGAAGTTGCTAACGGTAAAAAAGGCTTAAATGCCGTTAATGTGAAAGTAATTTAATTTATTTATCATATTTACAGAGAAGGCTGCTTTCTTGCGATGGCGGCCTTTTTTTGTTTTATTTTTCGCCGCCTCAATTTATTCAAGAGCTATTCTCACTTATTATGACCTACTACTTTATTGTTCCTGGTTTGGGTAATTCAGCCGCAGATCATTGGCAAACGCATTTCGAAAAATCTGGAGATCATTTTATCCGGATTAATCAGCGGGAATGGGATACACCCGCCAGCAAAGATTGGATTGAAACAATAGATCAGGCGGTTGCTGACTATAATTTGGCTGATGTGATTTTAATTGGCCATAGTTTAGGCTGTACCGCAATTGCCAACTGGGCAAAACAATATCAAAAGAAAATTAAAGGTGCATTATTGGTAGCACCAAGCGATTTGGAAGCGCCACGTTATACTTTCGATACGGTAGGTTTTGATCATGTACCTTTAGATAAAATAAACTTTAAAACCATAGTTGTGGCCAGTTCAAATGATGAATGGGTAACACTAGAAAGGGCTAAATTTTTTGCTGAAAATTGGGGCAGTGAATTTATTAATATCGGTAGTACGGGCCATATTAATGCCGATGCTGGTTTCGGTGAGTGGCCAGAGGGGTTAAAGATTTTAAAAACTTTGGGCTAATATTTACCTTGCTGAGTTCCCGCAGATTTCGGAAAAAGTGCAGATGAGCATAAATCTGCCTAAATCAATTTGATCTGCGGGGACAATTTAAGCGTTCTTACTTCTGCGCAACTTTCTTCCTTAAAAACTGGTCGAGAAAAATTAATCCGATCACCAGATCTGCAAAAAGAAAGGCATAAATAGTCGTGGGCGTAATGTATTTCTCTAATCTGAAATCGAAATTCACCTTCAAATCGAATTGAGGCATTTCGAGGTTGGCATTATAAAGCACATAACCCAATACGGCGAGTAGCGAGATCAGGAAAAAGCCTCCAATGCTGTAAATAATCTTTTTGTCGACCTTTGTTTTCATCGCTACCGGGGCAGGAGTTAAAGCAATACTTTCCATTACATTCCTGTTGAAAGACATAGAAGGCTCATCAAGATCGAGTTCATTAAAAACTAAATTAAGCTTTAAAAGGTCTTCATACTGCGATCTAACTTCAGCATCTAATGCAATTTTTTCTTCGATGGCTTTTTTTGAAGAATCATCCAAATTCCCATCAATATAATCCCAAAGTTGTTCTTCTATTGTATTCATAGTAACTCCTTTACTTCATCTTTTAACAAATATTGTAATTTTTCTTTAAGTCTTTGTCTGGCTCTGTGCAACTTTACTTTTATCGTGTTGGGTTCCATGTGCAGTGCTTCACCAATTTCTTCCAAGCTCTGTTCGCCTTTATAAAATAGGGTAATAATAGCCGCATCGTCTGGTAAAAGCTGGGTAATGGCAATATTTAAAAAAGCATGGCTATCCTGCCGCTCATAGTCATTTGCATTAAGGCTCGAGGTATGGTTTTCGAGCTGTAAAATGGTGCTTTCATCATGTATCGACGTAGTATCTAAACGGTTTTTCCTTAAAAAAGTCATCGCCGTAGTATAGGTTATCGTGTACAGCCAAGTACTAAATTTAGCTGTTTGTTTAAAGGTACCCAATGCTTTATAAGCTTTTACGAAGCAATCTTGCGCAATTTCTTCGGCATCTTCCCTGTTTTTCGAAAACCTTAAAGCAAGCGTAAATACAAATCGCTGATGGCGTTTTACCAACAAAGCATACTGATCGGTTTCACCGTTCAATACCTGTTGGATCAGCTCTAAATCTGTAGGTTTTTGCTCCATGTTTAGCTGTAAGACTACATTAAAGATAAACAGGTTACACGTGAAACATAATTAAGGAGATTTATTATTTGTAAATAGCGAGATGAATCAGGTAAAATTGGTTATTGGAAACGAAAGGACAGTATTTCATGGCGGATTGTAGTCCTGCTGTTCGCTTTAGCCCTCATGCTTCGGGGCTGCGGCTGCCATCAGGTTTACGCACAAAGTTGTGGCGCCCTGAAAACCCTGAATATGAAATACGGTCTTGGCCATTTAGCCCTGGGTGAAGCGGTACCCTGCAGGCTGAGGAACAAAGCCAAAGCGTACAAGCGCAACACGGGAGCCAATTTGATTACCTGCACAGGCACTGCGCTCCGAAAAGGAAAAGATAAGCAGAAACATGCATTTTTTAGGTTTTGGAAATGAATGGGCAGTTTTCCATGGCGGCCTGTAGTCCTGCTGTTCGCTGTAGCCCTCATACTTCGGGGCTGCCGCTGCCATCAGGTTTAGGAACAACATGGGTGCACCCTGCAACCTTAAAAATGAAATGCTGTTTTGGCCATTTAGCCCCGGGTGAAGCGGTACCCTGCAGGCTGAGGAACGAAGCCGAAGCGTACAAGCGCAGCACGGGAGCCAATTTGATTACCTGTATAGACATTGCGCTCCAAAAAAGGAATCAACCATTTTTTTGCTCACCAGCTAATTAATATAATTAAACTTCGCAAGCGCTCGCTAATGTGAAGCAAAGAACTTCAATCCTGCAATTGATCCTATAAGCGTACAGATAAAAAATATCCGCCAAAAGGTTGCCGGTTCGTTGAAATAAAAAATTCCGATAATTACTGTTCCTACGGCACCAATACCCGTCCAAACTGCATAGGCAGTTCCCATGGGTAAAGTTTGGGTTGCTTTATTTAGTAATAAGAAACTTAAAATAATACAGACAAAAAAAGCTGTACTCCATTTTATATTCGAAAAATTGTTCGATAATTTAAGGCAGGTGGTAAAGCCAACTTCAAAAAGGCCGGCAATAATTAAGATAATCCAGTTCATGATAAATGTGTTTCTGCAAACTTAAGGCACATTTATTAGGCAACATTTTACAAATGTTAAAAAATGATTTTATTTATGAGCTGCTCTTATTCTGCTCAGGGTAACCTGGGTTACACCCAGGTATGAGGCAATATGTTTTAAGGCTACTCTTTTAATCAGCTGGGGAGATTGATCTACAAATTCATGATAACGTTCTGCCGCCCCTTTAAAAGCCCGGTCTATTAACCTTCTTTCAGTAGCAATTAACTCCTGTTCTGCAATTTTTCTGCCCCAATTGGCAATTTCTAAATGTTGACCGTATAGCGAAAAAAGATCGCTTAGCCTGATTTGAACTAAACTGCAGTTTTCCAATAGCTCAATATTTTCGTAACCGGGGCTATTATTAATATAGCTGTTAAAAGAAAAAAGAACGGCACCACTTTGTCCGAACCAAAAGGTTATCTGTTGGTTTTCTCCGTCAGAATAGGCTCTGGCGATACCACTTTCGAGGATATAGAAATAAGGCTCTGTTTTATCTGCATAGATTAAAACCGTTCCTTTTTGATGTTCTACCCGCTTAGAAACAGCAGCTAACTTTTCTAAAGCTTCATTGCTGAGTGGCTTAAAGATTTCTATATTTTTTAACTGACTGTACAAGAGAATTTTTAATGTTTGATAAAGCTATCGATTTTTTTTCACCAGGGGGTGTAACCTGATTAAAAAGTATGTAGTCATAATACACAGAACACGGTTCAATTTAAACAATAGAATATTTACAAATTAAAAAAATTATAATCATGGAAGGTATATTAGTCCCAATCTCACTTTTTTTAGGTGCATTCGCAATGGTATTCGGAATCCGCTATCTATCAAACAAAGAGAAAATGGCAATGATCGAAAGGGGAATCGATCCGGGTGTGCATAAGGCTACACCAAAACCGTTTTTAAGTTTAAAGTTCGGTTTGCTTTTGGTTGGTTTAGGAATTGGCTTACTGGTAGCGCTATTTACAGTTAGAGGAGTGTTCGGCAGCGACATGACCCACAGTGAGCAAGGACAATCGGTAGCCATTTACTTTGGTTTCGTTGGAATTTTCGGCGGACTTGGTTTAATTGTTTCCTACCTGGTAGAGAAGAAATGGCTGGATAATAATAAGTTTTAATTATTAAATAAGTCCTGCCGCCAGATGCTTTCTTCTGATGCGGATCGGAGAGGAGTCAGGTTTTAGAACAAGAGTTGTTCAAAACTTGATTTCTCTTATTTTTTTAGCGCTGTTGGATATTGTGTTGTCAGATAATTCTATCTGACAAAAAAGGCCAATCATTAATATAACTGTCAGATGGTAATATCTGACAGCACATGACTGCAATGAATGACTTCTCTTTATTGCGGTTTGTTAATAATTGCTACGGTTAAACGGCTAATGCAGTTCATCTTTCCACGTTCATCGTAAATTTTAATTTCCCAAACCTGGGTTTTGGCCCCAATATGTAAAGGTTTACAAATGCCTTTTACCAAACCACTTTTTACTGGCCGCAAATGGTTGGCGTTTACTTCTAAACCAACAGCAACATACTTCTCAGGATCTATACACATATACGATGCAATACTGCCCAAGGTTTCTGCCAAAACCACCGAGGCGCCGCCGTGCAAAATCCCTGCAGGTTGGTGCGTTCGTTCATCAACAGGCATGGTTCCAATAATAAAATCTTCGCCAATTTCGGTAAAGCGGATATCGAGCAGCGCACCTAAATGATTTTTAGGGCGGTTGTTCAGCTCATCAACCGTAAAGTTTTTAAACCACATGGTAACGTTCTTTTAAAATGTAAACATGATGGATAATATGGCCGCCCACAATAAATAAAATAGATTTTACATTAATTTCTCTGCCCGAAGCAATTCCTTTTCTGTTTAGTTCTTCTTCGTTTAAAGATTTAAAGAGGTATAAGTTGGCTTTACGAAGTGCAATAAATTCTTCGATCAGATCTTCCAGATCGCGCTCAGCAAAGCGGGCATTGGTTACATAGTCATCTTCCTCGAAACCTGGCAAAGGCTGTTGTTCTTTTCGGGCAAAACAGGTAATCCGAAAGGCAAAAACACGTTCAGCATCAATAATATGACCTAACATTTCTTTCAATGTCCATTTGCCTTCGGCATAGGCGTAATCAGCTTTATCGGCATTTGCCCTAAACAAGGCCGGCAGACTTAACATCTGATCGTTTAAAATTTCGAAAATATCTCGATCTACTTTACTGATATAGGTTTCGCCCCAAGTTGGATATTCGTTAGGCTGTGGTCGGTTCATATCTTAAACTGCTTTTTAATATTATTCTAAAAGTTGTGCCTTTACCCAGTTCAGAGTCTTTTACAAAAATTTCTCCACTGTGGTAATTTTCTACAATACGTTTGGTAAGCGATAAACCTAAACCCCAACCGCGCTTACGCGTAGTATAGCCAGGTTGAAAAACCGCATCGAACTTAGATCTTGGAATTCCCTTTCCCGTATCGCTCACATCAATAAATACCTGTTCTTTAGCTAAATTTTCTATAATGTTGATGGAGATCGACCCTTCGTTTTCGATGGCGTTTGCTGCATTTTTTAAAAGGTTTTCAATTACCCAATCAAATAATGGAACGTTTAACATCGCCCTTACCTGCTCATCGCCGGTAATGCTAAATTTAACCTTATCTGAGGTACGTACTTTAAAATAGCGGATAAAATCGCTGATTACAATGTAAACTGTATGGTCTTCTAGTATGGGTTTTGAACCGATTTTCGAGAAACGGTCGGTAATAATTTCCAGACGCTTAATATCGTTTTCCATTTCCGCAATCAGCGGATCATCTTCTGCATCAAATTTAGATTTCATCAACTCCGTCCAGGCCATGAGTGATGATATTGGCGTACCCAGCTGGTGGGCCGTTTCTTTGGCCAAACCTACCCAAACATGGTCTTGTTCATCTTTCCGCGCAGAACTAAATGCTGCATAAGCTGTTAAAAGGAAAAGGAAGATAACCCCCATTTGGATGTATGGGAAGTACCTCAGCTGTGTCAGAACGAAGGAGTCGCGATAGTAAGCCTTAAATTTTTTGCCCAAAAAATTCATTTCATCTGGTGGATGCTGTGCTTTCATCTGCCTTAACTGCCTTACAAAATATAAACTATCGTAAGTGAGTTTAGCATCTGCAACGGGATAATTGGTTTTAGTACTGTCTAAACCAAAAAAAGAAGTAATCGTTCCTGCAGAGTCGATCAAGATTACTGGTGTTTTGGTGTTTGCACGTACCGTTTCTACAATTACACGATAATCGTCATTATCGTAAAGAAACATGGCCCGTTCCTGAATTTTCACCCAAAGGTGAAACTGGTCGGCCTCTTCGCGTTCCATTTTTTTTACAAAAGAATCGGTGTAAAATACTGAAGCAATGCCAATTAATATGGCAAAAATGAGAAGGAAAAACTTCCAGCGGCGTTTCTTTTGATAAGGATTCATGCTTTAGCTAGCCAAATTACAATAACAAAACGGAAAAAACATAAAACCATTATGCTTTTTAAAAAACCTTGAGCAATCATTTCGAATACATCATAGCTTCATCATATATGAAACACTATAAAATGGATGAAAAACATATCTTTGCAACGTCTTGCGTTTTGCGCAGAGCGGCAAGCGCTAGAGCGCCCAACGCCTAACGCCAAGCGCTCAACAAACCAATTATGGATAAGAAAGTTAGAGTAAGATTTGCCCCAAGCCCAACCGGAGGTTTGCATTTAGGTGGTGTACGCACCGCTTTGTTCAATTATTTGTTCGCCAAAAAAAATAACGGAACTTTTGTACTTCGTGTAGAAGATACCGATCAAAACCGCTTTGTAGAAGGCGCTGAAGAATATATCGTTAACTGTTTAGATTGGTGCGGCATTACACCAGATGAAAGCCCCAACAAGCCAGGGGCTTATGGCCCGTACCGCCAAAGCGAACGCAAACCCAGCTACCGTAAATTTGCCGAACAGTTAATTAGCGATGGTTATGCTTATTACGCCTTTGATACACCGGAAGATTTAGATGCCAAACGTAAAGAAATTCCAAATTTCCAATACGGACAGGCCACGCGTATGCAAATGCGCAATTCTTTAACCCTTACCATTAGCGAGGTTGAAGAGTTACTGGCAGCCAAAACACCGCATGTTATCCGTATTAAAGTACCAACCGATGAAATTGTACATTTCAATGATTTAATCCGCGGTGATGTAAGCTTCGAAACCTCGCTGGTTGATGATAAAGTATTATTAAAAGCTGATGGAATGCCAACCTACCATTTAGCCGTTGTGGTTGATGACAAGGCAATGGAAATCAGTCATGCTTTTAGGGGTGAAGAATGGTTGCCTTCGGCACCGGTTCATATTTTACTTTGGAAATATTTAGGTTGGGAAGCGGAGATGCCTGCATGGGCACACCTGCCTTTAATCTTAAAGCCAGATGGACATGGAAAGTTAAGTAAACGCGATGGCGACCGATTAGGTTTCCCGGTTTACGCGATGAACTGGACCGACCCTAAAACTGGGGATGTAACCAAAGGATTTAAAGAAATGGGTTTTATGCCCGAAGCTTTTATCAATATGCTGGCACTTTTAGGCTGGAATGATGGTACCGACCAGGAGTTATTCTCGCTAAAAGAGCTGGAAGAAAAATTCTCGATAGAAAGAATCAGTAAGGCAGGGGCTAAATTCGATTTCGAAAAAGCTAAATGGTATAACCATGAGTGGATTAAACAATCTTCAGTTGGTAGTTTACATTTGGCAGTTAAAGCCGAGCTCGAAAAAGCAGGAATTGAAGTAAAAGACGGAGCTTATTTAAATACCGTTATTGATTTAATTAAAGATCGCTGTACATTATTGCCGGATTTTGTGGCACAAAGCAGTTACTTTTTTGTTTCACCCGCAGAATATGATGTAAACTCGGTAAAACCAAAATGGACAGCCGAAAAAGCTGATTTTTTTAATGCTTTTGCTGCTGGTTTAACATTAACCGATGCAGGTACTGCCGAAGTAGCTTTTAAAGCCTTGGCCGAAGAAAAAGGCTTTAAACCAGGCGAATTGATGTTGCCTTTCCGTATTATGCTGGTGGGCGGTAAATTTGGGCCTGGTGTTTTTGATATTGCTGTGCTGTTGGGCGCAACAGAAACTAAAACAAGAATAGCTAAAGCAATTGCTGTTTTTAATAATTAGCATTTATACTGTGATTGCAGGAAGATAATACGGAGAAGTCGGATTTTAAACCCGGCTTCTTTTTTTGCAATAATCCAAAAGAATAAATCAATAAAAATAATTTATACTTTAGTATAACAATTGTCCCATAATTAAGGTTATTCATTAAACTAAAGAAATAAATTATGCAATGGTTTGGTAAAGGCAGTAATAATGTAGAAGACGGAAGAAGCGGCGGCGGTGGGAAAACCATCCTCGGGGGCGGTGTAGGTATAATAATCGTGGTGCTCGGCCTAATTTTTGGAAAAGATTTAACTGGCTTAGTTAGTCAACTTCCGGCTACTACAGGTACGGAAGAAGTTAAGCAGGGCGTTCCGGCTAACGATCCACAGGCACAGTTTGTAGCGGGTGTATTAGAATCGACCGAGCAGGTATGGGATAAGGAATTTCAGGCAATGGGTAAACAATATGAGTATCCTAAGCTCAGACTATTTAGAGAAGCTGTGCAAACTGCCTGTGGCAATGCAGGAGCCAATGTAGGTCCTTTTTACTGCCCTGGCGACCATAAAGTTTATATCGATTTATCATTTTACGACGATTTAAAAGACCGTTTCGGTGCGTCCGGAGATTTTGCACAGGCTTATGTAATTGCACATGAGGTAGGCCATCATGTTCAAAATTTATTGGGAATTTCGGAAAAACTAGATCGGGCACGTGGGCAGGTGAGCGAAAAAGAATATAACCGCTTGTCGGTGAAATTAGAGCTACAAGCCGATTTTTTTGCCGGGCTTTGGGCGCACAATGCCCAAAACCTTAAGGATTTTAAATTAGATGAAGGAGATATTGAAGAAGCGTTAACTGCTGCCAATGCCATAGGCGATGATAAATTGCAGAAACAGGCTACAGGCGATGTTCAGCCAGATTCTTTTACCCATGGTACCTCTGCACAACGGATGTTCTGGTTTAAAAAAGGCTTCGAAACCGGAGATATTAGGCAGGGCGATACTTTTAATTCAAACAATTTATAAAAACTTAAAACTTTTTTTAAAGAGCATTGTTTGTTTACAGTTAATGAGTTTTTTATCTCAAAACCAAACATAATTATCCCGGCTTCTTATTTGTTTTAATAAAAGATGATCCTTATAGTTGATGACAGGCCCGAAAACCTGATCTCGTTACAGAAAGTACTACAGGCACACAGTTTTGAGGTTGATACCGCATCGTCTGGCGAAGAAGCGCTGAAAAAAGTTTTAAAAAACAACTATGTCCTGATTATTCTCGATGTACAAATGCCAGATATGGATGGCTTCGAGGTAGCCGAAACCATTTCTGGTTTTAGTAAGGCAAAAGATACCGCCATTATATTTCTTTCTGCTGTAAATACAGAGTTAAAATTTATCACCAAGGGATACTTGAGCGGTGGACTGGATTACATTACCAAACCGGTTGATATTAATGTGCTGCTCCTTAAAATAAAAACGTTTTATCGCATTTACGAGCAGAATAGAAAACTTAACGAGGTGCAGGAAAAATTGCTTGAAGAAATCGAGTTCCGGAAACAGGCCGAACATAAAAAAGACGAATTTATCAGCATTGCCAGTCATGAGCTAAAAACACCTTTAACCAGTGTAAAAGGATATATTCAGTTGCTGCAGCGCAGCCTTAACAGAGATGATAAAACCATGGCTCAGAACCATCTCGAAAAAGCGAGTACCCAGCTCGAAAAATTAAATGAATTAATTGTTGATCTGCTCGATATCTCGAAAATTGAAAGCGGAAAGATGAAGTTTAACATGAAAAGTTTTTATGCTGATAACATGGTAAACAATGCCATTGAGATGTTGCAACAATCTAATCCCGATTTTAAAATCAGCAAACTGGGCAAAACAGACGAAATGATATTTGGTGATGAAATGCGCTTGGAACAAGTAGTCATCAATTTTATTACAAATGCCATTAAATACGCTCCAGGTACCAATCAGGTTAATGTAACCACGAATATTAAAGATGAAAAACTTTATCTGGCGGTGAAAGATTTTGGTATAGGGATTTCAAAAGAGCAGCAGCACAAAATTTTTGATAAATTTTATCGGGTAGAAGATAATAGTAACCGCTTTAATGGCCTTGGAATAGGTTTG
The DNA here is from genome assembly GCF_058801365.1 of Pedobacter sp. GW822-FHT03F06. NCBI lineage: Bacteria > Pseudomonadati > Bacteroidota > Sphingobacteriia > Sphingobacteriales > Sphingobacteriaceae > Pedobacter > Pedobacter sp. GW822-FHT03F06. The sequence goes on from NZ_JBXANE010000005.1 coordinate 363,310, forward strand.
TATATCTGTTCTGAAATTATTAACCGCCATGGCGGCACAATTGGTGTAAACAGTGTGCCGGATGAAGGGTCTGAATTTTACTTTATCATCCCTACCACAGAAGAGGAAATCCTTAAAAATCAATTCTAACTATCCTTAATCCATATAATGAAAACAACGCTTAAAAATAATTTACGCTTAGGCCTTGGCTTATCGCTAATTATTCTATTTATCAGTTCGCTGGCTTCTTATGTAAGTATTAGCAACCTTATTAAAAGTACTGAACTTGTAAAACACAGTGATGAGGTTATCTTAACTACCGAAGGTGTAATTTCTACCTTAAAAGATGCCGAAACGGGACAACGCGGTTACCTTTTAACAGGAAACAAAATATTTCTGCAGCCTTACTACGGGTCTACTGATACAGCGATGGCTGCCTTAAACAGGATAGAAGTACAAACTAAAGATAATCTTGTACAACAAAAAAATGTTGCGGAGTTAAAAAACATCATGGCCCGCAGGCTCAATATCATTACCTCAACAATCGAAATTAAATCGTTGGGTGGGCAGATCGATCCAACGGTACTGTTAGAAGGCAAAACCTATATGGATCAGGCCCGTAATGTAGTTAACCGCATGGTAAAAGAAGAGCGCAGATTACTCGAAAGCCGTACTGTAGAACTGAACAAGCTCACCTCTTATACGCCAATCCTGATTTTAATTGCAGCTATTCTGGCTATACTCATCACGCTGTTTTTCTACAGAAAAGTATCAATCGATTTCGATGAACGTGTTAAACTTCAGCAAGAAATTGAAGATAAAAAATACGAGATGGAAAAACGTATTGTTGCCATTAAAGAAATTGCCTACCAAATTTCTAATGGTAATTATGGCATAAAACTCGATAGCCAAACGCAGGATGAGATTGGTGAGCTTTCCGAATCGCTAAATACAATGTCATCATCATTGAAAAAATCTTTCGATACTTTAGAAGAGAATGAGTGGTTGCAAACTGGTGTGGCTAACTTAAACGTAAAAATGGTTGGCGAAAAAGATGTTTTCCACTTAGCAGAAGACATTATAGAGTTTTTGGCCAATTATACCAAAAGCCAGATTGGTGCCATTTATTTATTTAAGGATGATGGATACCTGCATTTAAAAGGGCAATATGCTTTACAAGGACAAAATCTCACCCAAACCTTGGAACTTGGCCAGGGTTTAATTGGCCAGGCGGTTAAATCAGGTAAGCCAATATTGTTGGATGATGTTCCACAGGGCGAATTAACCATTACACATGCTACCGGGAATATCAAACCAGCACAGTTAATTGTACTTCCAATTATTAGAAATGAAATTTCAATAGGCGGTTTAGAATTAGGCAATATCGGTAAATACAGCGACCTGCAGTTACACTTTTTAAACTTGGTTTTATCTGATGTGGGTACCGCATTGTTGGGTGCACAGAACAGACAAAAGCTTCAGCAGTTATTAGAAGAGACGCAGGCACAATCAGAAGAATTGCAGGTTCAGCATAATGAGTTAGAAGGCTTAAATGCAGAGCTCGAAGCACAAGCACAGAAACTTCAGGCCAGTGAAGAAGAATTACGTGTACAGCAGGAAGAATTATTGCAAAGCAACCAGGAGCTCGAAGAAAGAAGCAGTTTACTGGAAGAAAAAAATGAACTGATTGAAGAACGCAATATAGAAATTCAGCAAAAGGCTGAAGCTTTAGAGCTGAGTACAAGGTACAAATCAGAATTTTTGGCCAATATGTCGCACGAGTTAAGAACACCACTTAATTCGATATTGTTATTATCGAGGTTAATGGCCGAAAATGAGGCTATGGATCGCGAGCATCAGGAATATGCAGAAGTTATCCAAAGTTCAGGTCAGGGTCTTTTAAGTTTAATCGATGAAATTTTAGATCTTTCTAAAATTGAAGCAGGCAAAATGGAACTCGATAGAGCAAATATAAAGGTTGATGAGATTATCCTTAACATGCGCTCGCTGTTTAATCCTTTGGCTAAAGATAAAAACCTAAACTTTGTTATCGAAAAATCGGCAGAAGTTCCTGAATTTTTTCATACTGATAAAATGCGCTTAGAGCAGATTATTAAAAACCTGCTATCGAATGCTATTAAATTTACTACCGTAGGTGCGGTAACCCTAAATATTACTAAAAATGAAAAGTTGGGCGCGCTGGTATTTAAAGTTACCGATACAGGGGTAGGTATTGCGCCCGAAAAGCAAGGCATGGTATTCGAAGCTTTTCAACAGGCCGACGGCTCTACACGGCGCAAATTTGGTGGTACAGGCCTTGGGCTTTCAATTAGTAGAGAGCTGGCTAAACTATTGGGCGGATATATTGATTTAAAAAGCACAGAAGGCGAAGGAAGTATTTTTACACTTACCTTACCCATTGATAGAAATAAAGGTTTTGATGGTGCTGTACCTCATGTGGAGAAGCCGGTAATCGCTTTAGAGGCTCCGGTAAAAAAAGTGAGCCACTTAACAGTCGAAAATATTCCGCAAGAGATTGAAGATGACCGAGATAATATTCAGCCTGATGATAAGGTAATTTTAATTGTTGAAGACGATACTCCTTTTGCCAAAACACTTTTAGATTTTACCCGAAAAAGAAATTATAAGGGTTTGGTTGCCGTTCGTGGCGATGTTGGTATTGAAATGGCGAAAACCTTTAAACCACTTGCCATTTTGCTCGATATCCAATTGCCGGTTAAAGATGGTTGGCAGGTAATGGAAGAGCTGAAATCGGATCCTTCAACACGTCCGATTCCAGTGCACATCATGTCTTCTTTACAGGTTAAGAAAGAAAGTTTGTTAAAAGGTGCAGTAGATTTTATAAATAAACCTTTTGCTTTTGAGCACATGCAAGAGATATTTTCAAAACTAGAGCATGCCTTAAGCCGTCATCCTAAAAAGGTACTTATAGTCGAAGAAAATGAACAGCATGCCAAGGCATTAAGTTATTTTTTAAGCAATTTTAATATCCAGACAGAAATTGTTAACCAGGTAAACGAAAGTGTTTCTGCCCTGCACAAGCCAGAGGTTAACTGCGTGATTTTGGATATGGGTATTCCTGATAAACATGCTTACGAAACCCTCGAAGTGGTAAAGAAAACACCTGGTTTAGAGAATTTACCGATTATCATTTTCACAGGTAAAAACCTTTCAAAAGGCGAAGAAAACCGCATCAAACAATATGCTGATTCTATCGTTGTAAAAACGGCACATTCTTATCAACGTATTTTGGATGAAGCGGGTTTGTTCCTTCATCTGGTAGAGGAAAAAAGCAAGGAGAAAAGCAAAACACCTAAAAAGTTTTCCGAATTGCAGGATGTATTGGTTGGTAAAACGGTTCTGGTAGCGGATGATGATGTGCGTAATATCTTCTCCTTAACCAAAATGTTAGAGCAGCACCAGATGAAAGTGGTAGCGGCTACCGATGGAAAGGAAGCCCTCAAGTTATTAAACGAAAACCCTCAAATTGATGTTGTTTTAATGGATATGATGATGCCGGAACTGGATGGCTACGAAACGACAACAGCCATCAGGCAGGATATCAAATACCGGAACCTGCCTATTTTGGCCGTTACGGCAAAAGCCATGATGGGCGATCGCGAAAAGTGTATTGCAGCAGGTGCATCCGATTATATCAGCAAACCGGTAGACATGGATCAGCTGATCTCGTTACTAAGGGTTTGGTTATACGAAAATCATCATAAATCATAAACCATTTTTTATTTTTATGCCTCAAAAATTAATTCTCATAATTGATGATGATAACCGAAACATTTTTGCTTTAAAAGCTGTTTTAAAGGCCAAAGGTTTCGATTGTTTATCTGCTATAAGTGCCCAGGAAGGTTTTTCTATTATGGAGAAACATGATAATGTTGCCATCGTTTTAATGGATATGATGATGCCGGATATGGACGGCTATCAGGCTATTGCAGCGATGAAAAAATCAGCTAAAATGCAGAATATACCCGTGTTAGCGGTAACTGCCCAGGCCATGGTTGGCGATAAGGAACGTTGCTTAAGTGCAGGCGCATCAGGTTATGTTTCAAAACCGATAAATGTTGACGAGTTATTAATGCAAATCGAAAATTTTACAAAATAACAGGTGATAAGTGATGCGATAGATAATGAACAGGTAGAAATCCTGTTGAATGATGTTTTGGAAAGCCATGGATATGATTTTCTGGAATATTCTCATGCATCGATAAAAAGGAGAATTATACGCCTTTACGGACTGGATAATTTTGTAAGTTTCGCCGAATTTCGTTACACGGTTAAAACAGATAAGCAATATTTTAAACGTTTTTTGGAGGAAATTACGGTTAATGTTACCGAAATGTTCCGCGATCCTTCTTTTTACAAATCTTTGCGGAACGATGTCCTCCCGGTATTGGGTACCTATCCGTTTATCCGCATTTGGGTGGCGGGTTGTTCTACCGGAGAAGAGGCTTATTCGCTTGCCATTGTTTTAAAAGAACTTAATTTGCTTAATAAATCGCTTATTTATGCCACCGACATTAATCCATCGGTTTTAGATAAAGCAAAAAAAGGGATGTTTCCCTTAAACTATTTAAAGCAGTATTCAGAAAATTACCTGCAATCGGGTGGCTTAAAAGATTTTTCTACTTATTATACGGCGAACTACTCTTTGGCAAAATTTGATGAAAGCTTAAATAGTAAGATGATCTTTTCGACGCATAATTTGGTTTCCGATCATTCTTTTAATGAATTTCAGCTAATTTTATGCAGAAACGTTTTAATTTATTTTGATAAAGACTTACAGCATAAAGTATTTAACCTTTTTGATAGTAGCATCGAGAAATTGGGGTACCTTGCTTTAGGAAGTAAAGAAAGTTTGGAGTTTTGGCCAAAAGCCAAAGAATACAAAAGGGTTAAAATGGAAAAAATATGGCGGAAACTGTAGATTCCAGGCCTTGTGCTGCATTAATTATTGGCGGCTCGGCCGGTAGTTTAGATGTAGTGCTCGAAATTTTTCCGGCCCTAAGGAAAGATATTGGTTTTCCAATTGTATTGGTGGTTCACCGTAAGGCAAGTAACGAATCTCTTTTAACTGATTTGTTAAAATCGCGCACTACACTAGTAGTTGGTGAAGCAGAAGAAAAGGAGTTTTTAAGCCCGGGCAAAGTTTTTATTGCACCTGCAGATTACCATATGCTGATAGAGGAAGACCGAAGTATATCTTTAGATTATTCGGAAAAAGTAAATTATTCCCGACCATCGATTGATGTTACCTTTCAATCAGCAGCCGAGGTTTTTAGAGAAAATCTAGTCTGTATTTTACTTTCAGGCTCTAATGCAGATGGAGTAGAAGGATTAAAAAGTGTAAACAATTTTGGCGGTAGAGTGGTTATACAGAATCCAAATACGGCCATAATGCCGTATATGCCGCAACAGGCGGTGCTGAATGTTGAGCCGCATGTGATATTGGATAGCCATGATATGGCTGATTATATAAATAAATTAAATGATTAATTGCTTTTCGGAGGTTAATATGATAGTTGCAAAAAAAGTATTTGTTTTTGATGATAATAGGGATATCCTTGATCTCTGTACATTTATTTTGGAAGATGCCGGGTATGAGATAAAAACATCTGAAAATGCCAATAACATAGAAGAACAGGTTGCAGCATATATGCCTGATTTAATTTTTATGGATAATTGGTTGCCCGATCTGGGCGGGATACAAGCTACTAAAGCATTAAAAAGCCACCCTGATTTAAAGCACATTCCGGTAATTTATTTTTCGGCCAATAATGATATATCTTCATTGGCCGATGAAGCAGGTGCCGATAGTTACCTATCGAAACCATTTGATATTGCTGCACTTGAAGAAATTGTGAAAAAACATTTGAGCTAGCCATAGACCTAGCTAAACTTTTGGTATAAAGCTCCGCTCGAATTGTCGTCATTTAGAGCGGAGCCGATGGCTATAGGGTGTAACGAAATCGAGAACCACGATTGCTCAGCGAAGCTAATCTATCGTAGCAGATCTCTCCATTCCACTGCGTTCAAGTCGAGATGACGAATTTTTTAATTCTTGTGAATAACCTATCTTTTATTCCTTGCCCCAAATCCTTGTATTCAGATCCAGCTCCTTAACAATATCATACATAAATTTTATGGTAGAGATATCTTCATTTACGGTTTCCGGACTGAGCAATGATTTAAAAACGGGGGCTTCGAAATAGTTCCGGTTCAGCGGGAAAGCGATATACATCCTCGACTCGATAAAGGATAAACTGATGTTGTATTTGGTTTGATGGTTGAGGTTTAGTATCCGTTCCATCATGGCAGGTGTAAGGATGTATCTTGATCCGACCTGATCGGAGCCATAAGTCACAAAAGTCTTATCAAAGTCTACATTTTCCAACTGAATAACATCGTTACTACCAAAAGAAAACAGGTTTTTTGAAAACCATGCGCCAAAAGCTGCTCCGAAATCTTTTGGCCTCACAATGGTTACGCCGTTAAATTTCTTGTTAAAATCGGCAGCAAAGATAATTCCTCTAAAAATGTCGTGCCACTCTGTTCGGGTTCCGTCTTTTGTTTGGGTTACTGTTTTATATTCGGCATGTACCTCAGCAAAGTAAAACCGGGTTTTATCGGCACATCCAGTTACCAGATCTTCCGTTTTATAACGATCGGGCTCATTGCTAAACAACTGTGTGTACATAAACTCTGATGCTTCAATTCCCTGGTAGGGATTAATTGATAAACTTTCGTCTAAAAATTTAAGGGCAGCACCAATTACATTAGTTTTGTAGGCATTTTGGTAAGCTGTTAAAGAATCGTTGATTTTAAATAACAAAACACCGCCGTAAATAAGAGGAATTAAGCCGCCAATTATACCTGGAACAGGGAAACCCAAGAAAAAGCCTAGAACACAGAGCAGAATGCCCGCGGCAATAAAAATATAACTTTTGGTTTGGGTGCCGGCAATTCTTTTTCGCTCTACCTCCATTGTAGCCAAAACTTGCTGTAAGGCTACATTATTTGCAATATCGAACGGCATTAATTATTGAAAAGCTCTTTTGCGCTAATATTTTTGCGCTCTTCAGCTGCGGTTTCTAAAACGGCGATTGGCTGAAAGTTTAACATTCCGGCAAATAAACTGCCGGGAAACATCATGATTGAATTATTGTAATCGGTTACCGAAGCATTATAAGTTCTTCTGGCTGCGGCAATCTGTTCTTCGCTTTCGGTCCAGGTGGTTTGCAGGTTAATAAAGTTGGTATTGGCTTTTAAATCAGGATAATTTTCTATGTTAACCATTAAACCTTTCACACTGCTGCTCAATTGGGCGTCTAAATCTACTTTTTCTGCATTGCTGATGTTTGGTGAGCCTGCTTTAGCTCTCAGTTCAACTATTTTGGTCAAGGTTCCCTGCTCGTAATTAGTGTACTGTTTTACCACTTCAACAAGATTTGGAATAAGGTCGAACCGTTTTTTAAGCATTACATCAATGGCCGAGAAAGCGTTGGTTACCTGGTTTTTCTTCCCGATAAGCGAGTTGTAAAAGAAAATCCCGATAAGGAATATAAATCCGATGATAATGAGGGCAATAATCATAATTTTAGTTTAAGGTTTAGAGAATAAAGATAAGAAAAGGTTACAAAATGTTATCGCTTTTCATTTTGTTCCCGTTCACGCTTTATCCGCCGCTCTAAGCGCTTCTGTTTTCTTTGGATATGATTGGCCCGCATGGCCTTAAACTTTGCAATATGCTCACGTACTTCATTTTGCTTTTCTTCTGTAATACCGATGCTATATTTTATGCCGGTAAAAAGGCTCTTCCAGATCATGTTGAAGAAGGAGGTATTTGCCGGCCTGCTGTAATTTACGGTTACGGGTACCAGCTTTCCATCCGCACCGGGGTTTTCTGATTTAATGATTAAAGCATTTGCTAAGAAAGAAAGGAAACCGCGGGTAACCAGGTGATCTTTTTCAGGATCGTTTTTCATCAGCGCTACAGAAAGATCGTAATAGGAGAACGCTAGCGTTCCTTTTGCACCTAAATCGTTCGCTTTAAAGTTGAACTTCAATTTATCTACACTCCCGCGGTTAATGCGGACCAAGCCTAAGGGTTTGGTAATCTGATTTAAAACCCGCGCATTAAAATTGTGTAACACCCCATTGTAAGAAAAGGAGCCGTCTTTAGCGGTAAGATCAAATATAAAGTTTACATCAAGCTTTCCCTGCCCAAATAGGTAAGTGTTTAGGTTAACCTCCATAATGGGGTTTATGGCTTTAATTTTTTCGAGATTGGTTGCGTTTTTTATAATGCCCGAGGTATGTTCAAAAGTAATCTGCCCCTTTTGGTTACTCTCATTGTTATAAACCGCGTAATTCACATTTATATCCTTTAGCTGGATTTTCTGGACCAGAATAGGCGCTTCAACAAGCTGCAAAAGCTGATGCGGAAACTTTCCGATTTTGCTTTCCTGTGGTTTTTTGGGGAGGCCATTATGGTTAAATACCGAAACGAAACCATTGGTAATGGCCATTTCCTTTGCCCAAAGTTCTTGTTTGCTAATGTATAAAGGCAAATCAATCCCATTAAGCATAATGTCGCTCATCTTGATGTTGAAACGCTCCTTCGCATATCCGGCAACTTTGCCAAAGTTCATTTCATCATGTAACGGCACTAAAGCAAAACTGTTGATCCTTAACTTACCCGTTGTTGCCCTGAAATCCAGTTTATCTAATTGGATATCGTACATCTTGTCTGGCGTATGGTATACATAGTTATTCAAGTTGATCACAATATCTTTAATCAGATAAAACCGTGTAGGATCTTCAGCAGAGGTAGAATCTACCAGCAGGTCGGTTAAGGTAATATTGAGGTCATCAATAGAGAAGGGTACTGAATTAGCTATGTTTTTATTGATGTATTTAAAACTTACATCCTTAAAGCTGATGCTTTTAATGCTAAATTCGTTCAGGTTTTTAGAAATGATATCGTAAGGCGATTTAATGGGCCTGGGTGCGCGGCCCTCATTAAAAGCAAATTGCTGGTTAACCATCGTTACCTCAGGTTTATCAAATATGATTTCTTCCAGCTGAAGTTTTTTTTCGCGGTACAAGGTTAATGGGTGAAAATGCTTCACCACGAGTTTTTTTAAAGACACCGTATATAAATTGTTTGGTGCTCTTTTTAAGGCAATGAGCTGCTTAAACCGATTGGTATCGGGTATTATTTTTACGTTCTGTAAGGTAGCATTGCCCGTAAAAACATTGGTAGAAACCTTGGTAAAACTAATGGTATATAAACTATCGGTTGATTTGTAGAGGAGTGTTTTGATCCTATCGGTTAAAATAGGGCGAGACTTAACATTTAACAGCCAGGCTATACCTGCGAGTACAATAAAAACACTGAGTAATGTACACGCAATCCATTTAAAAACTCTATAACGGTATTTTCTGGTATCAGGCATTAAAAAATGAGCGGCTGTAGTTTTATTAGCAATATACGGTTATAAACATATATTTGAAAAAAGTAAGATCAGTTTTTTTCTCTCCCGGCTTTCCGCGCTGCTTTCCTGTCTGCCCGTTTTTGTTCCCTTATTTTTTTTGCGATTACTTTTTGCTGTTTTACCGGGTTCTTTTCGGGTATCACACTAACACCTACAATATCCTTTATACCCACAAAAACGGTTTTCCACATCAGGTTAAAAAAGGAGGCCGAATTAATTCTCGTATTGGCCATGCTTGCTGTTCTTGGTGCCTCGCCTTTTTGTGGATTTTCGTTTTTAACTAGAATTGCATTGGCCAAAAACGACAAAAAACCTTTTTCCTTGGTTCCCTCTCCATCAATATTGTCTGATAAGAGCTTTATTTTCAGGTTTGTGTACAGCATATTCATCTTGCCCGATGCAGCTCTTAAATTTCCGTTTGCGCTGAAATCGATATGCTGTACATCGCCGCTTTCTATCTCTATTAACCCCAGGGCTTTCGATAGTGGGTTTAAGTTTTTCAGATCAAATTTCCCCAGATTCCCGCTGTAGGTAAATGCACCATTATTATCCGTAAGGTTAAAATCAATTTTTACATTCAGCTTTCCGGTACCCATTAAAAGAGCGTTTAAATCTGCCAGAGCATGACTTTTTTTGCGCAATTGTAAACTATCGTTGGTTACATTTAAAATATTTCCAGTTAGTGCTTTAAAATAAACCGATCCAATTTTTTTACTCGCCGGGTTAAATTCAGCATATTTAACATTAATGTTTCTGAGTTTTACTGTATCGATCAGGGTCGGTATATTTAACCTTTTTAGGGCCATATGTGGGTAGTTTCGGCCTTTATCAAAGCCGGGTGGTGGTGGCGATTCACGGCTCATAAAAACTTCTACATTGGCAGGGCCAATCCTCAACGATTTTGCATGCAGTTTCTGGTCGGTATTTAAACCAATAAAATCGACCCCGTTAAATTCTATTTTATCAAAGCTTAAGTTATACCGGTCTTTCTGGATCTTGTATTTTCTTGCAAAAGTAAGCTCGTCGTACAATGGTGTAAGTTTAAATCCTTTAACCGTTATTTTTTTTGATGCAGTAGAACCTTTAATGGTATCAACTTTCATCGAGTACATTTTATCTTTCGTTATCGATTTATAACCCGCAATCTGAAAGGATGCATCTTTTGTATAGTAAAATCTTGTTGTATCATTGCCCGAAAGTGAATCCAGCAAAAAATCATTAATGTTAATATCAAGGTGTTTGATTGAGTTTTTGGTTTTTTTTGCTGAGGTTTTATTGATGTAATCGAAATCTGCATCTATAATTTTAATGGTTTTAACATGTACCGATTTAAAAGTTTTCGAAATCTGTTCGTAAAGCGATTTTTTATCTTTTATGCTATCGGGTTTATGGCTTACTTTATTGAAAATCATATTAATAGATGGCTTTTGTAAAACGATTTCATTTACATCTATCCGCTTTTTAAAGTAAGCCGTTAATATTCCGACACGGCTAATCTGTAGTTTCTTTAATTTAAGCTCGAAAGTATGTGCAGGTGCCAATTGTTTTTTCCTTAAGCTATCAAAAACCGATGTATCGGGTATTAGTGTAACATCGCGCAGTGCCAGGCTACCTGTAATTACGTTTAAATTAATGCTTTTAAAATCTATCAGGTACAAATGGTGCGAGCTATTATAAACCCCGGCTTTAATTTTTTCGGTCAACATAGGTTTCCACCGGGCACTTAAAAACATGGCGCCAAAAGCAACAATTAAAATCAATATGCCGAATATGCTTCCTATCCAGATCCAAAATTTATTTCTATGCTGAGCTGTCATTTATTATGGCTTATCGATAGGTAACAGATAGAAGCGCGAAAGGTTTTTTCAGGGCTAAGGCAAAAGACTAAAGCCGAAAGACCAATAAGGAAGAATGATGAAATATTTTTTGGAGCGCAGGTGCAGTGCAAGAAACACCATTTGCTCCTTTGCTACGCTTGTACGCTTCAGCCGTAGTGCCTCCGGGCTTGCAAGGTACCCGCTTCGCCAAGGGCTAGATGGGTTAGGACAGTGGTATGGAAGCCCCTCATAGTAGCAGGAACAGCTGTAATCTAAACCCGACCTTAGCGAATCCCGACTTAAAGTCGGGAGAAGTGGGGCGGGGCTACAGTCTCCTACAGGCACCGAAGCCTACATTTCCAAAACCTTTTCATCCAACTTAAGAAGTATTGTTATATGCCTCTGGTTACATTATATTTTAATAAAATAGTTTTTTGGAGCGCAGGGGCAGTACAAGAAACACCGTTTGTTCCTTTGCTACGCTTGTACGCTTTGGCCGTCGTACCTCCTGCCTGCAGGGTACCGCTTCGCCAAGGGCTAGATAGGTTAGGACGGCAGCATGGAAAACCCCTCATAGTAGCAGGAACAGCTGTAATCTAAACCCGACCTTAGCGGGATGCCACAATTTTTTCAATTGGGGCTGAAGCGGGGGGCGGGGCTACAGTCTCCTACAGGCACCGAAGCCTACATTTCCAAAAACATCCTGACTCGTTTTATAACGGGGGAACTGTTAATTTTTTGGAGCGCAAGGGCATGGCAAGTAACAGCGTTTGCTCCTTTGCTGCGCTTGTACGCTTTCGGCCGTCGTGCCTCCTTGCCTGCAGGGTACCGCTTCGCCAAGGGCTAGATGGGTTAGGACGGTAGCATGGAAAACCCCTCATAGTAGCAGGAACAGCTGTAATCTAAACCCGACCTTAGCGGGATGCCACAATTTTTTCAATTGGGGCTGAAGCCCTCCACGGGAACAGAACCATACATTTCCAAAAATCTTTTTATTCTACGATATAAAATATGGATTAATTGGGGCTGCTAACTGTCTTATCATAATCGTACTGTAAACATTTAAACAAAATATGTCAATTTGTCACTTTTAATTTTATTTATGTATTTTTGCAATCCCCAAAATGTTTTTAAATAATGATTGATTTACAAGTACAGGATAAGACGCACGATGAAGCCAGGCAAGGTGAAGCTTTAATTTTAGATACACCAATTAAAGCCGATGCCCGTAAATTATACATCGAAAGTTATGGTTGTGCAATGAATTTTGCTGATAGTGAAATTGTTGCTTCTATTCTTTCTGAAACAGGATTTGAAACCACAGGGGATTATCATCAGGCCGATGTAATCTTCATCAATACCTGCTCTATCCGTGAAAACGCTGAAACCAGGGTTAGGAACCGTTTGTCGCAGTTTGGTGTCGAAAAACGCCGCAACCCGAAATTAATTGTTGGGGTTTTAGGTTGCATGGCAGAACGTTTAAAATCTAAATTTTTAGAAGAAGAGCGGTTGGTCGATGTGGTTGTAGGGCCCGATGCGTACCGCGATTTACCTAACTTAATTGAGCAGGTAGAAAGTGGACATAAAGCGGTTAACGTACTTTTATCCCGTGAAGAAACTTATGCAGATATTAGTCCGGTTCGTTTAAATAGCAACGGAATCACCGCCTTTATTTCCATTACCCGTGGTTGTAATAATATGTGTTCTTTCTGCGTGGTTCCTTTTACCCGTGGCCGCGAACGCAGTCGCGATGCCCACTCTATTATAGAAGAAGCAAAAGGTTTATTTGAAGCTGGTTACCGTGAGGTTACGCTTTTAGGCCAAAATGTAGATTCATATACCTGGACATCAGAAGATGGAACAGAAACCGTAAACTTTGCACAACTTTTGGAGCAAACAGCTTTGGTTAGCCCTGATTTAAGGGTGCGTTTTTCCACTTCGCATCCAAAAGATATTACCGACGAAGTTTTACATACCATTGCTAAGTACGATAACATCTGTAATTATATTCATTTACCTGTTCAATCGGGTAATACCCGCATATTGGAGTTAATGAACAGGACTTATACGCGCGAATGGTATATTAACCGTATTGATGCCATCCGCAACATTATCCCGGGTTGCGCAATTTCTACCGATATTATTGCCGGTTTCTGCACAGAAACAGAGGAAGAGCATCAGGAAACCCTGAGTATGATGGATTACGTGGAGTATGATTTTGCCTATAACTTCACTTATTCTGAAAGACCAGGAACTTTAGCAGCGCGTAAATTAGAAGATGATATTCCTGAAGAAGTGAAAAAACGCCGTTTAGCTGAGATTTTGGCCAAACAACAGGCACATTCATTAATGCGCTTACAAGAGTGGGTGGGTAAAACCGTTCGTGTTTTAATTGAAGGCACTTCTAAAAAATCAGATCTGGATTATTGCGGAAGAGGGGATAGCGGAGCTATGGCCATTTTTCCTGCAATTGAAGGCGTTAAACCAGGCCAATATGCAAATGTATTTATCGAAAAATGTACATCTGCTACGTTAATTGGTAAAATAGTTTAAAAAAAGGTGGAGGGTAGAAGGCAAAAGGCGTAAGGTCTAATATCTCAAATCTCAATACTCAAATCTAAAGAATGGATACACAAAATATTAAACAACGGTTCGGTATTATTGGCAATTCGCCACTGCTTAACCGTGCCATCGATATTGCAAGCCAGGTAGCACCAACTGATATGTCGGTGTTAATAACAGGCGAAAGTGGTAGTGGTAAAGAGGTGTTCTCGCAGATTATCCATCAAATGAGTGCCCGTAAACACGGTGCTTTTATTGCTGTAAACTGCGGCGCCATTCCTGAAGGAACCATTGATTCTGAATTGTTTGGTCACGAAAAAGGATCTTTTACAGGTGCACATGAAGCACGTAAAGGTTACTTTGAAGTAGCAAACGGCGGAACCATTTTTTTAGATGAGGTTGCTGAGCTGCCTTTGGGTACACAGGCACGTTTACTGCGTATTTTGGAAAGTGGCGAATACTTACGTGTAGGTTCATCTAAAGTTCAGAAAACAGACGTCCGCATTATTGCCGCAACCAATGTTGATGTGTATAACCGCGTTAAAAACGGAAAATTCCGCGAAGATTTATATTACAGGTTAAATACTGTTCCACTGCGCATACCGGCTTTGCAGGAGCGTAAAGAGGATATTTATTTATTATTCAGAAAATTCGCTGCCGATTTTAGTGATAAATACCGTAGCCCTGCATTGCATTTGGAACCAGATGCCATTCAGATCTTAACCAATTATAGCTGGCCGGGTAATGTTCGTCAGTTAAAAAATATTGCCGAGCAGATCTGTGTATTGGAAAAAGACCGGAATGTAACCGGACAAGCCATTTTAAACTATATCCCGAACGAGGCTGGAAGTAACCTGCCAATGGCGATTAATGCGCAGTCGAAAGAAGATTTTACAGAAAGAGATATTTTGTACAAGGTACTTTTCGATATGAAAAAAGATATGGTTGAGCTTAAAAAACTCGTTGCCGAAATTATTCAGCACGGCGGAAATACCGCTACCGTTTTGGCAGATAATCCGCAGTATATCAATCAGCTCTACCGCGATGTAGAACTGCCCGCAGGGCAAGAGCATGCCTTTACCATTCAGCAACCTACACCAAGCAATAATAACATCAACAACAATAATAATAATGCTGATTATTTTGCACACGAAGCCGAAGAGGTAGAAGAATCTTTATCATTAGTGGATAAAGAATCAGATCTGATTAAAAAAGCACTAAAGAAACACAAGGGTAAGCGTAAATTTGCAGCACAGGAACTGGGTATCTCTGAAAGAACATTGTACCGAAAAATTAAAGAATTAAATTTATAATTTAACGTACAATTGCTTTAAGCATCAATAATGATCTATGAAAATTAAAATATTTGCTTTAATCCTTCTTGCTTCGGTATTAAACGCTTGTTCTTATAAATTCAGTGGGGCATCAACAACAGGATTAAAAACGGTGGTTGTTCGGGTATTCGAAAATAATGCACCATTAGTGGTACCAACGCTAAGTAACCAGATCACCGAATCGTTAAAGAGCCGGATACGTAATCAGACCAAATTGATTATTTCTCCCACAGGCGAAGGCGATGCATCGTTTGAAGGCAGAATAACGGGCTATGAGATTAAACCCGTTGCGCTTCAAAATAGTCCTACACCTACTTCAGGAGCAAACAGATTAACTATAACCGTTTCTGTAAAGTATAAGAATAATATAAAAGAACACGAAAAAGAAAGTTTTGAAGAAAGCTTTACCAGATATTTCGATTTTCCGATCAATGGGGCACCAATTCAAAGCTTATTGCCTGGGGCTATCGAAAATATCAACAAACAATTATCGGAAGATATTTTTAACCGAGCATTTGCGCAGTGGTAAATAAAGCAGGATTCTAAAAGACAAAATTTTCAAAACCCGTCTACATTTTTTTAACTTAGCGGCAAACCTCAATAATGGATAACAAAAAGCTACTGGCAGATTTACTTGAGCAACCTGGAAAGGTTGGACCAGAGCATGTATCCATGTTGCAGGAAATGGTGGTGCAATTTCCATATGCTCAGCCCATTCATTTACTGTTAGCCAAAGCTAATGCATCAGCAGTGCCCAAAGCAGCACTTTATAGCCAGGGGCATGTGCTGTTCCATATATTAAATATGGTTTCAGTTCGCGAAACAACAGAAGAAGGAGTAATTAATGAGGTTGTTACTGAAAATACACAGGATGAACAGGTCGTTTTTGAAGAAATAAGAGAATTAGCTCCAGATCTTCACTCAGAAAAGCCAATAATTCCTATAGAAACGCCAAATCACCTCCCGGGTATTGATAGTCATTTAATAGACTTACCTGCAGATGATGATTCTTTTATTGAAAGTGTAGCTGCTACTGATTTTTTTGCCTTTGAACAGAAATTAAGTACTGATGTGGTTACGGCGGCACCAGAAATTGAAACGGTTGTTCCTGATGAGCCGGAGAGGAATTTTGTTTCGCAATATAACGACGATAAGCTTCCGTATACGTTTTTATGGTGGCTGGCTAAAACCCGTAAAGAGCACGAGCAGATTTTTCAGCCTTATGCGCACCCCAATGCCGGTAAGGTAAAACCACAGGCACAAAACAACCAGCAGCAAGAAAGAGCTGAGTTTCAACAGCAATATGTAGAGCATATCTTTCACATTCAAACACCTTTCGAGGTAGCCGATCATTTAGCTGAATATCCTTCTGCCGAAATTAAAGATGCAAAGGGGGCCGAAATTATCGAGCGGTTTTTGAAAGAAGATCCAACAATCAAGCCTCCGAAGCCAGAACAGATAGACAATGAAAATAAGGCAAAGAAAAGTGCAGAAGACAATTACGACCTTGTTTCGGAAACTTTAGCTAAAATTTATATCGAGCAAATGCTTTATCACAAAGCCATAGATACTTATAAAAAATTAAGTTTGAAATATCCGGAAAAAAGCCGTTACTTTGCCGACCTTATCCAATCTATAGAAAAGAAATTTTAAAATATAATATTACCATGGTAACCTTTTTAATCATTTTATTAATTATTGCGTGTGTGGCCTTAGGCTTATTTGTTTTAGTACAAAATCCTAAAGGCGGAGGTTTAGCTACAGGCGGTGGCACCAGTAACATGTTTGGTGTACAACGTACTGGCGATGTTTTAGAAAAAGGATCGTGGGTATTGTTAACCTTGATCGTAGTGTTAACCCTTGCTGTTACTACAATTGCTAAAACCAGCGGCGGTACTGCAGCAGTTGGAAACTCAGCTATTCAAGAGCGTTTAGATAAAACACCATCACCATCTCCACTTGGCGGAAATTTAAACAGCACTAAACCTGCTGCTTCTACTCCAGCTAAAACAGATTCGACAAAGAAATAAGTAATACTTAACCGTATTTTATAAAGCTTTCCTCAAAAGGGAAAGCTTTTTTGGTTTTTAACGAAGCTGTATCATAAATATAGAATTGTCATCCTGAGCCTGTCGAAGGACCTGTTGAGATGCCTCGCAAAGCGTTTCGACAAGCTCAACGTGACAAGTTCGAATGGAATCACAACTTATAATACAACCTCTTTTGTTTTTTAACATTCCGTAAAAAATGAATCAATAGCCTTGGTCTCTTAACACACATTTAACATAAAAAGCTTTAAATTGCAGCATGAAATTAAGTGTGCTGGTTTTATTTACTGCTCTCGCCGTTGGTCTTTCCATCGGGATGGTTAATTTTTATTTTCAGCATAGCCTGTATTACATGGCTATTTCTTTTGGCGTATCGTTTCTGTGCAGTTTTTTGGTTTTTTATTATTTGCTCGAGAAATATATTTACACCAAAATTAAACTTATCTACAAGCTCATCCATAACCTTAAATTAGGTAAAGATTTAAAAGATGCGCTCGGCGAGTATGTGAGTGCTGATCCGATTAATGATGTCGAGCAGGAAGTAAAGGAATGGGCTGGCGCAAAGAAAAAAGAAATAGACTTATTAAAAAAACAGGAACAGTTTAGAAGAGAGTTCCTTTCAAATGTTTCGCACGAGTTTAAAACCCCGCTTTTTGCCATTCAGGGTTATATCGAAACTTTACAGGACTGTTTGGTAGATGACCCGGATCAGGCTGTTTTATTTCTGAAAAAAGCAGAAAACAATGTAGAGCGACTGAGTTATTTAATTAATGATTTAGACGTTATTTCAAAATTAGAAACAGGCGAATCGCCAATTAACTACCAAAAGTTCGATTTTGTACAATTGGCGAAAGAGGTAATGGAAAACCTCGAAGACCGCGCTGAAGCAAAAAACATTAAACTCTTTTTTAAAGATAAATATACTGCCATTACCTTGGTTTCGGCCGATCGCGAGAAGATTAGGCAGGTGTTGATTAACTTGCTGGTAAACAGTATTAAATATGGAATTGATGGTGGCGAAACAGCTATTAAAATTTTTGAACTTCACGATCAGGTTTTGATCGAAGTTACCGATAATGGCATCGGTATAGAAGAAAAACATTTGCTACGCTTGTTCGAACGTTTTTATCGCATCGATACCCACCGGGCGAGAGAAGTTGGAGGCACGGGTTTAGGTTTAGCCATTGTAAAACACATTTTAGAGGCACATCAACAAACCATTTCGGTAAGAAGTACGCCTGGCATAGGTACTACCTTTGCTTTTACACTACAAAAAGGCGGGTAGCTTTAGTGCCTTGATCATCATTCTTCAATTTTTGCCACGGAAACACGGAACACCCGGAAAATATGGCATCTGATTTCGTTCCGAAAAGTAATTTACCACTGTTGATAACCTATTTATTTCATTGTCAGATACCTAAAACTATTGAAATAAGCCAGGCCTGATTAAATAAGGCGATAATTAGTTAATATAATTAATAAATTAACATTAACTTAACATTGGGCTTGTAGCTTTGCAACATATTAAAAATTAACATGAACAATATTTTTAAGTTCTTTACACCTCAAGACAAAAAGTTTCATCCGCTTTTCGAACAAGCAGGTAGCAATGCATTAAAAATTGCAGAAACCCTTTTAGAAATGGTTAGCACAGGTGATGCGGAAAGCAGAAAAACAATTTTTAAAGAAATTGAGCGCCTGGAGCATGTAGGTGATGATATTACCCACTCAATTTTTCTTGAACTGAGCAGGAACTTTATTACGCCATTTGATAGAGAAGACATCCATGCACTGGCTACTGCCGTTGATGATGTTGCCGATTATATTTATGGTACTGCAAACCGTATGCAGATGTATAACATGAATACCATTAACGAGCCGATTGTTAAAATTGCCGAGCTTTTGGTAGAAATGTGTACCGATATTGATAAGGCAATTAAAGAATTACGCAGTTTCAAAAACATCCGCGTAATTGCCGATGCTTGTATTCGTATTAACAGTGGCGAAAACCAGGCTGATTATGTATTTACATTAGCGGTAGCCCGTTTATTCGAATACGAAACCAATGCGATTGAATTAATTAAACAAAAAGAGGTTTTACAAACGATAGAAAAAGCGACAGATAAGTGTGAGGATGTGGCGAATGTGCTTGAAACTATCTTGGTTAAAAACGCTTAATAAAAAACAAACATGGTAACTACCTTATTGGTTGTTGTTGTAATTCTGGCTATTGCTTTCGATTACATTAACGGCTTTCACGATGCCGCTAACTCGATTGCAACAGTTGTTTCTACAAAAGTTCTTACGCCTTTTCAGGCGGTTTTGTGGGCTGCGCTGTTCAATTTCGCTGCCTACTTTTATTTTACCGACCACAAAGTAGCCAATACAGTTGCTAAAACGGTAATTGAAAATTATATCACTTTAGAGGTTATCCTTGCAGGTTTAGTTGCTGCGATTATCTGGAACCTTTTAACCTGGTGGTATGGTATCCCTTCAAGTTCATCACATACCTTAATTGGAGGTTTTGCTGGTGCAGGTATGACACATGCATTACTTATAGGCGCTAGTCCGCTTGATGCTGTAAACATGGGTTATGTAATAAAAATTGTTTCTTTCATTGTACTGGCACCAATAATCGGTATGGTGATATCAGTTGTATTAACACTGATTATTATCAATATCTGTCGTTATGCTAAGCCTGCAACTGCTGAGAAATGGTTTAAACGCCTGCAATTGCTTTCTTCTGCTGCATTAAGTTTCTTTCACGGAGGTAACGATGCCCAAAAGGTAATGGGAATCATTGCAACGGCTTTAATTGCTTCAAAAGTAATTCCTAATTTCGAAGCTATGCCTGCATGGGTGCCAATTGCCTGTTATTCGGCAATATCGCTAGGTACAATGAGTGGCGGCTGGAAAATTGTTAAAACAATGGGTTCCAAAATCACCAAAGTAACCGCGCTGGAAGGCGTTGCTGCAGAAGGTGCTGGAGCGGTAACTTTAGGTATCACAGAGCATTTCGGTATTCCGGTTTCTACAACGCATACCATTACGGGTTCGATTGTAGGTGTGGGTGTAGTAAAAAGCGTTTCTGCAGTACGTTGGGGAGTAACCATCAACTTAATCTGGGCCTGGATTTTAACCATTCCGGTTTCAGCTACATTAGCGGCCATTATTTATGCAGTGATTTATTACTTAAAATAAAAACAGAATCCTTTAATATACCTAAGAGACCAAAGCTAATTGCCTTGGTCTTTTTTGTTGGTGTTAGTTTTTTTACCACAGAGCGCATTTAGGTTTATGGTGTTTACCACAGAGGCCACGGAGTTTTTACACGGAGTAACACCGAGCTCTTGGGCCTAACTCCATGTCCTCTGCTTTTTCTCTATGTTCTCTGTGGTTTTCTTCAACTACGTCCAGACTGACATACGAAAGAATTTAAGAAATGTAGTTTCTTAGGGTCTTAGGGAAATATTAGGTGCCTGAAGTCCTTCTTTATAAGGAGAACAAGAAAGCGTTCGCTGAGCCCGTAATAAATAGCTGAAAATTAAAACTTAACGCTTATTTCTACTAAATCAGTTCCGTTTTTAGGCAATACCCAATCTGGGCCTTCTTGAATCAGTCGTTTTGCCTCCGCATCAGCTTTTTTGTTCAGTGATTTTATAACGCTGATATTGGTTGGCCGTCCGTTACTTTTAACTTTGAAACTTAAAATTACAAATTGTTCCGGGCCTTTAGGGTTATAAAGTTTGTTATTATTCTCTAAGTATTGACTATAGTTGATGGTAGACACGGGAACAGGTTTCGTAATGCTATCAGCTGATTTCCCATCCAGGTTTTGTTCTGCACGCAATGTGATTTTTGGTGCAGCAATATTTTCTTTCTTATGACCGTTCGAACCTGTAATTAATGCAATTTCATTTAGCGATTTATTCCCACTTAAAGCACTTTTAATTGCATTAGGATCTTGCAGGCCAGCTACAGGCAATTCTTTAAAACCAATGGCGTTAATCAATAAGTCTTTATCTTTTGCGTTGCTATCAGCAGGTAAATAGAAATAACCTTTAGCATCAGTTGCGGTTACATTTTTAGAACCGGCTAACTTTACCACAGCACCCTGAACAGGTTGGCCATTGCTTTGGTCTACAACATTGCCACTAAACGCGATTTTACTCGAGCCATATGCCGGAGCAGGTGTTGCAGCCACCACAGGTTCATTAAGTGCACTTTGTTCTGTCTTTGCTTTATAAGCGTAAGCGCCAAGGCTTTCTGCTTTTGCGGCTCTAGCCCGATTATAATCTGAAACAGCTTTTGCTTCGGCAATTTGTTGTTCTGCACGTTCTACAACAGGGCTCGTTTTAGTGTTTTTTGCCAAATCACCCGTTTTTGCTGCTGTAATGGCTTTATCAACTAATGCTGCTCTTGTGGTACTTTGTGCTACGGTATCTTCTTTTGGTTTCGCAGACGCAATTGCTGTTGTGCTATCCAACTGAACCATTACACCACCTTGTTTGTGTGCTGCAATTTCTGCGTTTCGGCGGTTGGTTTCGCGCATAAAGAATAAAATACTTACCGCAATAAAGGCTACTGTTGCTGTTGCTGCAATACTTAACCTTTGAGTAGTAATGCCCCAAAGTTTGCGTTTTATAGGTTTCTCCGAAACACGGTCGTAAAGTTGTTTTTGTAAAATAGAAAGTGTTTGCTTGCGTTTAGGCGATTGTTTCAGACCTTCTAATGCTTCGGCAACAAAAGGATCTTCCAAAGCCTGTCTTTCTACAAAGTGCATAGCTTTAGCATCAAGCTTACCATCCAGGTAATCTTCCAGAACATCAATATCTAACCAATCGTTATTCACTACTGTTTTTCTCTATACAAATCTTCAAATTCCGCTTACCATTCTGGATGTAACTCTTAACTTTAAGCATGTCGTAGCCCGTAATATCGGCCACTTCTTTATAACATTTCTCTTGTAAATAAAATAAATCTACGCTTTTTCGCTGTTCTTCAGGTAAAGTTTCCATACACTTTTCCATAATGGTAAGCTGCGTTTCTTTTGTGTTGTCTATATCCAGATGCACAAACTCGCTATTTTCCACAAAAGTATCGTCTAATGAGACATTATTTTGCTTGGCCGATTTCCGTAATGCCATTAAACAATGGTTCCGTGTTAAAACATGAAGCCAGCTTTTAAAGTTCTGTACCTCATGTATTTTCAGCTTCGTTACCAGTTCTTCAAAAATCTGCATTACCGCATCCTTGCTTTGCTCTTCATCTTTGAAATAGTTTAAGCAAACCCCAAACACCAAATGCATATATTTATTGTAAAGCGTACCCAACGCGTCTAAATCGCCCGTATTTTTATACTCGGCAATCAGTTTGGCGTCTTCTTGCTGGGCGTTCCCAGCTGTGTTTTTTATAAACCTCAAAAAAATGGCAGCTATTTCGAATTATCTTTCAAGTATAAAAAATATTTCTGAGTGATGGCACATAAACTAATTTTTTAGGAAGAGAAGGTCCTAAATATTTTACCTTGTTCACTATCTTTTTAAGCGGTTTAACATTGTTGCCATGTGCAAAGGCTTATCTTTGAGGGTAAATAAAAAAGTATGGCAGTTGTTTTGCTGAACATGATTAAACACACAAAATGAAAAAGATCAATATTTTATCGGCATCACTGGCCATGCTGGTATTTGCAAGCCTAAATGTTAGCGCACAGATTAAACTGAGTGATATATTTAAGAAAGTAACCGAGAAACAGGGTACTACCACAGCCGCTACCGGAACGCCATCTACTTTTGAAATAGGACAGGGGATTAAGGAAGCGCTACAAATTGGTGTTTCTGCAGGTGCCGACAGGCTTTCGCTTAAAGATGGCTTTTTAGGCAACCTGGCGGTTAAAATTTTGATGCCTCCTGAAGCACAAAAAGTGGAGAAGACATTGCGCGGCATAGGCTTGAACAAACTTTGCGATAATGTGATTGTGAGCTTAAACCGTGCCGCGGAAGATGCTGCTACCGAAGCAAAGCCTATTTTTATCTCAGCCATTAAACAAATGACATTAACCGATGCCACCAATATTCTTTTGGGAAACAAAGACGCAGCTACCGAATACTTTAAAAGGGTAACTACTTCTCAGC
Organism: Pedobacter sp. GW822-FHT03F06; assembly: GCF_058801365.1. Lineage (NCBI taxonomy): Bacteria > Pseudomonadati > Bacteroidota > Sphingobacteriia > Sphingobacteriales > Sphingobacteriaceae > Pedobacter > Pedobacter sp. GW822-FHT03F06. The sequence goes on from NZ_JBXANE010000005.1 coordinate 386,717, forward strand.
TGATGCAAAAATTTAGTCCAATTGTAACCACAAGTTTAAATAAGGTAAATGCCACCAAATATTATAGCGACTTAACTACACAATACAACCGTTTGCCTTTGGTAAAACCTGTAAATACCAACTTAACCGAATACGTTACCCAAAAAGCGATAGATGGTTTATTTGTTGAAGTTGCGAAGGAAGAACTCAAAATCAGGGGAAACTTAAGCTCAAGAAGTACAACCTTGTTGCAAAAAGTATTTGGTTACGCGGATAAGAAAAAGATTTAATCTGTGTAATTGTGGTTCGTGAGGACACGAACCACGGCGGAAAGAAATCAATTGCCTAGGTCTGTGTCCTTCTTCCCCGGTCTGTGTCCTCACAGACTTGAATTAGATTTAAGTGTAGGTATTGATTGTGGCTCGTGGAGACAGGAAACAGAGCGAAGGATAGAATCGACCAACACAAAGTTTGTATTAAGTAAAATATAGCTTCTGCTTCCCTTCAAAAACCGCAGACACAAAAACTATTTGTAAAATTGTACATGACGAAAATCAGCACCACATTAGTTTCTATTTTAATTCCCTGCGTTGCATTAATTATTTCCTGCAATAGCAATAAATCTGAGGCAGAAAATACTAAAGCCGTTTTAGATACTGTTTCTTTAAGCAGTAAAAATTTCGCATTGGCCTATCAGGATGGAGATAAAATTGTAGCCACGAGTATCGATACGATGAAACAGATTTCGTTCGGCGGTGCCACCGATCCGGCTATTTCTCCTGATGGAAATAAACTGGCCTATACCCTGAGCGATTCGGCCGGGAACAGATCAGTTTGGGTTGCCGACATGGAAAACAAAAGCCAGGGGAAATTGCAGGTAAATAGCAATAATTATTATCAGGCCATGTGGTCGGCTGATGGAACTGCGATTGCTTTCAATATTTTTAACAGTAAAAACCTATGGAAGATCGGTGTAATTAAAACCGATAATTCGGGATATGTGATGCTCGATAGTGCATCTAAAATAAATGTTTATGCGCCAACCTGGAAAAATGAAAAGGAAATCATCGGACAGGATCTTACCAACCTTTACACCTTTGATCGTACCGGAAAGTTAATCGATACTAAATTGATAATTGATTTGATCGGAAAAGAATTTTCCATTGCAAGTAGCAACCGTTTCTTTTATACAAAAGACGGGACAAAACTAATTTTTAATGCGGGAAATACAGATGTTTTAGACGGATTAACAGGACCGAGTGAAGCCGTTTATGTTTTAGATCTGGCCAGTAAAAAAATACAGCGGATTTCGCCTAAAGGTATAAACGTTCCTTATGTTTTTCTTACAGCCGATGATCGGATTTTTTATAGTGGAGCTGAAAAACCTTTTACGCATAGCAAAATATATGTTTCTGATTTAGACGGAAATATTAAAATGGTAGTAGATAAAGGCAACAACCCAACGGGTGCATTGAAATAATCTGTTTATCATATTTAGATTAACATGCTAAATAAAACAAGAATTGTTATTGTAGGAATTGGTGGCGTAGGTGGATATTTCGGGGGCTTACTTTCTAAGAAATACACCAGCGGAAATGATGTAGAAGTTGTTTTTGTTGCCCGTGGCGAACATTTAAAGGAGATACAAAATAAGGGCTTAACCGTTATAAAAGGAAACGATAGCTTTGTAACTGAGCCCTATTTGGCTACCGATGATTATAGTAAGATTGGCATGGCCGATTATATTATAATCTGCACGAAAAGCTACGATTTAAAACAAACCATCGAAAAGTTAAAGCCCTTAATCAACCATAGTACGATATTGTTGCCACTTTTAAACGGTGTTAGTGCAAGTGATGAAATTTTAGAAATCCTGCCCCATGCAAATGTTTTAAAAGGTTGTGCATTTATCGTTTCCAAAATTAAATCGCCAGGTATAATTGAAAATTCAGGGAACATTCAAAAATTATCTTTTGGTATGGATGGACCACTTAGTGATGAGGTTTTACAGCTAAAAGATTTAATGTTTGATGCGGGAACCGATGTAACGGTTTCGGATAAAATCTCTACCGCCATCTGGGAAAAATTTATATTTATTTCTCCTACAGCTACTTCCACATCCTATTTCGATAGCACTATCGGAAAGGTATTGGAAGAGCACCTTGAAACTGTTCTGGAGTTAATTGAAGAAGTGAAAAACCTTGCCCTGGCTAAAGGCGTAACCATTAGTGATGATATTTCGGGCAAAACATTAAATACAATGAAATCGATGCCCTACGAGGTTACCTCATCCATGCACCGCGATTATCTCAATCAGAAACAGCAAACAGAAGTGGAGTCGTTAACAGGCTACATTGTACGCGAAGCCGAAAAACTTGGTATTGTTGTACCGACTTATCAAAAACTGTACAAAGGATTGCTCAAAAAAGGATCATTATAAGTCGCTAAAAATTAGACTGTTCGAATCTAAAATGTCGGTTTTCTGAAAAAAGTAAAGAAAATTTAAAGTAATATTGAGGCTCATCCGTTTACTGGGTTATTAAGCAAAATTTAGTGCCAACAAACGAACCTCAAAATATCATTTCAACGGTTGCCAATTATGGTAAGCGCTTATTCAGTTTCATCCGTGGAAGGGTGAATACGGATGAGGATGCGGAAGATATTTTACAGGATGTATGGTTTCAGCTCAGCAATCAACCCGAAGCTGGTGCTATTGAGCAGATTAGTGGCTGGCTGTATCGGGTGGCAAGAAATAAGATCACCGATAAATACCGTAAACAAAAAGAAGAATCGTTAGAAGATTTCACTTTCGAAGGTGAAGATGGCGAAATCAATTTTAAAGAAATTTTACTTGCCGAGGCTTACTCACCAGAGGAAGAAAGTTTAAAAAAACTATTCTGGGATCAACTGTTTTTGGCCTTGGAAGAACTGCCTGAGAATCAGCGTTACGTGTTTGTTCAGAACGAATTGGAAGAACGCACTTTTCAGGAACTGGCGGATGAAAGTGGAGAGAATATCAAAACATTAATATCAAGAAAGGGTTATGCGGTAAAACACCTGCGTAACCGTTTACAAAATTTATATCAGGAATTTATTAACTATTAAATTTGCAGACATGATGAATAGAAATTTTAATCGGCGCAAGAAATTTATTTTCTTTTTACCCGTGGCGGTGCTTATTGCAGCGGTATTGGGTTATGTGGTTATGTTTTTATGGAATTGGATTTTACCTGAGGCGGCACATGCAGGCAAACTTAATTATTGGCAAGCCCTCGGTTTACTTGTGCTGTGCAGGTTGCTTTTTGGGAACTTTAATAAAGGTGGTCATGGAGGACATAATGGTTTCCGTGAGCGGGCAAGGAGCATGCGTGCTAAATGGGAGACAATGAACGATGAGGAAAGAGCGAAATTCAAAGAAGAATATAAACGGAGATGTGGCGGGTGGGGCCACCACCGCAATAAGGAATAATTAGGAAGCCTCGATTAATTCGGGGCTTTTTTGTTTTATCTATTTCTCCGTTATTCTGAACATCGTGAAAGCCTCTCCGCGAATCGTCATCTCGACCGCAGCAACGCGGAGTGGAGAGATCTATCAAGACAGATTTCTCCATTTCGCTGCGCTTCAGTCGAAATGACGGTCGATTTTTTAAACGGTCATACTAATAACGACTTTTCTACTTATTCTATCGGTTGGTGTCTCACCGACCGAAATGGTAACTACTAAAAGATCCTTCGACTCCGCTCAGGATGACATAACGAAAGGATGAACGAGTACCTATAGATCCTGTCAGTTGGTCGCTCGCCGAACAAGTGTTTAATCCATTTAAAAAGATCCTTCATTGCATTCAGGATGACAAAATTCTTTAGGAAATAAAAAATCAAAATAATTTAAAGTAAAAATAAAGTTGCTCCGTCTTCCTATATAAATAACAAAAATAACAGTGTTGGTAACTCAACTCATTTACGGTGAATTGATTACCATGCTTTAAAATTATAAGGAATGAAAAAGATATTAAAAACCATAGGATTCGGGATTGTACTTGGTGCAGTCGCTTTCTTCATACCATTTGTGTTCAAATTTATATTGGCCATCATGCTGATCGGTTTAATGCTCAGGATTTTTATCGGTAGGCGCCACCATTATTTCCATAACCGCTTTAACGGTTTCGAGAATCATTACAATCCAATTGTGCCGATAGATAACCAATGGTATAGGCCAACCGTACAAGGCAGTGGAACAGTTAACAACATTAACGTAAATGATTAACCGCTATGAGAGCATTTAGAATATTATTGGCATTGGCTGTTGCCGCAGGAACCTTTTACAGCTTAAATGTACTGGCCGTTCAGAATGGATACCGCGATCGGTTAGATTTTAAAAACAGGCATTCTCGTGATGATTGCCAGCAAGAATATCATAGGAACCATAGTTACAGTCACCACAGCAGAAAAATGGATAATATCGTGATTGGCCCTGTTGATAGTATAAACAAAGTAAATAGATAAGGTTATGTCACAGATACTTTTTTTAAGCGATCCATCTCAGGCCGATGTTAGTCCGATTTTGGGTATGGCAAACGAACTGATTACGCGAGGGGAGAAGGTAACCTTCTTTAGTTCAGATGAGTTTAAAGCCCCCATAGAACAAATCGGCGCAAACTTTAAAGCCTACAATCAGGAACTGAATATTTTTCAGGGGAAAAAGGAGATGGATGAAGAAGAGAAACCTAAATCGGGATTAATCAGCGCACTGCTTGAGCCAATGAAATTTATCGATGATATTTTGGTTCAGATAAGGGGGTTAAAATTTGATTACGCCGTTTTCTCGCCATCATATCCCTATGCAAATATCATTACACAGCTATTGGGTATCCCTAAAACGGAGCAGGCGGCTTACAACTAATATTGGCTTAAGCCAATAAATTAACACAATAAATAACAATTAAAATTAAACAAAATGTACAACGAACATAGATGCCATTCGGGCAAGATGCATAGTCGCTTTGGCGCAGGAGACGGAAGATTTGGAAGGCACTTTGGTGGTCCTTTCGGTCACCACAAACACGCCATGTTTAACCAGGGCTTTAGAAAAGTGCCCGCTAATATAGAAGAAACAGAAAGCAGCTTTATTATTGAGCTTTTTGCACCGGCTTTGGTAAAAGAAAATTTAAAGGTGGTTACTAAAGATGATGTATTAACCATTTCTTACCAAGCTAAAGAAGAAACCGATTCGGCAAAAAAGTATAGCCGGAGAGAATATAGCAACGGCACTTTCGAAAGGGCTTTTGGCTTAAACGGAAAAGTTTTAGTAGAAAATATTTCGGCCAGTTATGCTGATGGAATTTTGAAGGTTACACTACCTAAAAACCCTGAAACGAATACACCAGAGAAAGATATTCTGGTAGACTAAGTTTCGTCTATTATAATTTCCAAGCCCCGGTTGTTTATAACGACCGGGGCTTTTTTATTTTTTGCCACTTAAAGCGTTGCACATTTAGCCTTCAAAATCATTTAACACATCGATATTAAAATGCGGTTTGTTATTAGCGGTATTTTAAGGTACTTTTGCTAAAAGACATAAACACAATAGATTGAATTTTAACGATTTTAATTTTAACCCCGATTTATACGAGGGCTTAATGGCCATGGGGTATAAAAGCGCTACTCCAATACAAGAACAAGCCATCCCGGTAATTTTAGATAATCATGATCTGATTGCCTGCGCTCAAACCGGTACAGGAAAAACCGCCAGCTACCTTTTACCCGTAATGGATAAAATTAGCAAGGCCGCCGATAGGCACAACAATACCTTGATATTGGCTCCAACACGCGAACTTGCACAACAGATTGATTTACAGGTTGAAGCATTGGCTTATTTTACCAATATCAGTTCTTTGGCTGTTTACGGTGGGGGCGATGGTATCGCTTATGAACAGCAAAAACGTTCTATGCGCGATGGTGTAGATATTATTATTGCCACTCCGGGCAGGCTAATGGCACATTTATCTTCAGGCGTGTTAAAACTGGAACATTTGCAGCATTTAATTTTAGATGAAGCGGATAGGATGCTGGATATGGGTTTTTATGATGATATTATCCGCATCATCAGCTACCTGCCAAAGAAAAGGCAAACGCTTTTATTTTCAGCTACGATGGCGCCGAAAATAAGGACCATGGCGGGCAAGATTTTGCACGAACCGAAGCAGATTACCATTTCAATCGCTAAACCTGCTGAAGGGATCGATCAACAGGCCTATAATATTCACGACCAACAGAAGCAGGCCTTATTAACCGATATTTTTAAAAGCGGACAATATAAGAGTAGCATTATTTTCGTTTCGACCAAAGAAAAAGTGAAAGCTTTATATAAAACTTTTAAAGGATTGGGCATTAAAGCCGAAGCTTTTCACTCCGATTTGGGGCAGAAAGAACGCGAAGATATTTTACTGGCTTTCAAAAACAGGAGATTACCAATTTTAATCGGAACTGATGTGTTATCGCGCGGAATCGATGTAGAAGGAATCGATTTGGTAATCAATTATGATGTTCCTGGCGATCCGGCTGATTACGTACACCGTATTGGCCGTACGGCAAGAGCTGCAACCAAAGGAACGGCCATTACATTGGTTAACGGAAGAGATAAACGCAAGTTCGATAATATCGAAAAATTAATCGAGAAGGAAGTTCCCCGCGTGCCACTACCAGAAAGCATAGCTGCAATGGAAATTACCCATGTGGAAGAAAAGAGACCTCAACATAAGGGCAAGAAAAAGGTTTGGAACAAAAAGAAAAAACCAAAACCTTCTGTATAAATTATTTAAAACGCCATAAGTGCATTTCTTATTGGCGTTTTTCTTTTATAAATTATCTTTGCGCTAACAATGGCAAACTTCATTATTATAGGTTTATGCATTTTAGCCGGGATTTTTTTCAGAAAAAGCAAATCGCTACCCAAAGATGTGCACAAAGGCATTAATGCCTGGATTATCTATATCGCGCTACCAGCAGTTTCTTTTAAATATCTGCCACACATTACCTGGACTAAGGATTTATTCTTTCCTGTACTGGCACCAATTTGTGTATGGCTATTTGGTTGGTTATTTATTACCCTGTACAGTCGCATCCAGAATATTAGCAAATCTACTGCTGGCGGATTAAAACTAACCAGTTCTTTAAGTAATACTTCATTTTTAGGGTTTCCTTTAATTGTGGCTTATTTTAGCGAAAAAGAACTGGCTGTCGCGATTATCTGCGATCAGGTTACCTTTATGCTTTTATCTACCATTGGCATTATTGTAGCCATCCGATCCTCGCAGAATCAACAGTTAAGCCCGAAATTGGTGCTGAAGAAAGTAATGACCTTTCCGCCGCTTATAGGTTGTTTTTTAGCGCTGACCCTCCCTCATTTTATTGACCTTTCTTCACTGGATCCATTATTCGAAAAACTAGCGGGTACGGTTGGCCCATTGGCATTGTTTTCAATAGGTTTACAGCTAAAATTTGGCGGTTGGTTTAGCCAATTGAAACACATTAGTTTTGCTTTATTGTATAAACTGATTTTAGCGCCGTTGATAGTTTTGGTTATGGCACTTGTTTTAGGTATGGGTGGAATGATTACCAAAATAACGATTTTCGAAATGGCTATGCCAACATTGGTAACGGCTGGCGTAGTAGCCGATCAGTATAACCTTAATCCGAAGCTTTCTAATTTGGTGGTTGGAACCGGAATTTTATTGTGTTTTATCACCACGGGTTTATGGTGGTTGGTGCTGACTTATTCAGGACTGGTTTAAAATTATCTCGGTTTTTAAACACAAAGTATGCGAGCGCAGAGGAAGTCTTATGCGCTTAAGTTTGATTAACATTTATCCGCCGTGACCAGTTTTAACACAATTTCTTACCACGATCGTCATGCTGAACTCGTTTCAGCATCTTTCTTGCTAGGATAGACCCTGAAATAAATTCAGGGTGACGACCATTAGGTTTTGCGAAAACCTTGGCGCCCCTTTGCGGTTAAACTCCAACAAAAAAGCCGCAAAATTTCTTCTGCGGCTCCTTGAATGATTAGGTTAATTACAAAGCTAATTTTTTGGAAATTGCAGATGGAATACCTGCTTTGTTTAATAAAATTGCTGTTGTTTTATATTTTACGTAGTTTTTGGTTACATAAAAGTATCCTTTATAATCGTTAGTCGCACCCCAGGAGTTTTTAACGATATAATATTCTTTACCTGTTTGATCTTTGGCTAAACCAACAATGTGCATGCCATGGTCATCTGTTGTTTGATAGTTGTCGAAAGCAAGCTGACGGTTCTCCTGCGTAATTTCCATCTCTGGCTGCGGGCCGTTAAACATATCTGCTTTCTGTTTCACTGTCATGTCAGCGAAAGGTGTTTGTGGAACAAAAGCCACACCGTTTTTCCAACTGAAGTTTTTTTCGCTTACATCTGTGGCCCATGCAACAGTGTAACCGCTTTTTAAAGCGTTATCGATGATGTCTGTTAACTCGTTTACTTTAACGTTATAAACCTGATCGAAAGACCAGTTATCAGGTACTAATAAAGTAAATTTGCTATAGAAAGGATGATCGTTGAACGATGAAAGTTCTACATAGTTATCGGCATTTAAACCCACCACTTCCTGAGCGAAAGTTTTTGGCGTGTATTTTTTGCCATTATAGGTAAAGTTTTCTGGTACAGCACCTAAATAAGCATCAATTACACCAGTATAGGCTTTTAACCAGTTTGGGGTTAACTCACCATTTGCATTCTTTACAACCGCTTCTAATACACCTTTTTCGATATCGCCAAGTTCTGCAGTTTTATTGATTTTAGTACCATAATTTAATCCGGTATATACCTCTTGCGGAACTGCACCGTATTTTCTGTACATGTTGATTACATCGTGCAAAGCACCGCCATCGCCTAATGAAACCGCACCATGCATACGCACGTAATTTTTACCTTTTTCTACATAAGCGTTACGGGCCGAAAAAAGTTGAGATAACGTTACTGGCTGTTTACCCGCTTTAATCATTTCTGATTCTAAAAATGAGTTGGTAGAGTAGCTCCAGCAAGTACCTGAAGATCCTTGATTTTGAACTGGTGTATTGGCCAGGTTAATCACTTCAGTAAATTTAAAAGAAGAAGCACTGTTTTCGCTTTGGTTGTTTTTTAAAGAATTAACGAGATTGTCTTGTGCATAAGTCGCCGATATAGATAACGACAAAGCCAAACCAATCACACTGATTTTTGTGTAGTTGATCATTTTTTTATGAATAATTAATAATTCAGCGAATGTAAAAATACTTGTTGATTTGGCGCCGGAAAATTTGCAGTAAATCGATAACATCGGTCATTTTATTGCAACAATGTTGAATTAACATTCTGGCAAACTGATCGGAATATTGGTTGCCAATCCTCCGTCAGATGTTTCTTTGTATTTGGCATTCATATCTAGGGCGGTTTCCCACATGGTATTTACCACTGCATCTAAGCTTACTTTTGCCTTATCAGGATTGCTTTGTAGGGCTAGCTGACTGGCTGTAATGGCTTTAATAGCGCCCATGGTGTTTCTTTCGATACAAGGGATCTGTACCAAACCACCAATCGGATCGCAGGTTAAACCCAAGTGATGTTCCATGGCAATTTCTGCAGCCATTAAAACCTGCCTTTGTGAGCCGCCTAAACACTCCGTTAGCGCTGCTGCAGCCATGGCCGAGGAAACGCCAATTTCGGCCTGACACCCACCCATAGCGGCTGATATTGTTGCCCCTTTTTTGAAAATACTGCCTATTTCTGAAGCACAGGCAATAAACTGGATGATTTTTTCTTCACTGTAACCATCACAAAAGGTAATAAAATATTGTAATACGGCTGGAATTACGCCTGCAGCACCATTGGTAGGGGCAGTTACCACACGACCAAAAGATGCATTTTCTTCATTAACAGCCAGCGCGAAACAGCTTACCCAGTCTAAAGTATAATTAAAACCGTTTCCACCTTTTCTAATGGCTTCTACCCAGCTATTATAATCTGAATATTCACTTTTACCAATTAACCGTTTATTTAGCGGAAATGCCCTTCGCGCCACATTTAAACCGCCTGGTAAAAACCCTGTGGTATGACAGCCACGATAAATACAGTCGCGCATAACCGCAAAATGCTGCAGGATGCCTTTTTTTGTCTCTGCTTCGGTTCGCCAGGCCAGTTCGTTCTCCATTACGATTTCGCTCACCTTTAAACCTGTAGATAAACACCAGTGTAAAAGGTCTTTTGCTTTTTCTACAGGAAAGGGAAGGTCTACCTGTGGTTTTTTACTATTGTCTTCCCCTTCTTTTACCACAAAACCACCACCAATAGAGTAATAGGTTTCTGAAAATGCTCTTCCATCTTTTAAAAATGCCTGAAAAGTAACCGCATTTGGGTGAAAGGGCAAACTTTCGGCAAAAAGAAAAAGCAAGTCGTTATCGTAATCAAAATCAAGAATTAAATGATCAGCAAGATTTAATTTCTTATCTCTTTGGATGCTTTCGAAAGTAGGGGTAACGGCATCAACATCAAAAGTTACCGGATCGGCTCCTGTTAAACCGAGTAGAATAGCTACATCAGTTCCATGGCCTTTACCTGTTTTGGCAAGCGAACCATAAAGCAATATTTTTATACCCTCAATTTCATCAATCAAATTGTTTTGAGCAAGCGAAGCTGTAAACTGTTGTGCGGCCCGCCATGGGCCTAGGGTATGTGAGCTGGATGGGCCTATGCCTATTTTAAAAATATCGAAAACTGAAATCTGTTCCTTGATCATTATGAATATAGTTATACAAAGCTATGATTGTTTTATGATTTTGGATAAATTAATTTTGGCCCATGGTGAAAATATTTTACCTTAAAAAGATCTAATTTAAAAGCTCTAAAATGGACTTCAACAATAACTATCAAGAAATTGATTTACAATACTGTCGGGCAACTACGGGAAAGAGATTTACTAATTATCTTATCGATTTAGTTGTTTTTTACATCATAGCATTTGGCATTGCAATTATTCTTGGAATCGTTAAGCCGGAACTTTTAGACAGTTTTGATGGATTATCAGGCCGCTTGATTTCCTTATTACTTTATGGTATTGTAATGTTTATGACAGAAGCAATGTCTAACGGAAGATCGATTGGAAAGTTAATTACAGGAACAAGAGCTGTAAATCCTGATGGTAGCGACATTACTTTTCAAAAAGCATTTGTCCGGAATATTATAAGAGCTATCCCGTTCAATGCCTTTAGTGCATTGGGTAATCCTTGTGCACCGTGGCACGACCTTTGGTCGGATACAATAGTCATGGAAGAGAAAAAACTAGCCTTACAAGCCCAAAAAATAGATTTGTTCGACTCGGTTAAAAATCAAACTCAATAATTTCATCGTCTTTAAGCATGCGCTCTACAAATTTCTGATGATTTTTAGGCGTGCCTGTAGCCGCCCAGTTTCCGGTGATAATATTATCTACCAATTGGTGTTTTCCTCGTTGTGGTTTGAGTTTACTTTCGCGGAAAACCTCTTCATAGCTTTCTAAATTGCCATGGGTATGCTGTTTTTTAACAATGCGATAAAGCCTTTTGGTAAAACGGCGGTCGCCAATTTCTTCTAAAAAAGGGAAAATAATCAACGCCAATAAAACCACAATGGTTACCCCTATGGCCTGTTCGTAATAACCTGATCCTACGGCCATTCCAATTGCAGCAACAATCCAGATGATACAAGCGGTGGTGAGCCCTTTAACGCGGTTTTCTTCCTTAAAAATTACCCCAGCGCCTAAGAAACCGATTCCAGTAACAATGTTCGAGGCAATGCGGTCTTGACTGGTTGGGCCAATTTTAATGGACAGGATGGTAAATAAGGTAGCGCCCAAACCAATCATCATCATGGTTTTGAGTCCGGCAGATTTACTTCTGTACTCGCGTTCTGCTCCGATTAAGCCACAAAGCAGGGTAGCCAATAGAAATTTATTGATTTCACTTTGTGTAATGAAATGGTTTTGGTCTATGATCTCGTTCATCGCCTTGAATTATTAAAGGCAAATTAATAAAAATCGTAACATCTTAGGCCATTTGCTCTGCCACCACTCGAACTATTTGGAAAATATTTTTCATAACCCACACCAATTTCGGATGTTCCACCAGTGTTGCTGTAGTTGATTTTAGAGGTTGTAGCATCATGACTGATGCCTAACCTGAATTTCTCACCGTTTGTTCTGCGGTTAAAAATATCGAAGATTACAGAAAAAACAATTGCATCATTTCCATTCGAATTGCCATCGTTACGGTACCATATGCCTGCGTTTATGCCCGCATATTTATATTGCATGCCCGCACTGAACGATTTTACGTTGCCCTGTTTGTAGGCAACAATGGAGGGGATGAGGTAATTCCCATCGCGATCGTACTCATCTGGTACCAAGGTTAACTTGTAGCTTAAATTGCCTGAGATACGCATCGGCAACTTGGCCTGAAAACCCGATAAGGATTCATCCGGGCGGTTAAGGTGATGTACTGCTAATCCCATCATGAATTTCCCCACCACCAGGTTGGCCCCTGCATTGGAATCGAAATAATACCGACTATCTACACTTGGTCTTTCGGCGCCAGAAATACTACCAGGAATATAGCCCGTGTTGATATCGATCTGATCGCCAAAAACAAGTTTATCCCAGTTTAGCTTTTGGTTAGTGATGCCACCCTGTAATCCAAATGAAAGGGCAAAGTCGTCTCCCCCGATAATGTAAGCATAACTTACAGCAATATTATTCTTCACCAGATAGGCTGTGCCCTCGCTGCTGCGGTTAAAAATTAGGCCAATGCCACTGTTTAATCTCCGTAGATTGAGGTCTCCTGAAGCACTCATGTACGAAAAATCACTGGCTAAACCCGTCCATTGGTTCCGGTATAAGGCATTAAACCTAATGTCGCCCTCAAACTGACCTGTTAAAGCTGGATTTAAGTAAATCGGCGCATTGTAAAACTGCGAATAAATGTGGTCTTGCGCCGAAATCATTAACGGCAACATTAACGCAAACCAAAATAATATTATCCCTCTCCTCATCATCTTATTAAATATATTACACCCGTTTTCTTCGGAGGAGATGAATCGTAAGTCATTCCTTTCCAATCGCTGCCATTAATAAATTTTATATCTACTTTCCAGTAATAAACACCTTGTGGCTGTTCTTGTCCTTTGTAAGTCCCATCCCATCCCTCCAGTGGTGCGGCATCGTCTAGTTTGGTTGTTTCCCAAAGTAATTGGCCCCATTTGTTAAAAACCGACATTTGCCACTCTTTTATGCCGCGGCCTTTTGCTTTAAAGACTTTAATCTCGTTTTTTGCACTTGCCGGCATAAATGAATTGGGGATGTTTAGGTAACCCGGTACACCAATAATCCGCACCGATTGGAAGGTACTTGAAGAGCAGCCTTCTTTGTTCAGTACTTTCAGGGTTACAGTATAAGTGCCTTCGTTGGCATAGGTATGGTTTGGGTTTTGTAGGGTTGATCCCGATCCATCACCAAAAGTCCACTCCCAGCTTACAGCATCGGTACTGATATCCTTAAAGGCAAATGAATAGTTGGGAATGGATACTTCGTTCCCAGGACTAACAGTGAATGTGGCCACTGGTGGCGCAACAACATGGATAAAATCGGCTATGGTTGTGCTGTTTGTACAGCCGAGCGCATTGGTTGCCGTTAAGGTAACGGTATAATTTTTCCCCGAACCATTAAAAGTATGCGTAGGCTCTATAGCGTTGGATGTTGGCGAGCCATCTCCAAAATCCCAAACATAACCTATTGCACCAGTACTGGCATTTTTAAACTTTACGGTAACCCCATCACACCCACTTGTTTTATCTGCTGCAAAACTTACGCTGGGTTGTGGCAAAACTTCAACTGTTTCGGTTGTTGAAGCGTTGGAACAGTTATTTGATGCGTATAAGGTAATGGTATATTTTCCGGGTGCGGTAAAGGTATGTGATAGGGTTTCAGGTGCGGTATGGGTTACCGTAGTGCTTCCATCGCCAAAATCGTAAACAAAAGTGCCGGCCCCTTTAGTATTGTTAAAGAGATCGACTTTTAAAGGTGCGCAGCCTTTAAGTTGGTTGCTGTTTACGACCAATTCTGGCGTAATGTCGTTAGGTGAAACGCGGATAGAGTATTGAGATTCATTGCTTCCACATTCATTGGTTGCTGTCATTTTTACAACATAATCTTTAACAGCCAAAGTGGTATAGGTATGGCTTACGCTATTTTTATCGATAACGGTTAAAGGTGCTGAGCCATCACCAAAATCGTAGGTATAGCTGGTATAATTTCCAGGTGAAGTGTTGCTAAAGGTAACAGCGAGAGGAGAGCAGCCAGTTGTTTTATCAGGAGAAAAAACGGAAACCGGTTTTGCTTTTACCAATACGGTTGAGGTTTGCGTGGTGGTGCCACAGGCGGTGGTTGCCTTTAAAGTAACGGTGTAAGTGATATCTTTCCCCGCCGGGTCTGCCTGATAAGTAACCGCTGGCGGTTGAGCCAGATTTGAATTAGTACCATTTCCAAAATCCCAGTTAAAGGTAGCTGCTGTTAGCGAATTGGAAGTATTGGTAAAAACAACATTTAAAGGTCCGCAGTCAGATGTTGCACTTTGTGTATAAGCAGCGGTTACATTTTGTACTGTGCTAAAAGTATGACTGGTTTCATCACTATTACAGCCCAGGCTGCTTGTTACGACCAATTTGATAATAACGCTTTCGTTATCTGTTGCAATAGTATAGCCTGGAAAAGTAATTCCTGTACCAATCTGTACGCCATTAGCAAGCCAGGTATAAGTATTGTTGCGGTCTGTATAAGGCGTAGCCGATATATTGGTGGCTGTTAAAACAAAGGGCGAACAAGCTTTATCTGTATTAAAAACTAATTCTGCCTTAGCATGTGGATTCACCGTTATCTTAATCTGGTTGCTTAAATTGTTACTGCAAGCGCCGCTAGCTACCGATCGACGGTAATAAATGCTTACGGTTGGTGTTGGAGGTGTAAAGCTTACACTGTTTGCGCCCAATACATCGCTCCAGGCTGTTCCGTTTAAACTTGATTGCCATTGATACACGTAAGTTCCGCTGCCACCACTCGGTGTAGTACCTGTTAAAGCTGCTGCAGGTGTGCCGATACAAATGTTTTGATCGGCAGCAATGGTATTGTTGGTTAGACCTGGCAAAACGGTAATCTGTAATGAATTACTAATTGAAGTACAGATGGTGCTGTTTACCAATCTTCTGAAATAGGTTGAGGTGCTTACAATTAGACTTAAATCTTTATTAATGGCCGAAGGAACATTGCTCCAGATATTTCCATCGGTACTACTCTGCCATTGGTAGGCAAATGTTCCTGTTCCGCCAGTAGGTGTATCGCCAGTAATGGTGATGCTTTGTCCGGCACAAACTGGCGCTGTTGATGCGGTAATATTATTGGTAACAGGCGAGTAATAGGTGACGGTTACATCATCTACAGATGGAGGGCAGCCATTGAAACCAGAAATAGTCCACCTGAAGGTATAAGTTTGCCCTGGTACCAAACCGGTAACCGTGGTGTTGTACAGTGTAGGGTCGGTTATGGTAATGCCTGTTTGTGCTGATGTTAAAGTCCACGTACCGCTATTAGGTGTGGGATTATTTCCATTTAAAGTAATACCGTTTCCACTGCATAGGTTTTGATCAGCCCCTGCATTGGCCGCAACGGTACCCGGATTTACGGTGATGGTGGTTACGGTTGATAGGGCTTCTGCACAACTACCACTTTGAATTACCGCACGGTACTGCGTGCTTATGGTAAGGTTAGAAAATACATACGGATTTGCTGTTGAGATTAGGGTAGACCAGTTTGTGCCATTATCGATAGATCTTTCCCAACGGATAATATTTCCAACCTGCCCTGTTAAATTGATGTTTCCGCCATTTGCACCCGCGCATACATTCACATCGCCTGTGGTTGTGCCGCCAACACTGAGCGGGTTAACCGTGATCCTGACATCATCACCCGATGTAGCGCAGTTGGTGTCGCTTATTGTCCACCTTAAGGTATATGTATTCCCTGCCAGCAAACCAGCAATTGTTGTATTGCCCTGCGTGTCATCAGCAAAAGTTACGGCTGTAGGCGCAGTAACGATTGTCCATTTGCCTGTGCCAACTACCGGTATATTTCCTTTTAAGGTGTAAGTGCTTGCGTTACAAATGGCTTCATCCGGCCCGGCATTGGGCAGTGTTGCACTTGGCAAAACGGTAATGGTAATGCTGGCAGGCGCGCCTGGGCAACCATTTGTAGATACAGGCGTAATGGTATAAGTTACCGTACCTGCAGTGGTGCCTGTATTGGTTAGGATATCATTAATTTGCGTTCCTGCAGATGCTACCGCTCTATTACTATTTCCGGTTATTGCTCCGGTGATTACACTGGTATAAGTATAGTTTACACCCGTTAAGTTTGTTGTTAAGGTTATGGCCGATGAAGTGGCGTTACAGATGGTCGCATTCGCTGCAGTTGGTGTTACAAGAGGGTTAGGTTTAATGGTAGCTACCAAATTAAAAGGTGTTCCATCGCAGCCATCTAAATGTGGAGTGATGATATAAGTTACGTTTGCATCAGCATTTAGGTCGGTATTGGTAAGGATATCGTTAATGGCTCCGCTTCCGCTGGCAGTATATCCAGTTGCTGATGCGGTTCCGGTAGCGGTCCAGGTGTAAGTTACACCCGCTGCCGCAGAAGTAGGTGTGTAGGCAACACTATTACCGGTACAGATGGTTTTAGCTGCTGCGCTCGTTAAACTGATATTGGGTTTTATTTTAAGGATAATATCGTCGTCAATCTGGTTGCAGGGGGCGGCGAGTGCGGTGGTAACCCTTAATCGTAAAGTAACCGTGCCCGCTGTTTTTTCGGCTGCAGTTGGCGTGTAGGTTGCATTTAAATCGTTTCTGCTGGGGGTAAAGGTTCCTAATCCGCCAATCCAGGCTTGTGTAGCAGTAGCACCAGTTATGGTTCCGCTGAGCGCAAAACTTGGGTCGTTAAAACAGATATTTTGATCTGGCCCTGCGCTAATCACTGGTGCTGTACTGAAGGTAAGGATTTGGGTTTCGCTTACCGTGCCACAATTATTTTTGTGTATAACAGTTACGGTATAGGTATCGTAGCTATCGAATTTTATAGATGGATATTTAGAATTGGCGGTGGTGCCACCAGTAAAGCTATAGGTGCCCGATCCCGATGGAACAACTGTCCAGGTATAACTGTCTGGTAAATCTTTTGTAGTGCCGGTAATTAATGTTCTGGTTGGTCCTGTTGTGGTATTGTTAAAATCGTAAGTAGCCAGGTTACACAACGTGATATCGGGCGATAGCGTAGCTAAAGGACTCGCATTAACGACAACAGTTTGTGGTAAACTGGTAATTACACCACACGATGGCGTGCTGATGCTTAAAGTAATGGTATAGGTGCCAGGGCTGGTAAAATTGAACTCCGGTTCTTTGCTTGCCGCATTTGTACCACCTGTAAAAGCTACAGCTGGTGTAACTGACCATGAATAGTTATTGGCTGCATCGCAGATATTATCTAAAACAGAAAGATCAGTTGCTTTTAATGTTGTTCCAGAGCAAATTGTATTTGATGGTAAACTAAAATCTGGCTTTGGCGGATCCTGGATACAGATTTTCATTTCTACCGGATCGGCATCACACTCGCCTGTAATGTTTTTAGATTCTAGGCGGATAGTATATTCTCCATGGGTTGGAAACTTGTATACAAAATTGTATGATTTTGGTTTATCAACCTCTTTAATCACCCCATCAACATACCAGTTATAGGTGACGTTATTGGGTGTACAGGCTGCGGTATTGGTGTTCGGGTTTTCGCCCAAAACCGAGGTATTCACAAATGTGATGTTGGCATTGGTACAGCCGGGGGTATTAAAGGCAAACGAATTTATAGGTTTTACCACTACCTTAGCCGAAGAGGAAACAGGCGTACCCATGGTGGTACAGAATGCATTCGATACATTAATAGATACATCAAAAGCGTTGTAGATTGTGCCCGCACTGGAGGTAGAAATACTTCCGCAAGAGGATTTGGTATAAGCATGTGTAACCTTACCGCCATTGGCAATAATCTCGCAAAGGGTATAGGTTGAGGTGGTTTGATCACCCCAGGTAATTGTATAAATATCTCCCGGGAAATTGTTTTGAATACCTGCACTCGAACTCACATCTACGCTAAACGTTAATGCACCCAACGGCAAACAAACCACTGTATTACCCGAATTGGCAAAAGCGGTTATTGCTTTATTGTTGATGAGCAGATAAGCCTTGGTTGCTACAGATCCATCGGGCATTACGGCTTTGGTATAAATGGTATAATGTGCCTGTTGGGCCGTAAAAGGCTGTATTGCTGTAGGAAAATTGATTAATGTTGGCCCCCCACCATTTACTTCGTCGGTTATACTCGCGGTAACCGTACTGTTTGCTGTAGATGCATTTGTAAGGAAGAAAGCATTATTGGCCTTACTGGTGCAGGTACCAAAAGTTTCATCGTTTGCCGCATTTAACAATGTTGATGTCAATTTAGCCTCAACCGGCGGTCCTGCTTTTACTTCAAAAGCAGTTGATGGTGTGCTTGTGAATGCCGGAGCGGTTGATTTTATCCTAACCTGATAACCTGTGCCAGGTGTAAGGCTTGCCGGAAGTTTACCATTGACATAGGTACTGTAGAAGCCGCTATAACTGCCTATGAGTGTTTCTGCACTAAAGCTTCCATTCTGATCGGAAAGATATAACTGGAATTGGTTTCCTTGAGCCGCACAGCCTGCACTGATATTAAAAGGAACCGCAATGGTACTGCCTGGAGTAAAAGGGCCTGCATCAACTGAGCCTATGGTAATTTGAGCGAAAACATTTGACGTGAACAAAAATGCCCCAAAAAATAGGACAAAAGAAAGCCATTTCCTTTTACAACGAATCTTCATAAATCTCTAACACTAGGGAATGATTTTATTGCGTTCTGGAAGCGTTGTTGGTTAAACTTGCTTTAATCCAATCTCAGAAATGAGAATTCGACCTAAGACGCGTCAATAAATATTCGTTGCAAAGAACGTAATTTTTGCATTACAATAACAAAATTTTACACCAACATCAACTAAATGAATGGGTTATAGCTTTGGTAAAGCTTCGTTTTTGCTATAATAACGCATAAAAAAACCCTCAAGGTATTAAACCTTGAGGGTATATTTTTACACGAAATCGTTTCGTTGCAGAATGGTATTACATCATACCACCCATGCCGCCGCCGCCCATTGGAGGCATTGGAGCACCACCTTCTTCAGGTTCGTCTGCTAAAACAACTTCAGTAGTTAATAACATTGCTGCAATAGATGCTGCATTTTCTAATGCTACACGGCTTACTTTAGTTGGATCGATAACACCAGCACCAATTAAGTTTTCGTAAACATCAGTACGTGCATTGTAACCGAAATCAGCTTTACCTTCTTTAACTTTTTGAACTACGATAGAACCTTCAATACCTGCGTTTTCGCAAATCTGACGTAATGGCTCTTCGATAGCACGACGGATGATCTGGATACCAGTGTTTTCATCTTCGTTAGCACCTTTTAGGTTAGCTAAAGCTTCAACCGCACGGATAAAAGCAACACCACCACCAGCAACAATACCTTCTTCTACAGCCGCACGGGTTGCATGTAAAGCATCATCAACACGGTCTTTTTTCTCTTTCATTTCAACCTCGCTAGCTGCACCTACGTAAAGAACTGCAACACCACCAGCTAATTTAGCCAAACGCTCTTGTAATTTTTCTTTATCGTAATCAGATGTAGTTGTTTCGATCTGAGATTTAATTTGGCTAACACGTGATTTAATATCATCTGAATTGCCAGCACCGTTAATTACAGTTGTATTGTCTTTATCAACAACAACTTTCTCTGCAGAACCTAAATAAGTTAAATCAGCATTTTCTAATTTGTAACCTCTTTCTTCTGATACCACAATACCGCCAGTTAAGATCGCGATGTCTTCTAACATTGCTTTTCTTCTATCACCAAAACCTGGAGCTTTAACAGCAACAACCTTTAACGAACCACGGATTTTATTTACTACCAATGTTGCTAAAGCTTCGCCATCTAAATCTTCTGAAATGATAACCAATGGTTTACCAGTCTGAACAGTTTTTTCTAAAACCGGTAACAATTCTTTCATGTTACTGATTTTTTTGTCGTAGATTAAAATGTAAGGATTTTCTAATTCAGCTTCCATTTTATCTGCATTGGTAACAAAATATGGAGATAAATAACCTCTGTCAAATTGCATACCTTCAACTGTTTTAACTTCAGTTTCGGTACCTTTTGCTTCTTCAACAGTAATTACACCGTCTTTACCAACTTTACTCATTGCCTCAGCAATTAACGAACCGATAACTTCGTCGTTGTTAGCCGATATAGAGGCAACTTGTTTAATTTTATTGTTATCATCACCAACCGCTTGTGATTGAGATTTTAAGTTTTCTACAACAGCAGCAACCGCTTTGTCAATACCACGTTTTAAATCCATTGGATTTGCACCAGCAGCAACGTTTTTAATACCTGTAGTAATAATTGCCTGAGCCAATACAGTTGCAGTAGTCGTACCATCACCAGCAATATCAGCTGTTTTTGATGCTACTTCTTTAACCATTTGAGCACCCATGTTCTCAACGGCATCTTTCAATTCGATTTCTTTTGCCACTGTAACACCATCTTTGGTGATTGCCGGTGAACCGAATTTTTTATCGATAATTACGTTACGTCCTTTTGGACCTAATGTTACTTTTACTGCATTTGCAAGAATATCAACACCTCTTTTCAGGGCATCACGAGCTTCTACGTTATATTTTACTTGTTTTGACATTTTTAAGAATATTTTAAAGTTTTAATGTTGAAGGTTGAAACATTTCACTCCTCCGATTTATATAACATTACAACATTACAACGTTGCAACATTTTAATTTTTACCCAACAACAGCGTAAATATCGGTTTCGCGCATAATTAAGTAATCTTTACCTTCGTACGGGAATTCGGTACCACCATATTTACCATAAATTACAACATCGCCAACTTTTACACTCGCTTTTTTACCTTCAGCATCTTCTTCAGAAACAGAAACTACAGTTCCTTTAGATGGTTTTTCTTTTGCAGTATCAGGGATATACAAACCTGATGCAGTTTTCTCTTCTGCCGCAGCCGGTTCAACTATTACTCTGTTCGAACTGCCAGCAATTGGTTTAAGGTTTAACGCCATAACTTTTATTATTTTTTTATTTTGATTTGAGTTTTTTAACTAAGCTTACAATTAACACTTTTTATGCCAAGAGGCTTAGCGGGACAAATTTTCACCAAACTGTCAAACTTTTTACGCTAATTGAGAATGTGGGTGTCAGCATGGCAGTAAGTTTTGATTTTTTGAGCCAGATTTATTATTTAATCACCGGTCGTCATTTCGAGCGGAGTGTAGCGAAGTCGAGAAATCTGCCTAGTTTGATCTCTCCATTCCACTGCGTTTCAGTCGAGATGACGGCTGGATTATTAAGATATGTCTAGGTTTCGCCCCTTTTATATCGCTTTCTCTGTTAAATATTTCCAATATCTTTTAGGTACATGCTGCAGATGCAGTTTGGTGTTTTTCCGCGCGACAATGTTGGCGCTTTTAAAATAATCTTTCCAGAGCGTTGCATACAAAGCTTCGCTATCGTCCATTAAAACAGGCGCCGGGTTTTGTTTATTTACACCATTGCTAAAGCTGATCGTAATTTCTTCAACCGCAGTTAAATTATAGTGGAGACCATACTTGCGTTTTAAATCGTAAATTACCCAAGCCTGATCGGCATAACGGTTTTTAAAATGACTGGATATTAAAGGCAATACATTAAAATCAGGATCTATGTTGGCATAAAATATCCCATCGCCAGTTTTTTGAAAACGGATAAATGCTTCCATTCTGTGTTTTTCCCTTTCTACGCTTTTGGCATATTTAGCCAGCGCAATTATATGTGGATTGCCATAATTACTTTCTGCACCCAATTGATTTTGAAAAATGTATATAGTAAACTGAAAGAGGTGATTGTAAGCCTCTGGTATTTCTGATAAATAAGTGCAATAGTATTTGCGCTGCCAATCCTTTTTAAGTTTCTTTTGCAGCCCTGCCCAAACCCGACCTGCTTTTTCTGCATTGGTGTTAACCGTAAAACTTTCTGCAAAAGCTTCAGGCTGAAAAATTGAAATAGATTTTAGCACAACTTTCCCTGGCTTACGTTCAAACCATTCGAAAACAGCGGTTAACAAACCTTGAAAAGTGCCATCGAAAATGTAGGTCATTGGATGTTTTTTATATTGAAGGGTGTCGTCATTGCGAAGCCAATTTTTCATTGGCTGAAGCAATCTTTTTAGAAAGATTTTACTATCGGTAAAAAGATTACTTCGTCGTTCCTCCTCGCAATGACGATTCTGACATTTTAAAACAAAATCATCTGGTTGCTATCTGTTTTTAAATATTTGCTCTGGCTTTCGGCCAAAATAAAAGCCTTAATCTGTGTGCCCTGGTAATCTTTCAGCTGATAGGGGCTATCCAGACAAACCATAAAGTGTTTGGCCCGGTTATAAGCTACGCCGATTTTTTTCAACTGGTCAATCCTGAGTTTTCCGAACTTTCTGGCCTGCACGATTTTTTTAGCCGACATTACGCCGATTCCCGGTATCCGGAGAATCATTTTATAATCAGCCGTATTTATATCCACAGGAAAATGTTGCATATTTCTAATCGCCCAGCTTAATTTTGGATCGATATCAATATCAAGGTTTGGGTTGGCGTCGTTTAAAATTTCCTGCACTTTAAAGCCGTAAAACCGCATTAACCAATCGGTTTGATACAATCTGTTTTCTCTTAGCAGTGGTGGTTGTGTACCAAGTATAGGCATCCTGGTGTCGTTGCTAATGGGTACATAACCTGAATAATAAACTCTTTTTAGCGAAAAATTTTTGTAAAAGGTATTCGCGGTGTACATAATATCTTTGTCGCTTTCTGGTGTGGCGCCAATAACCATCTGTGTGCTTTGTCCCGCAGGTACAAACGTTGGCACATGTTTGATCAGTTTTTTATCGGCCGTAAACTGGCTGATCTGCTGTTGTACAAAAGCCAAAGGTTTAATTACTTCCCCGTGGTTTTTCTCGGGAGCCAAAAGCTTCAAGCCGGCTTCAGTTGGCATTTCTAAATTAATACTCATCCGGTCGGCATATAAGCCAGCTTCCTTAATCAGTTCATCGCTCGCTCCCGGAATGGTTTTTAAATGGATATAGCCGTTATAATGCTGTTCCAAACGGAGTTTTTTAACGACTAACAACAGCCTTTCCATAGTAAAATCGGCATTTTTGAAAATCCCTGAGCTCAAGAACAAACCTTCAATATAGTTGCGGCGATAAAAATTCATGGTCAGTTCTACCACTTCATCTACGGTAAAGGCCGCACGTTTTACATCGTTGCTTTTCCGCGAAACGCAGAACAAACAATCGTAGATACAATGGTTTGTAAGGAGGATTTTTAAAAGCGAAACACATCGGCCATCTTCAGTATAGGTATGGCAAATACCCGATGTATAGCTATCGCCAAGGCCTTTATTGGTGTTTTTTCTCGTGCCGCCGCTTGATGAACAAGAAACATCATATTTAGCGGCGTCAGCAAGAATATTTAATTTTTCACGGATTCGGTCAAACATAGGGGTTATATTTACTAACAAAGATAGTTTAATAACTAAAAATATTAGCAAATAGATTTATCTAACCTATTCTATTTTGGAATAATAATTAACTAAAAACTGTTTGAAGGGGTTAGCTTTCTGCTTATTGGCAGTTGATGCGCAATATTATAACTTTCCTGATAGTATTGCAGTTCAGAAAAGAAGCGGTCGGCCTCTGTTTCGTGATTTTTAAGTGGACTAAAGTTTGCAACAAAATCCGGGTGCTTAAATTCAATTTGATAAAAATAACCTCCATTGTGGTTATCGAACATTTCGGTTACGCTGGTTATGTTTTCCCATCCAGAAAAAAACTCGGTTCTCCGGTATAAGAAAGAAGTGCTTTTTAATCTAAAGCTTATACCTTTTTCACTGATTAAAATTTTACTATGTACAAAAATCTGCGTTTTGGTAATCCATAATAAAAGAAGTGCCATTAAAATAATTGATAGCGAAACAAATATCAACGTGGATGTTTCGGAAAGCGAAGAAGGTAAACTAAAAAGACAATACAACATTAGAGAAATGAAGAACACAGGAATGCCAACCATCGCGATTAACAAAACACTATTTTTATGGTATTTTAGTTTATAAGGATGCATGAGGATTAATTTTTGTAAAGTTAAGCCCTGGTGCATGGTTTCGGAATACTTACTATTAGGTATTTTTAATGGCCTACAGCTGATTATTTACCATCCCACTCTTTATAAAATTGCTCCAGGTATAGAAGCATAAAATTGTGTCTTTCTAAGGCTATTGCTTTCCCTGCTTCAGTATTCATCATGTCTTTCAACAACAACAGTTTTTCGTAAAAATGGTTAATGGTAGGTGCAGTGGTATTTTTATAACTTTCTTTAGTGAGATGTTCTTCGGGTAAAATAGCCGGATCGTAAAGTACCCTGTTTTTGAATCCGCCATAGGTAAATGCTCTTGCAATACCAATGGCTCCAATGGCGTCTAAACGATCTGCATCCTGTACAATTTGCATTTCTTTTGAGGAAAAACCTGTGCCATCAAAACTGTTTTTGAACGACATGTTCTGGATAATCAGTTTAACATGGGCGATAACCTCAGCCTCAACAGCTATCGAGGCTAAAAATGACGCAGCCATGTTCGGCCCCAATTCTTCATCACCGTTATTAAATTTAGGATCAGCAATATCATGCAACAATGCGGCAAAGGCTACTACAAGTTCATCGCCATTTTCTTGCTGATTAATGGTTTGAGCGGTTTTAAAAACACGTTCAATATGGAACCAATCGTGCCCTGCTTCTGCATTAGCTAATGTTTTCTGAACAAAATCGATAGTTTTTTGAATGGCAGCCTGCATAGTTCTAAATTTTTTCCAAAGGTATTGGAATTATTTGCAGGGTAAAAAAAATGATATCAACAGCGTCTGGATATTAACTTGCAGCTGCTGTCCTGTTCTCATCATCAGCAATAATTTTAATTAAATCATTGTGGTTAAGGGTTAATAAATGAGATACTTCAACCTCTAAAATTGCTGCAATTTGGAATAAACGATCGATTGTTAATTTACTATAACCGAGCTCAATTTTGCTGTAAGCATTCTGAGATATTTTCAGTTTCGCCGCAAGATAATCCTGAGTATAGTCTCTGTATTCTCTAATTTTTCTGATATTTCCGGCAACATTCTTTGTCTTTAAAGCCAATACATCTTCCATAAAAAGGGATAATTTTTTTAATGTTTATTTCATTATGTACGAAACTTTAACCGCAACAGTTTTAAAAGTGTAAATTTTAGCACTATCGGGAATTACACGAAACGGATTAATGAACTAACTGTTATAACAAAGAAATAACCTAAATGTTTAAGTGCGCTGTTTTTTGGTTGATAATCAGGTTTTTATGCTTTAGGTAGAAGGAGCGATATGATATGGAGCATTATTGCATTATGCAGCTCAGATCAAGAAGAGAAAGGTGGGAAGTAAGAAAACGTTTAAAAATTTACTGTTAAGGGTTAGTATAGTCCCCAGTCGTCTTCAAATTCGTCTTTTTCGAAATATTTAACCCATTCGATAAAGAGTAGACGAAATTTTTCAATTTCGTCTAAAACAATATCTTTATATTCCGGAGTACAGATTTCGAACATATCTGCTGCTCTCACCTGGGTTTCTAATTCACGGCAATTGGTTCGGATAATAGAGGCATTTTCCATTCTTAAAATATACATATCTGCCCCTTCTGCCCCAACAATTTTAGGACATAACATGAGGGCATTCTGCATAATTAAGTTAGCGGTCATTTCGGCCATCTCTCCTTCCAGTGTTTCGCAGAACAGGGCGGCATATTTATATACGGCTCTGGCCTGGTTGTAAAGACTTTTAGCCCTGGTCACTTTTAGTCTAACCTTTTCTGCATCAACACTTGATAGATTTTCTTCATCCTCATCATCTCGGCCAAATCGGCTAAAATGTTCCCATTCGGGCATATGGTCCATGTCATCAAATTCCATATTTTTCAAAATTTTTTACGTTATGGTACGTAAGAGAGCGTAATATATTAATTTTCAATGAAAAAGACTAGGCTTCAGTTAACGGAGCCCTGCGAGAGCCGTCATATAATTCATACTCTAGTAAGCGACAGTCTAATTTACCATTATAAAATTCAATCTTTTTAGTAGCTTTTAATCCAATTTTCTTTGCAAGATCAGGATTTCCAGTGAAAATATATCCAGAATAACCCTTGCATTTCGTTTTCATAAAATCGCCCATACGTTTATAAGTGAGTTCCAACTTGCTGTGCACCCCTAAACGCTCACCATACTCCGGGTTAAAAACAACAACACCTTTGCCATCTTCAGGAACCGGTGTTAACTCAAAATCGCAAACTTCGAATTCGATTAAAGTATCAACACCGGCAGTCTTAGCATTTCGACGGGTTACTTCAACTGCATCTTCCGAAAGATCGGAAGCTACTATTTTTAGGTCAACATTTTTGATTACCTGATCTTTTAAAATTCTACGTTCAGCGAAAAAATCTTCTTCATTATAACCTAAAATGTGCATAAAACCATAATTCATACGGTATAATCCAGGGGCACGGTTGGTTGCAATCAGCGCTGCTTCGATAGCTAATGTTCCTGAACCGCACATTGGGTTAATAAATGGCGATTGCTTATCCCAGTTGCTTGCTAAAATAACCCCCGCGGCTAAAGCCTCTAACATAGGGGCCTTACCAGGTATTTTACGGTAGCCGTGTTTGGCAAGGGTTTCGCCTGAAGTATCCATAAAAACATCGGCATCGGCATCTTTCCAGTATAAATGCACTACTGTTTTATTTGCATCCGATCCAGAGTTCGGGCGGATGCCCTTTTTCTCTTTCATACGGTCTACTATGGCATCCTTTACTTTTAAGTTTGCGAAAAGTGGTGTGGTAATATTTGGGTTATCAACATTTGAGGTTACCGAAAAATAGCCCGAAAAATCGATCAGTTCTTCCCATTCAATGGCTGCAATTTCATTGTATAGATCATCGGGAGTAATGGCCTTGAAACTTTTTATGGCGTAGAGGATCTGACTGGCACAGCGCAAGTTCAAATTAAGCTTTATGCACTCTGTGAGGGTGATATTGAGCTCAACACCCGTAGCAAAAGACCGCTCGATGGTATAACCTAAAGCCGTAACTTCTTCTTGTAAATAAGGCGAAAGGCGCTTGTTGCAGGTAATAATTACCTTGCTTTTATTGTGGAAAACTTGCATCATAATATATGCGAAGTTATCAATAAAATTATAGAGATTTGATGTTTATAGTACATTAAGTAGTATTAGATATGGAAATTAAAGGAAAAGTACACGAAGTAGGTGCCACACAACAAGTAAGTGAAACGTTTAAAAAACGTGATTTAATAGTAGAATACGCAGAAAATCCAACATACCCAGAATATATCCGTTTTGAGGCTTTACAAGATAAAACTGCATTATTAGATACATTTAAAGCAGGCGATGAGGTAGAGGTTTTCTTTAATTTACGTGGTCGTCCCTGGACAGATAAAGCAGGTAAAACATCATATTTTAACAGTTTGGTTATTTGGCGTATAAACGCAGTTGCAGCAGGTGCTCCGGCAGCTACGCCAGCTTACGCAGCTCCGGTTGATGTAAGCAATGCACCAGGTGAAGATGATGATTTGCCTTTCTAAATAAAGAATCTTTTTTAAGCAAACAATTTTGAACCATGCCGAGGCTTTAGCCTCGGCATTTTTTTTGTCCCCGCCGGACTTCCCGCTGTTAAAATATGTTAAAAACAAATACTTCACTTAGCTAATCAGTATTTTTGATATCTGTTTAGATTTAAGAAGATTATGCTCCGGTTTTTTTAATTTTAAAACCAATCTAGTTCATGAAGAAAAAGAGTTTTTGGTTAATTACCGTTTTAATGACGGTGGCTTTGCTTGGTGTTTTTGTAATGCAGCTGTATTACATCAGGGAATCGTATAAACTAAAATCTCAGCTTTTTGATGAGCAGGTAAACCAAACCTTAACATCGGTAGTAAATAAACTACAGCGTAGAAATGTTGCCGATCACTTAAACCGGAAAGATGCCGAAAATAAACTGAAGCAGCTACAAGACTCCAGGCAACGGGCATTAGATATTAAGGATTTACGGCAACAATATGTACAAGAGGCAGAGTTGCGGCAAGCCGAGAGAGAAAACCAGATCGAAAGTTACCTGAACCAACAAGATAGTATTATCCGTGTATCTTATCGGGCGCCTAATGTAATTTCTGAAAGGGAATATACTTCGTTGAGTTCGAAGAACGGCGATAAGCTGGATTTGCAGATGGATGCGATTATCGATATTAAGAGCCTTATTTTAAAAGGTTATAGCATGCGCTCAAAGCCTTTTACTGCGCCACCAAAAACATTCGAATTTAAAAGCCTGCAAAGTTTGCCTGATACATTAAGGTATTTGGTTTTTGATCCCAGAGATGGTACTCCCGGTTTTGCAAATGTTCCAAAGATTCCTAACGATTTGCAGAAAAAATTTCAACGTGAAGACGAGATTGAGCGGAAAAAACTAGAGCTTAAAATTGCAGCATTGGGTAAAGATACATTTTCGTATACCCGGTCGAGTGTGGTTGAGGATGTATCTAAAGAACTTCAGGAAACCAACGTGCCAATTTATAAACGGATTAATTTTAATTCGTTGGGCGTTTTATTAAAACAAGAACTCCTTGCCAATAATATTACGATAGAACCTTCTTACCGGATTTCGTTAGCGAGAAAAGATTCGACCATTTTTATGACGGCCTCTAACGTTAAAGGAGAATTTTTACCCGAAAACACTTATAAAACCCCTTTGTTTGGGAACGATATCTTTCGCGATCCAGGGATGCTTTTCGTCAGTTTTCCGAATAAAAATTCGGCTATTATTTCTAACCTAAGTGCAACACTCGCCTCATCCATCGGCCTGTTACTGGTACTTGTTTTTATTTTCTCATATACCCTTTATGCTATTCTAAAGCAGAAAAAACTTTCGGAGATGAAAACAGATTTCATCAACAACATGACGCATGAGTTTAAAACCCCTGTGGCTACTATTATGATTGCGAGTGAAGCTTTGAAAGATCCGGAGGTGACAGAAGATAAAGCCCGGTTAAAACGGCTGGCAGGGATTATTTATGATGAAAATGTTCGTCTGGGTAGTCACATCGAACGTGTTTTAAGTATTGCCCGCTTAGAAAAAGGTGAGCTTAAAATGGAGAACACCGAAGTAGATGTGAACGATTTGATTGTGATTGTGTTGGATAGCATGGAATTGCAGCTGCAGAAAAGAAATGCGATTGTCAATGTACATACCGATGCAGAAAATGCCGTTGTATATGGCGATGAGCTCCACCTGTCTAATGTAATTTATAACCTTATTGATAATGCAAATAAATACAGTAGCAGCACACCGGAGATTACCATTACTACCCGCAATACAGGTAAAAATTTAATTATCGAAATAGCTGATAAAGGCATTGGAATGACCAAGGAGCATTCTAAACGGATTTTTGACCAGTTTTATAGGGTGCCTACAGGTAACCTACACGATGTTAAAGGCTTTGGCTTAGGTTTAAATTATGTTCAGGATATAATTAAAAAAATGAATGGAACGGTTAAGGTAAGTAGCGAAAAAGATAGGGGAACCACGTTCGAAATATCTTTACCTTTATAAACAGTTAACATCGGTACAAAAGCTTACTTTATCGATACATTAAAATAGAACAGGTTTAATTTAGCTAAAATAGTGGAGTATTAATTTAATCTACAACATAAATTAAACCGTTATGCATATTCAGAATCAAACTTTCAGTGTGGCTAGTGCTACGTATGTGAATAAAAACAAGAAAATGAAACCATCATGATTTTTCAAATCACACAGCGGGATGAATAAACGGCTCAAGCCTTCTTGAACACCGTTAAAGCATCTACATTGGTGAAAAATCTGATAGCTTCATTACCGATAAAAAACAAACTATATACCAATGAAAAAAATACTTCTGGTAGAAGACGACCCAAATTTAGGTTTATTGTTACAAGACTATTTGCAGCTTAAAGGCAAGTTTGATGTAGTATTATGCACCGATGGTGAGGATGGATTGAGAACGTTTAATAAGCAGAACTTCGATTTATGTATTCTGGATGTGATGATGCCTAAGAAAGATGGTTTTACCTTGGGTAAAGACATTAGGAAGGTAAACACACAGGTACCCATTATTTTTGCAACGGCTAAAACCATGCTGGAAGATAAATCTGCTGCTTATGATTTAGGTGGTGATGATTATATTACCAAACCTTTCCGCATTGAAGAGCTTTTACTACGTATTAATGCAATGTTTAAGCGCGTAGCCAATAAAACAGATAACAACGATGAGGCTGCCGAAACACAGTTTTCCATCGGTCAATATCATTTCGATTATACAACCCAGATTATTACGGATAACGATCACCAGCAAAAACTTTCTACCAAAGAAGCCGAGCTGTTGCGTTTATTGTGTTTGAAAAAGAATACCGTTTTAACCCGCGAAGAGGCATTGTTAAGTATCTGGCATGATGATAATTACTTTAACGGCAGGAGTATGGATGTGTTTTTGAGTAAGTTACGTAAGTATCTTCGGGCAGATCCAACGGTAGAAATTATCAACGTGCACGGAAAAGGTTACAAGCTTTTGGTAAGTTAAATTAACTAGACCAATCGTCCTCCTGAATTTGTTTCAGGATCATCATGATGCCGATTTATCGTCATTTCGACTGGAGTGCAGTCCCGAACCTTCGGGAGAGAAATCTTTTATGGATCTCTCCGCTACGGAGATTACGGATCGATGAATTAGATATATAAATTCTCCTGAATAGGAGGGATGATATTCCGTTCCTGGGCAAGTTTAAATAAAGTATCAACCGCTTTACGGCCTTCTTCGCCAAGGTTTATGCTATATTTATTCACATATAACTCAATGTGTTTGTACATCACGCTTTCTTCCATGGCCTGGGCATGCTGGCGGATAAAATCGATTCCCGATTTTGGATGCGCAAAAGCGAACTCTACCGACTGGCGGATTAAACGGTTCACTTTTAACTGTACCTCGCGATCTAAATTACGGTTGATTACGATGCCGCCCAATGGGATGGCACAACCAGTTAGTTTTTCCCAATAATCGCCTAAATCAACAATCTTGGTTAAACCTTTATCCTGATAGGTAAACCTGTTTTCGTGAATAATCAATCCTAAATCAATCTGCCCGTTAAGTAAAGCCGATTCGATTTCCGAAAAAACAAGCTCCTGTTTGTTTTGTAAATGAGGGTAAGCAATGCCCAGCAAGAAATTAGCAGTGGTATATTTTCCTGGTATTCCAACCCTTAGTTTAGCGCCTGGCGTTTGGAGTTCAGCGTCATTTTCTCCATCGAAATGATTCTTGCTGATTAATAACGGCCCAACACCAAAACCAAGGGCACTCCCAGCATCGAGTAAAGCATACTGGTTGGCAACATAGGCAAAAGCATGGAAACTTAACTTGGTGATAGCTAATTCGCCCCTAAGCGCCTTTTGGTTTAAGGTTTCTACATCATCGTAAGAAACCTCAAATTCTAATCCCTCTGTATCAATTTTATGGTGAATTAACGCATCGAAAATAAATGTATCGTTAGGGCAGGGAGAAAATCCAAGTGTAAGTTTCATCTATTTATTTTTTTGTTTTCAGTTGTTAGACGGAGCCTCTGACAATTATAATTGTTATTTTAATTGTGTCGGGTTCATAAATCAAAATTAAGTACTGTGGTAAACTAATCAGTCATAATCAGTTCATTTCTCCAACAAAAGCAATGGCCCAGTCGTTTAAGTTTTTAATCGCTAAACCAATTTTCCAATTGTCTTTATTTCTTGGTTCTACATAATTAGATATACTTCTAATCTGTAAACAATCTATATTTAACTGCTTACCTGCATAAAAAACAGCGGCACCCTCCATGCTTTCGGTTGTTGGATTTAACCGCTTAATTAGGTTTTCAATGCTTTTTTCGCTCCCTGTTACACGGTTCACGGTTATCCCTTTTGCCCCTGGTAAGTTAATCCTTCTGTGTGTTTTCGAGGTGTAATGGTTCTCCCCAAAACCTAAATCGCTTATGGTTAAAAATTCATCTCCATTTTCGGCGCCCAGCTCAGCAAAAGTATCTTCGGTTATATTTAATACGGTGCCTAAGGCTATATTCCGATCAAAGCTTCCGGCGATACCTAAATTTACCACAAGACTATATTTAGATGAAAGATGTTTGCCCAGGGCAAAGGCTGTTGCTACCATTCCAACGCCGGTGATCAGCAAATCGAAATTTTTACTTTCTACAAAATCTCCATCAGGCAAATTAAAATGTTGATAAAAGTAGGCGAGTTCGGCTTTTGTAGCAGCAACAACTAAAGTTTTCATAACGTAAAGTTAGCAGATTGTTTTCATTTAAGTTTTATGTAAGCTTTGGTCTTTAGTCTTTAAGCTTGAACCTTTATCTGTATATTTGCATTTTATTTTATAGTAATGATTTACATAACGAGAAAAGCATCCTTTAATGCGGCGCACAAATTGGCCCGTACCGATTGGGATGATGATAAAAACAATGAAGTTTATGGTAAATGTGCCAACCCCAATTGGCATGGCCATAACTATTGGTTATATGTTACAGTTAAAGGCGAAGTGAATCCGGAAACAGGTTTTCTTGTTGATTTGAAATGGCTGAAAGATGTGATGAATGATTATGTGGTAGATAAGGTTGATCATAAGAACTTGAATCTTGATGTAGATTTTATGAAAGGCAAGTTGGCATCAACTGAAAATCTGGCCATAGAAATCTGGAAACAGTTGTGGGCGCCGATTGCAGAGAGCGGTGCAGTTTTACATTGCGTAAAAATCTATGAAACCGAAAATAATTTTGTTGAATACTTTGGCTAAAAACCCGAATTAATGAGCGATAAAGACGTATTGAAAGGCGAATCGAGAGACGGTTATGTAAAAATAGACCGTTACAACGAAGATAAAATTGAAGCTGTAGCTACACATTATAAAGATATTCTTGGCCAGTTGGGCGAAAATCCAGAACGCGAAGGTTTACTAAAAACACCTGAGCGCGTGGCTAAGGCGCTGCAATATTTAACACATGGTTACGATTTAAAACCTGATGAAATTCTAAAGGGTGCAATGTTTGAAGAAGATTATAGCCAAATGGTTGTGGTTAAGGATATTGAAGTGTATTCGATGTGCGAACACCATATGCTGCCATTCTTCGGTAAAGCACACATTGCTTATATTCCTAACGGGCACATTGTTGGGCTAAGTAAAATTCCACGTGTAGTTGATGCTTTTGCCCGTCGTTTACAGGTGCAGGAGCGTTTAACGAACGAAATTAGAGATTGTATTCAAAATACCCTTAACCCTATGGGGGTTGCAGTGGTGATGGAATGCAGGCACTTATGCATGTCTATGCGTGGTGTGCAAAAGCAAAATTCGGTAACCACAACATCAGCCTTTACGGGTACTTTTTTAAGTAACGATAAAACAAGAGCTGAGTTTTTAAGGTTAATTACCGCAAGTTTAGATTAACCCCCATCCCCCTAGAGGGGGTATGGATTTAACAATAATTTTAACTAAATATTTAATTTCCCCTTTAGGGGATTAAGGGGTATGAAAGCATATATTTTTCCCGGACAGGGAGCACAGTTTGTAGGTATGGGTAAAGATCTTTATGAGCACCCAAAAGCTGCAGCATTATTTGAACAAGCCAACGAGATTATTGGTTTCCGTATTAGCGATATTATGTTTAGCGGAACAGATGAAGAGCTTAAACAAACCAATGTAACCCAACCGGCAATCTTTTTGCATTCGGTTATTTTAGCTAAAGTATTGGGCGACGATTTTAAACCAGATATGGTTGCAGGCCATTCGTTAGGCGAATTTTCGGCATTAGTGGCCGCAAATGCACTAAGCTTTGAAGATGGATTAAAACTGGTTATTGCCCGTGCAAATGCCATGCAAAAAGCATGCGAGGCACAACCATCAACCATGGCGGCTATTTTAGGGCTAGCTGATGATGTAGTTGAAAAAATCTGTGCAGAAATTGATGCTGTGGTCGTTCCTGCAAATTATAACTGCCCAGGACAGTTGGTAATTTCGGGCAGCATAGAAGGGATTGATCTCGCTTGTGCCAAACTAACAGAAGCAGGCGCTAAAAGAGCTTTAAAATTAAATGTAGGCGGTGCATTCCACTCTCCTTTAATGGAGCCTGCAAAAATTGAATTGCAGGCAGCTATAGAGGCCACTGCTATTGCTGCACCAATTTGTCCGGTTTACCAAAATGTTGATGCAAAGCCATATACCGACCCAACTGAAATTAAAGGCAATTTAATTAAACAATTAACGGGTGCTGTACGTTGGACTCAAACAGTAGGGAACATGTTAGCCGATGGTGCAACAGAATTTGTAGAAGTTGGTCCAGGTAATGTGCTACAGGGATTGGTTAAAAAGGTAAGCCGCGAAGTACAAACCAGTAGTGCTGCCATAGCTTAATTTATTCAAAATAGAATATTTTGCCAACGCCATAAACTCAGCTGTTTATGGCGTTGTTTTTTATCAATATTTAATATCTTTATCCGTAGATGAAAATGAGCTTTGGTGTAAAAATAAGATTTCTATTGCTTGTTTTGGGCTGTTGCCTCATTGCAACTTCTATTTCATTAAGTCGGTTTACAACCAAAAGTGAGCTCCTGGAGCACGACGCGCAAGAGATTCAACAGAACCTTTTGATTAAAGAAAAAGCGGTAAAAAGCTTTTTGGCTGATAAAAATCAGGTTACTAAGGCTAAAAAGTTTCATCTCAACCCGCAAAATGCGATAGATTTTATCAATACCTATCGCAAAAATAATGGCATAAACCTGTTAACCTATCAAAATAACCAACTTAAGTTTTGGAGCACCTATAAAGTTGCAGAAATAGATCCAACTACAATAAAAGAGGGTAGTTCGGTCTTGTTTTTTTATAACGGATGGTATGAGGTGATTAAAAGTACCCAGGGTAATTTTAGCTTTATTTTCTTGATCGGTATTCAATCTCAGTATCCTTTTAAAGAAACAAAGTATTTTAAAAATGATATTGATCCAATTTTATCGAATACCAAAATATTAACGCTTGCATCTTTCACCGATAAGGATGTGTATGTAATAAAAAGTTTGGATAATAAGTTTTTATTCGGACTTAAGGTTAAACCAGGATATTCAGAAACCCATTATTCAGGTACACAATTATGGTTGTTTGTTGCCGGTATGTTATGCATCTGCATGTTTTTTAACTCTTTAAGTTCGTTCATCGCCAGGCGTGGACACATTGCATGGGGTACTTTTTTGCTATTGTTTTTCTTCCTAGCCTTTAGGTTGACAGATTTATATTACGGTTGGTTTAACCACAGGTTTACTTTAGATCTATTTGATCCCAAGATATATGCCGATAATTTCCTGATGCCTTCGTTGGGCGATTTTCTGTTAAATGTAATAGCACTCACCTGGCTGCTCTTATTTATGTATAACCATAAGGAGCAATATAAGTTTCCGGAATGGGTTAAGCGGAGCAAAATAATTGGCATTGTTATTCAGGCTGGATTAATGGTGTTGATCGGTCGGATAGTTTGGGATACCGATGACATTTTCTTTGGATTGATTTTTAACTCAAAAATTAATTTCGATATCGTTAATATCCTTAAACTCAGTGGAACCAGCTGGGTAGGGATTGTCATTTTATGTCTGGCCTGGTTTCAGATTTACCTGATAACTGCTGTTTCGGCAACAGTAAGCAGCCAATTAAACGTAAGTAATAAAGAGCGGGCCATTATTTTTTTAATTGGCTTTGCAGGTGTTTTTATCTACAAGCTAGTGGTGGATTTTAATGCGTTTTTTATCGTTTTTGCCCTTGTATTATTTATCGTGGCACGGGCTGTTTATTTAAAAGAAAAGAATTTCTCAATCGGCATGTTTGCCATTGTGTTTTTCTGTCTGGCTTTTAATACTTCCATTAAATACACCAAATATAAGGACATTAAGGAAAGAAGTTTGCGCGAGCCTTTGGCCAGAAAGGTACAATCGTCAGAAGATCCGAATGCCATTATTGCTTTAGGTACTTTGGGTAATGAAATTGTTAAAGATAACTTTCTGACAAGCTATTTTACTCAAAACCGAAAAGGCAGTTACTCGGTGCTAAAAAATCATATTAAAGATTATTTAGATGGCTATTTAAACCGCTACGATTATCAGATTTATCCATATGACAGACTGGGTGCTGCGATAGAAAATTCTGATACGCCACCAATTGATAAGTACAAAAACCTAGTTGAGGCCGGGTCTGTTAAAATTGATGGATCCAACTTTTTTTATCAGGTTAACAATACATTTGGTTATCAGGATTACTTTGGTATCATCTCCGTTGTAGATAAGGGCAGTTTATTAGGTACACTCGTTATCGAACTCCGCTCGAAGCCCTATAATTATAACAATCGGCTACCCGATCTTTTAGGCGATCAAAAATTGATCAAAGACGAAGATTTTAAGGGGTATTCTATTGCCTTGTACAGCAATAATAAATTGCTTAATCAATCTGGAAATTATACATATCCCTTAGATGGCAGCATCTTTAAAGGTAAAAAAGATGATTTTATAACCAGTAATGATGATGAACTTCATTACAGCCATTTAATTTACAAGCCAACTAACAGCAAAATGGTTGTTATCAGTAAAGAGAAGGTAGATTATGTAGAACGTTTGGCGGCGCTATCGTTTTTCTTTCTGATATTTATCATCTTCTCCTTGTTACTTTATGGATTAATATGGCTAATCAAAAACCTTGACGATGATAAGGTGGGCTGGTTTAGTATCAATAGGTCTTTAATGATCAATGCCAATAAAATTTTGTACAAAACCAGAATCCAGGTATCTATTGTGCTGGCTGTTGTTGCAACACTGGTTATTGTAGGTTGGGGAACTTACTATTATATGAACAATGAGTACCGTGGGCAACAGGATACGATATTAAAAGATAAGATAAGGAAGGTGCAGCAGAATTTTGAGAAACAGATTTTTAGCAATGGCATAATTGCAAACGACGAGAACGCTGCAGCAGATTTTAACAATTTTGCTGATATCAATAATGCGGACCTGAACCTATACGATCTGAATGGTAACCTCATCATGACCACTTATCCAAAACTCTATAATTATAAAATTATCGGTAAAAAAATGGGGCCATCTGCCTTTGCTTCTTTAGGGGGCTTGCATCGTTCAGAATTTATCAATACGGAGGAAAAGATAGGCAACTTAACCTACGCTGCAGCATATGCTCCCATCAGGAATGCACAAAATAAAACAATTGCCTATATCGGCCTGCCAAATTACTCTACCGAAGAAGAATATACAGATAAACTGGCGCTTTTTGTAAGTAACCTCATTAATCTCTATGCTTTGGTATTTGTGGCTATTGGTGTATTGGCTGTATTTTTGGCCAATCAGATTACCAGTCCCTTAACTTTTATTCAGGAGAGTATCAGT
Organism: Pedobacter sp. GW822-FHT03F06; assembly: GCF_058801365.1. Taxonomy (NCBI): domain Bacteria; kingdom Pseudomonadati; phylum Bacteroidota; class Sphingobacteriia; order Sphingobacteriales; family Sphingobacteriaceae; genus Pedobacter; species Pedobacter sp. GW822-FHT03F06. The sequence goes on from NZ_JBXANE010000005.1 coordinate 424,599, forward strand.
AAAACGAAAATCGGGCAAAAGAACGAACCCATCGTATGGCGTAGGCATGATGAGATCGGCTCTCTGATTAAGGAGTATAACCACATGATTGCAGCCTTAGAAGATAGTGCGATTAAGCTAGCCAGATCGGAACGGGAGAGTGCCTGGCGCGAAATGGCGAAACAGGTTGCCCACGAGATCAAGAATCCGTTAACGCCCTTAAAATTAGGTGTTCAGCTGTTAGAAAAATCTTGGAAAGAGAAAGATCCAAACTTCGAACTGAAGTTTAATAAATTTAGCAAATCGTTTATAGAACAGATTGATAGCCTTTCGAAGATTGCTTCTGAGTTTTCTAATTTTGCCAAAATGCCCGATACCAACCTGGAGCGCCTTTCTTTACTCCCGATTATTGAACAGGCGAGAGAAGTATTTAAAAGCACGGAAAATGTAACCATTGATGTACTTAACAAAAGTGATAAGGACATCGAAATCATGGCCGATCACGATCAGCTTTTGAGAACGTTTAACAACCTGCTTAAAAACGCAATAGAAGCTATTGATGAGGAAAGTTTATGCTGCATCACCATCATCATATATGTAGATGCAAAAAATGCATATATCGAGATAAAAGATAATGGAAAAGGTATTCCGCTGGTCCTGCACGATAAAATATTTGTACCTAACTTCACTACAAAAACGTCAGGTACAGGTTTAGGCTTAGCCTTTGTTAAACAGGCTGTAGAAAATGCTGGCGGTTCGGTTAAGTTTACTTCGATAAGCGGTTTAGGAACAACGTTTTATCTTAACTTTCCTTTGGCTTAAATTAAAAACAGGTAGAGATTGATTAATCAGGAGGTGGATTTTATCTCAGCTCCACTTGAGCCTTGCCCATGGTATTGCCATCAGCATATAAAATTACGGTATATATGCCCTTTATAAATGGTTTAGGGTTTGCCCAATCGATAACATAGGTACTGTCATCGTTATTGTAGTTAATAAAAATAGAGTGGCTGAACTGCATATCCTGCCCATCGGCCTCAAAATGGTTTCCTTCGTCTGCAAGCAGATTCCCAGCGGGATCGAATACCCGGAGATAAATGTTATGATGTCCTTTTTCTGCCAATTGGTTGGGCACAACATTAAAACGCACGCTTAACTTCTCGGCAGTAGATGATTTGGTTACTTCTACTTTTTTGCCGCTTGATTTTGTTCTGAAAGCAATAATTTCGGCAGATTGAAGCTTTAATGCTGCGGCAGTTTTAACTTTTGCATTTAAATTAGTGTTTTCGTTTTCTAAGTTTGATGCCTTACTGCTGATGTTTCTTAGGGTGTTCTGTAGACTATCGCGACTGTTTTTTAGGAAAATGTTGTCTTTCTGCAGCTGAATAATCTGATCATTGTAGTTTTTTACAAATGTTTTCAGTTCATTAATCTGCGCATTGGCTTTATCGAGTTCGCCCTGGGTAATCTGGTTTTTTTCTAAAGCGGCTTTAAGTTCTTCGATTTTTACCCGGGCCAGCTTCTGCTCTTCAACAAGCTTCTCATTTAAATCCAGGTTCAGTGCATTAACCTTATCCAGTTCAACCTCAATCTTTTCTACCTCGAGCCGCAGTTTATCCTTCTCTGTACTAACTGTTACAAATCTTTCACTTTGCTGTCGATCTTTAAAAAACAAGTAAGCATTTGTGCCAATTAAAGCTGCAATAACGATGACCAGGAAGTAAATTTTGTTTCTATCACCCTTATTAATCTTTTGTGGTTCCATTTTTAATAACGCTGTATCTTCTGTAAATTAATATACTTTTGTTCTCCATAGGTAAATGGGGGTACACAATTAATTTTAGCAGGGCGCAAATTAAAATTTTTAATAAACTTATAAGAGTTTTTAAAAAAAATCGTTTACTTGCTAATGTTCATTTGTATTCAAATCAACACAAACACACAACCTGAATAAAAAATAAGACAGAAATAATGCTTAAAAACTTCCTATACGCACTTTTATCTTTAACTGTAGTACCTTATATATTAAATGCACAACCTTTATCAAAAATTGCACCAAAAAGGGAGTTTAGGGGTGTTTGGGTGGCTACTGTTACCAATATAGACTGGCCATCGAAGCCAGGTTTAAGCATCGATCAACAAAAGCAGGAGCTGATTGGTATTTTAGAAAGACATAAAAGTCAAGGGATGAATGCAATTATTTTGCAGGTTAGACCAGCAGCTGATGCGTTTTACGCAAAATCCAGAGAGCCCTGGAGCCAATGGTTAATGGGTAAACAAGGTTTAGCACCTGCACCTGGTTACGACCCTTTGGCCTTTGCCATTAAAGAAGCTCATTTCAGGGGAATGGAACTCCATGCCTGGTTTAATCCTTATAGGGCCAGTATGAGTAGCTCAGCTGTTTTAAGCGAAAACCATGCTTATCGTAAACACCCTGACTGGTTTTTTACCTATGGTGGCAAAAAACAGTTTGATCCGGGTATTCCGGATGTAAGGGAATATATTGTTCAGGTAATTTTAGATGTAGTAAAAGGATACGATATAGATGGAATTCACTTCGACGATTATTTTTATCCTTATAAAGTAGAAGGGCAAACGATTAACGATGGAAATACTTTTTACAAGTACCCCAATAATTTTTCAGATATAAAAGATTGGAGGCGCAATAACGTCGATCTGCTTATCAAGCAGTTGGATGATAGTATTCACCACTATAAAAAATGGGTAAAATTTGGCATTAGTCCTTTTGGTATCTGGAAAAATAAAAATGAAGATCCCGAAGGTTCTGCTACCAGCGGCCTATCCAATTATGCAGAACTTTTTGCCGATAGCCGTAAATGGGTTAGAGAAGGTTGGGTAGATTATATCAACCCTCAAATTTATTTTACGTTTACCAGAAGAGTAGCGCCCTATGGTATTTTGGTCGACTGGTGGAGCAATAATACTTTTGGTAGGCATGTTTATATCGGACAGGGTGCCTATCTGGTAAATTCGAGGGCAGAAGCAGCCTGGAAAAACCTGGGCGAAATACCCAATCAGATTAGATACATAAGAAATAACAACCGGATTCAGGGGAGCGTGTTTTTTAGTTCTAAATCATTAAGTACAGTTGCTAAAGCGGTGGGCGACTCTTTAAAGAATGATTTTTATAAGTACCCTGCTTTGCCGCCGCAAATGCCCTGGCTGGATGAAGTGCCGCCAAACGAGCCCCAAGCATTAACGGCAGATGCACTAAAAGATGGTGTGCATTTAAAATGGCAGCTTCCGGTAAAGGCAAAAGATGGAGAAACGGCCTCGGGATTTGTAATTTACCGGTTTAGCGAAGGTGAAAAAATTTCAGTACTCGATCCTAAGAACATTGTTAAAATAAGCTTTGAAGATTATCTATCATTTATTGATACCAGTGTAGAAAGCGGAAAGCGGTACAGCTATCTCGTGACTGCACTAGACCGATTAAAAAATGAAAGTGAACCGAGCGGGCCTGTTGGTATCGAAGTGCCTTTAGCGAAGGAGTAATAAGCACTATTTTTCTTTCTTATTGGTCGATTCTCTTTCTACAACAGCTGGATCGAGCACGATATGCTCCATGTTGGCATATGGGCTCTCCTGATTAATCATTTTCAAAAACATTTTAGCACATTCTATGCCCATTTGCGGTGCATGCTGATCAATTGTTGATAGATTAGGGGTAATGTAAGCGGAGAATGCTTCATTGGCGAAACCAATTACACCAACTTCAGGGGGTGTCTCATCAATCTCTTTAAGCTTTTTAATTACACCTAATGCGGTAAAATCATCACCTGCAATAATAGCATCAGGTTTGTTTCTGCTGCGCATTAACTTGCCAGCACCAAACCGGCCGTCTTTAATGGATAAACCACCAAAAATAATATGTTCTTTCATTAGTGGAAGGTTATGGTCGGCTAAGGCTGCTTTGTATCCTTCTAAACGATCGTTAAATATTTTAACCTGATGAACGGTGGTTACAAACGCAATTTTTTTATAACCCTGATCGATTAAATGTTTCGTAGCGATATAACCTGCCTTGAAATCATCAAGTGTAATGGTCGGGACTTTTAGTTCTAGATTTACTCGATCGAATAAAATAAGTGGTTTATTTTGCTTAATAATTTCGGCAAAGTGCGAAACATCTTTTGTTTCTAAAGACATGGAGGCCATAATGCCGTCTACCTGCGCCTCTAGTAAAGTTTTAACGCCGTTTATTTCGTTCTCTAAAGATTCGTTAGATTGGTAGATAATAACACGGTATCCGCTGTCTTTCAGCCCGTCTTCTATGCAATGGATAATAGATGCGAAGAAATGTGCTTGTACACTTGGTACAATTACACCAATAATATGGGTTTTGCCAGATTTTAATGCAGAGGCGAGTTTATTTGGGCTATAATTTAATTTTTTAGCCATTTCAACAACGGCCTTTCTGGTGGCGTTACTTATTGCCGGAAAGCCACTAAGCGCCCTGGAAACTGTCGAAACAGTAATATCAAGCTCCTTGGCTATATCGTATATGGTGGTTTTCTTTTTCAATTGCAGAGGGGGACAATCAATTACAGCGTAAATTTACTAAACCTTAATAATAATGTTCTTTTTATACATAAAATATAATATCACATAAAAACCGAGCACATAGGTTATGGCCCAAACTAAGGAAGCATTTATCGGGCTAAAAAACGGGCTGTAACAAGTTTCATAGAAGCGCACCAATAATCCTGTTTTTGTACCATCAGGTTTGGTAATCTGGATCAGGTTTAATACTCGGGGCATTAATCCTGCTAAGAAAAAGACCGTTATGGCATTTACACCATAAACAACAAAAGGAGTAGTGAATTTTTTGTAACCCTGAACATCAATGATCCAGTAACAAAGTGCCAGTCCAATTGACGCCAATCCACCTGCGTAGAGCACATAAGAACTTGTCCAAAGGGCTTTATTGATCGGAAATTGTAAATCCCAAAGTAAACCTAAAATAACAGCGGTTATGCCGGCAGTAAATAACCAGGCCACCTTAGTTGGATTGTCTACATCTTTTTTGCGCATCCAAACACCAACCAAAATGCCAAATAAGCAGGTTCCTACCGCCGGCAATGTGCTTAAAATCCCTTCCGGATCCCAGGTTTTAGACGATGCCCAGGTATGTGCTTCTGTTAAAATACCGCGGTCGATCCAGGCGGCTAAATTGGTTTCTTTTTCCAGGTTGGGGTAGCCTACTCCCGGTACAGGAATAAATGTCATTAAGGCCCAATAAAGGGCAAGGATTACAACAAAGATTTTGAATATGGTTTTGTTCGGTACCTTGATGAAAATGATACTGCTAATGATAAAAACAATGCCTATTCTTTGTAAAACACCTAAAAGACGAACCGTTTGAAAAGCCTCCCAAATCGATCTGCCATCTATTATGGCACTGATAATTTTCCCGAAAATGGCTAAAAAGAAACCGAGTAAATAAAGTATAATACCACGTTTAATGGCTTTTATGATTGTTTTTTGATGTGTAGACGGGTCTGTTTTACTATTGCTCATGGCAAATGCAATGGATACTCCAACAATCCATAAGAAGAATGGAAAAATTAAATCGGTGGGTGTACATCCATTCCATTCCGCATGCGCTAAAGGCGCGTAAATGTGACCCCAGCTGCCCGGATTGTTCACTAAGATCATTGCGGCTACAGTTAATCCCCTGAAAAAATCAAGAGATAACAATCGGGATTTAGGTTCGGTCATGATTAGCTTGTTTGGGTTCAGCAAACTAATTTAGAATATTGTTTTTAGAATGAGAAATAAATAAGAAGTAAGGAGGATGAAGGGAGCGATAAATTTAACCAGATAGATCTCTCCATTCTGCTGCGCTCCAGTCGTATTCTAGGTTTACCACAATTGCAAATTTATTTTAAGAAAAACTCTTTTTTTGGAGTTTTTCTTAGCTT
>NZ_JBXANE010000006.1:0-117268 GCF_058801365.1 Pedobacter sp. GW822-FHT03F06
TTAATTTCCGTGCCTTGCGGGACTACAAGTTTATCTCCCTCTTTTGATTATTTTATTATAAAGATAAAGATATGAGCCGGACTGACGTTAAAAGAATTGCTGCCATTGCTTTTCAAATAAGAGATCCTTCGACTCCGCTCAGGATGACAATCGAGAGGAATTGCTTATATAATTTAATCGGCTTTAGACTGCAGACTAAGGACTCTGGACTAAACCAGCACCATGCTCCAAACGCTAAACGCTTTTACGTTTTAACCTTTCGGCCTAAATACCTATTTTTGCGGCAAACAATACAAAACGAAATGAGCAATACAAGAGGACCAATATCTCAGTTTATGGAGCGTAATTACCTCCATTTTAATGCTGCGGCAATGATGGATGCGGCTAAAGGATACGAAACGCATTTAGATGAAGGTGGTAAAATGATGATCACACTTGCTGGTGCAATGAGTACTGCAGAATTGGGAATTTCACTTGCCGAGATGATCCGCCAGGATAAAGTGGCTATTATTTCTTGTACCGGTGCAAACCTTGAAGAAGATATTATGAACCTGGTAGCACACTCACATTATAAACGTGTACCAAATTACCGCGATTTAAGTCCGCAGGATGAGTGGGACCTTTTAGAGAATCATTATAACCGTGTTACCGATACCTGTATCCCTGAAGAAGAGGCTTTCCGCCGTTTGCAGAAACATATCCATAAAATATGGAAAGATGCAGATACTGCCGGCGAAAGATATTTTCCGCATGAATTTATGTACAAGATGCTTTTAAGCGGCGATTTGGAGCAATATTATGAAATAGATCCTAAAAACTCGTGGATGCTTGCTGCGGCAGAAAAGAATTTGCCGATTGTTGTACCAGGATGGGAAGATTCTACAATGGGTAACATTTTCGCCTCATATGTGATGAAAGGCGAATTGAAAGCAACTACAATGAAAAGTGGTATTGAATATATGGGTTGGTTGGCCGACTGGTATATTGCAAACAGCGGTGGCAAAGGAATTGGTTTCTTTCAGATTGGTGGTGGTATAGCCGGCGATTTTCCTATTTGTGTGGTACCAATGCTTTATCAGGATATGGAAATGGAGAATATCCCTTTCTGGAGTTATTTCTGCCAGATTTCAGATTCGACCACTTCTTATGGCTCATATTCTGGTGCTGTGCCGAACGAAAAGATTACCTGGGGTAAATTAGATATCCACACGCCAAAATTTATTGTAGAAAGTGACGCAACAATTGTTGCACCGTTAATGTTTGCCTGGATATTAAAACAATAATCATTAAAAATAAATAAACCAAATTGGTTTCTAGTATGCCCATTGGAGATAACATATCAAAAATGGGCATTTTTATTGCCTGAATGGCTTGAAACGACATTTGTTTAGAATGATTATAAATTGTATTTCCAGTCACTATTATGTCATGGGATTTATTAATAAGTTATACTTTTGTTCAAGTTTTGGTGGGGCTACCCCTAGTTCAGCATCAATTTCACAACAAAAAGTAAATTAAATAAGTATAAAGTGTTCATTATGAGAGATATCTCGATGATTTTAAAAAGCGTTTGGAAGTCGTTATTCGTATTTTCAGCAATTTCCGTAATAGCGGTTTCTACCGTAAATGCGCAGGATGCTAAAGAAGGAAGAACGCTTTTCAAAGCAAAATGTTCTTCGTGCCACGCGTTAGATGCTAAATTGGTTGGTCCAGCCTTAACCGGTGTAAGCGATCGCCATTCAGAAGAATTCCTTCTAAAGTGGATTCCTAATTCTCAAGGATTGGTTGCATCTGGAAATCCAGAGGCTGTTAAATTATTCAATGAGAATGGAAAAGTAGCAATGACTTCTTTTCCTGAATTGGATGAAACAAAAGTTAAAGACATCTTACAATACATTAAAGAAGGTGAGCCAAAAGCAGCTGTTGATCCAAATGCACCTAAGGCTGGTGCTGCAGAAAGCGGTACTTCAGGTTTATCAATTGCAGGTATTGTGGCTATCGTTGTATTGGCGATTGTTATTTTAGTAATCTTGGGCCGTGCTTCTAAATTGTTAGAGCGCCTGATTTTACAAAAACAAGGTATCGAGATTGAAGAAGATGTGCCATTAAAGGTTGGTGTGCGCAAGATGTTTAAAAACAAGAAATTTGTAATGTTTTTTATCTTGTGTTTAATCATCTGTTTAGGTTCATTCGGTTGGATGGGCATGTGGAACACTGGTGTTCATACCGGTTACCAACCAGTTCAGCCAATTAAATTCTCTCACGAGTTGCACGCTGGTATCAATCAGATCGATTGTCAGTATTGCCACAACGGCGCATTTAAATCTAAAAATGCAACTATTCCATCATTAAACGTTTGTATGAACTGCCATAAAGCTGTTCAGGCAAGAGATAAATATGATGGTGAGATTTCTCCTGAGATCAAAAAAATCTATAATGCTTTAGGTTATGATCCTGAAACACAGAAATATGATGAGGGTAAAGCTAAACCAATGGAATGGGTGCGTGTACACAACCTTCCTGATTTTGCTTACTTCAATCACTCTCAACACGTAGTTGTTGCAGAAGATGCAATCCGTAAAGCAAAAGGATTACAACCAACAGAACCTGTATGTTTCGCCTGTCACGGTCCGGTTAATACAATGGAAGAAATTTACCAATATTCTCCATTAACCATGAAATGGTGTATTAACTGCCATAAGGAAACAGATATTTCTGGTCAGAAAAATAATGCTTTCTACGCTAAGGTTATCGAAGCGCATGAGAAGATTAAAAAAGGCGAGAAAATTACACCAGCGTTATTGGGTGGTTTAGAGTGTGGTAAATGCCACTATTAATAGATAGAGTTTAGTAAGAACGTTCGAATAAACAGTAATATAGCTTAAATGGAAAGCAACAAAAAATACTGGAAAGGCTTAGAGGAGTATAACAATACACCCGATTTTGTTAAGAATAACAAAAACGAATTCGCCGAGCCACTTCCAATAGAAGATGTTTTAAATGAAGCAGGGTTAAGTACCGTTACCCCACGCCGCGACTTTTTAAAGGCGTTAGGTTTTGGTTTAGGTGCAGTAACTTTGGCAGCCTGTCAAACTGCCCCTGTTCATAAATCTATTCCTTACCTGGTAAAACCTGAAGAGGTTACTCCGGGTATTCCTAACTATTATACTTCGAGCTTTAATGGCCAGAGTATTTTAGTTAAAACAAGAGAGGGACGCCCGATTAAAATTGAACCAAATCCAAATGCGGGTCAATTTAACTGCGGTACAGATGCGAGAGCGCAGGCTTCGGTTTTAGATTTATATGATGTATCTAAACTAAAAGCACCAGCTTTAGTAAAAGACGGAAAAGCTGAAGAAACTACCTGGGCAAAAATCGACAGCTTTGTAAAAGGCGAATTGGCAAAAGCACAGGCGGGCGGAAAGAAAATCCGTATTGTATCATCAACCGTAAACAGCCCGTCTACTAATGCTGTTATTGCGCAGTTTATTGCAAAATATCCTGCTGCTAAATTGGTTCAGTACGATGCGGTTTCTTATACCGGTATTATCCAGGCTAACCAAAACAGTTTCGGTAAAGCCGTTTTACCTAAATACAACTTTGATAAAGCCGATTTAATTGTAAGTTTCAGTGCCGATTTCTTAGGTACCTGGATTAGCGGAGAAGAGTTTACTGCTCAATATACCGCTAACCGTAACTACAAATCGTTAGAAAATAAAAAAATGAGCCGCCACATTCAGTTCGAAAGTGGAATGAGCTTAACAGGTACCAATGCAGATACCCGTGTTCCGGTTAAATTATCGGAAGAAGGACCTGCTTTAATTGCTTTATACAATGCAATTACAGGTAGTGCTTTACCTGGCGGAACATTAGGTAACAACACCACTGCCGATAAAGTAATTAAATTGGTAGCTAAAGAATTGGTACAAGCTAAAGGTAAAGGCCTTGTAGTTTGTGGTTCGAACGATGTTTCTACTCAGATTTTAGTAAATGCCATTAACGCCGCTATCGGAAGTTACGGTACTACGATCGATTTGGATAACCCTTGTTATTTATATGCAGGTAACGATGCCGAATTTAATGGCTTAGTTGCTGAAATGAACCGCGGCGAAGTTGGTGCTGTTTTATTCTTAAACAGCAACCCAGTTTACGATGCTGCAAATGCAAAAGCGTTTACTGATGCATTAGCTAAGGTTCCTGCTAAAATTTCATTCTCTGATCGTGCTGATGAAACTGCAACCGCTTGTGATGCCATTGCAATTAACCATAACTACTTAGAATCATGGGGTGATGCAAACGCTTACGAAGGATATTATTCTATCGTTCAGCCAACAATCAACCCTGTTTTCAATAGCCGCCAGGCTGAAGAGAGTTTATTAACCTGGTCTGATGCTCCGGTTAAAGATTACTATCAGTTTGTGCGCAGCAACTGGGAAGCTAAAATGTTACCAGCTGTTGGTTTGAAATGGGAAGAAGTTTTAGAAAAAGGAGTGGTTACTGCAACAGCAAAAACTGCTGGGGCATATTCATTCACTCAATCTTTAGCGCAGGTTGCTACTTCGATTGCGAATAGCAGCAAAGCTTTAGCTAAGGAAGTAGAGTTACAGGTTTACGAAAGCATCCCGATGCGCGATGGTAAAAATGCAAACAACGCATTCTTACAAGAGTTACCTGATCCGGTATCTAAAGTAACCTGGGATAACTATGTTGCTCTTGCACCAAAATTTGCTGAGAAATTAAAAGTTAAAGAATTTGATGTTGTAACTGTTAAAGCGAGCAACGGATATTCAGTAGATCTTCCGGTATTGATCCAGCCAGGACAAGCACAAGGAACTGCATCTATCGCATTAGGTTATGGCCGTACCAAAACTGGTAAAGCGGGTAACGATGTAGGTAAAAATGCTTTCCCTTTTGTTTCTTTTGTAAATGGAACTTTCCAATATGCTACTTCGGTAACCATTACCCCAACGGGCGGTTACTATGAGTTAGCTCAAACACAAACTCACCACTCTTTCGAAGGCCGTGCAGTGATTAAAGAAGCTACTTTTAAAGAGTACTTAAAAAATCCTGGAGCTGGTAACGAAAAAGGCGAGCATAAAGATTACGATCTTTGGGATCAATACGAAAAACCAGGTAACAACTGGGTTATGGCAATCGATTTGAATGCTTGTACAGGTTGTGGTTCTTGTATTGTTGCTTGTAACGTTGAAAACAATATTCCTGTTGTAGGCCGTGATGAGGTTCGCCGTCGTCGTGAAATGCACTGGATCCGTATCGACCGTTATTACAGCTACGAAACTAAGGATGGTGATGTAACCAGAGAGAAAGAAATTGCTAAGTTAGAAGACTTAGATCATGTTTCTGTGGTTCACCAACCAATGTTGTGCCAACACTGTGATCACGCACCTTGCGAAACCGTTTGTCCGGTATTGGCAACTGTACACTCAAGTGATGGTTTAAATCACATGGCCTATAACCGTTGCGTAGGTACACGTTACTGTGCAAATAACTGTCCGTATAAAGTACGTCGTTTCAACTGGTTTAACTACTGGAACGATTCACGTTTCGATAACTATTTAAATAACGAGTTTACCCAATTAGTTTTAAACCCTGATGTAACTACACGTTCGAGAGGGGTAATGGAAAAATGCTCTATGTGTATTCAACGTATACAAGGTGGCAAATTACAAGCTAAACTGGAGAAACGTCCATTAAAAGATGGCGATATTAAAATGGCTTGTCAGGAAGCTTGTTCAGCAAATGCGATTGTATTTGGTGATGCAAACGATCCAAATTCAGAGGTTTCAAAAGCATTACGTTCTGAGCGTATCTACTACGTATTAGAAGAAATCAATGTGAAACCGGGTATCGGATACATGACAAAAATTAGAAATACAGATACAACAGTACAAGCGTAAGCTTTAGTATAAAGAAAATACAAATTATGTCAGGACATAACGAATCAATACTTAGAGAACCATTAATTACCGGAGATAACATCACGTATGCAAAAATTACGGATGATATTTTAAGCCCGGTAGAGAACAAGCCGAATAAGGCTTGGTGGATTGGTTTCATCGTTGCCTCATTAGGTGCTTTACTTTGGGTAGTAGCAGTAAGCTACACTTTCTGGAACGGTATCGGTGCATGGGGTTTAAATAAAACAGTTGGTTGGGCTTGGGATATCACCGGTTTCGTATGGTGGGTAGGTATCGGTCACGCTGGAACACTAATTTCGGCAGTACTATTACTCTTCCGTCAGAACTGGCGTAACTCCATCAACCGTTCGGCAGAGGCGATGACCATTTTCGCCGTAATCTGTGCCGCAACTTATGTTGTATCGCACATGGGCCGTCCATGGTTAGCTTATTGGGTTTTACCTTTACCAAATCAATTCGGATCACTTTGGGTAAACTTTAACTCACCATTGGTGTGGGATATGTTTGCGATCTCGACTTACTTCTCTGTATCATTATTATTCTGGTACACAGGTTTATTGCCAGATATCGCTACCATCCGCGACCGTGCAGTGGGTACACGTAGAAAAATCTATTCTATCTTCTCTTTTGGATGGAGTGGAAGTGTTAAAACATGGCAGCGTTTCGAAGCGGTGTCGTTAATCTTAGCAGGTATCTCTACACCACTTGTACTTTCGGTACACACCATTGTATCAATGGACTTTGCAACATCGGTAATTCCAGGATGGCACACGACCATCTTCCCTCCATACTTCGTAGCAGGGGCGATCTTCTCAGGATTTGCGATGGTATTAACCTTATTATTGGTTGCACGTAAAGTATTGGGCTTAGAAAACTACATCACCATGTTCCATATCGAGTCGATGAATAAAATCATCATCTTAACCGGATCAATCGTTGGTGTGGCTTATTTAACTGAGTTCTTCATTGCCTGGTATTCAGGTTCTGAGTATGAGCAGTATGCATTTATCAACAGGTCTACCGGTCCTTACTGGTGGTCGTACTGGATGATGATGACCTGTAACGTAATCTCTCCACAGTTGTTATGGTTCAAAAAGATCCGTTTAAGCATTAAAGCTACCTGGATTTTATCAATCGTAGTAAACGTGGGTATGTGGTTCGAGCGTTTCGTAATTATCGTTACTTCATTACACCGCGATTATATTCCATCAAGTTGGGCAATGTTCTATCCAACCTGGGTTGATATTAGTGTATTCGTAGGATCAATTGGTTTGTTCTTTACTTTATTCTTATTATTCTTAAGAGTATTGCCATCAATCGCTATAGCAGAGGTTAAATTATTATTAAAAACTGCAAGTGAGCAAGCCAAAATGAAACAGATTAAAGAAGGGCATGAGAATAAAGAATACGTTGCAGAATACGTAGAGTCTTTAGAAAAATTTGATAGTGTTAAACAAGAAGATTACGCAAAAATATAACAATGAGTGATATCAAATATATTTTAGGCAGCTTTGGCGATCCTGACGAAATGATGCACGGCATCGAAAAGCTTCAGGAAAATAACATCAGCATTCATGATGTATATACACCGATGCCTATACACGGAATAGAAGCCAAATTAGGAATTAAAAGATCTAGAATCGATATCGCAGCATTTTGCTTTGGTATTACCGGTACTTGCTGTGCATTCGCTTTGATTTATTTCTGCGCAGTAATCGACTGGAGAGTAAACATAGGTGGTAAACCATCATTCGCATTACCGGATTTTATTCCGATAATGTTCGAGCTTACAGTATTATTCTGTGCTTTCGGTATGGTGTTAACTTATTATGCATCTACTCACTTATTTCCGGGAAGAGCACCAAGAGTGATGGATTTACGTGCTACTGATGATCGTTTTGTTATTGCAGTTGATGCAAAAGACAATGTAGAACATACTGTAATTGATGGATTATTAAAAGATGCAGGTGCTTTAGAAATAAAGTATAATGAAAGGAAGTACATTAGCTATGAATAAGAATAAATTTGTTTACACGGCGTTTTTAGCTATCGCTTTTGCAGCTACCTTTTCTGCTTGTAAAGATAAACGCAGTACTGGCTTAGAATATGCCAGAAACATGTATGATCCGATTGCTTACAATCCAGATCAACCAAACAAAAATTTTAAAGATGGTAAAACAGCTCAGTTGCCACCTGCACACACTAAACCAGTAGGTTTTACTGAATATGATGAGTATCCTAATACAAAAGAAGGATATGAAGCAGCAGGTGTGAGCATGGTTAACCCTTTACCAGTAGATACTGTTAATTTAGCTCAGGGTAAACACTTATTTACCGTTTTCTGTAGCCCTTGCCACGGAGAAAAAGGCGATGGACAAGGACACTTAGTTAAAATTGAGAAATTTAGTGGTGTACCTGCTTATCAAACAGGCGCATCGTCTAGAGGTGGTAACATGGTTGATCTTACTGCAGGTAAAATTTACCACACCATTACATACGGTGTAAATAACATGGGCTCGCATGCTTCGCAAATCTCACCAACAGATCGTTGGAAAGTGGTGATGTATGTTCAACAATTACAAAAAGGACAATAGTAAAGCAGAATATAAATGGGAACTCACAATATTAATTTTAGTGAACAGTTTGAGTTTACAGGTAAAGTAAAAACCTTAAGCATTGTTGGTATCGTTATCGGTATTGCGGCTGTATTGTTCGGTTTCTTAGCCGGCGATAAAGTAATGCACGAGCGTACTTTTGCTAACCTGTTGCTTATGGCATATTACTTTGCATGCGTTTGTATGTCGGGTACATTTTTCCTGGCTGTTCAATATGTAGCTCAGGCAGGTTGGTCTGCATCAATTTTACGTGTACCACAAGCTATGGCAAAAACATTGCCTATTGCAGCTGTAATACTTGTTGTCGTAATTTCGGCAGGTTTGTACACACACAACTTATACCATCACTGGCATGCAGATGGATTAACAGATCCAAACAGTGCTAATTATGATTCTATCATTGCTGGTAAGTCGGTATTCTTAAATGTACCTTTTTTCTTAGGCCGCCAGGTGGTGTTCTTAGGTATCTATAGTATATTTTCGATCATGTTTGTTAAGTTTTCTTACAATGAAGATTTAGCAGGTGGTTTAAATTCTTACAGAAAAAGCTTTAAAAATGCTTGTATCTTCTTGGTAATTTACGGTTTTACAACGCCGATTTTTGCTTTCGATACGGTAATGTCATTAGAGGCACACTGGTTCTCAACCATGTTCGGCTGGTATAACTTCGCCGCTATGTGGGTAAGCAGTTTAGCTACTATCGCCATTATTCTTATCTTATTAAGAAGAGCTGGTTATATGCAATGGGTTAACAATAGCCACTTACACAATTTAGGTCAGTTTATCTTCGGTTTCTCTATCTTCTGGACTTATGTATGGTTTGCTCAATTCTTATTGATCTACTATGCAAACATGCCTGAAGAGACTGTATATTTCTACAAACGCTTTGAGTATTACAAGTTCTGGTTTTTCTTAAACCTGGCCATGAACTTCTTAGCGCCAGTATTATTATTAATGGACAGAGATAACAAAAGAACAGATGCGAAATTGTTGTTCGTTTCTATTGTGGTGCTTTTAGGTCACTGGGTAGATTACTACCAAATGATTATGCCAGGAGCGGTAGAAGAAGGACATAATGGTTTCGGTATCATTGAAATTGGTACTGCAGTAGGTTTCGTAGGATTGTTTACCTTTACGGTTTTAACATCGTTAAGCAAGAAACCTTTAATTGCAAAGAATCACCCATTATTACAAGAAAGTTTGCATCATCAACTGTAGTGGTGATAGGATAAAGCAAATATTTAATTATTATTATAATTAGCAGTACAGCGTACTACTTTTAAGAAAATGAGTTTAAGAAAGTTTATAACGAATAAAACGACCGCAGCTTTAGCAGTATTGATTACTGTTTTTGCAAACACTAGCGTATTTGCGCAAGATGCAGCAGCAGGTGCTGCCGCGGCACCGAAAGTTGATATGGGCGAGGTTTATAAATCGGTAATATTTTATATTCTGGTTTTCCTTGCCGTATGCTTATTCATTGCAATTATTGGTAAAGCCATAAAAGTATATGAATTAAGCCGCGAAGCACAAGGTAAACCTGTTGGTATTAACTGGAACAGGGTACACGCAAGTTTATTTGCGCTGTTTTTAGTGATCGGGTTATATGGTGTATATTGGGAATATACAGTACATGGGGCAATGTTGCTTCCTGATGCGGCATCAGAGCATGGAAAGAAAATTGATGAAATGTTTAATTTAACATTAATCATTACCACGATTGTATTTGTAGTTACCCACATCTTATTATTCGGATTTTCTTATATCTATAAATACTCGGCTAAAAGAAAAGCTTACTACTATCCACACAATAATACCATCGAAAAAATCTGGACAATTGTTCCGGCTTTAGTATTAACTGTTTTGGTATTAATGGGTTTTTTAACCTGGAGATCTATTTTCTTCAAAGTTGAAGATCCAAACCACAAACCATTACAGATAGAAGTTACTTCTGAGCAGTTTAAATGGTCTATCCGTTACCCTGGAGCTGATGGAATAGTAGGTAACAAAAACTACAAGTTAACTACTGCTACCAATACATTGGGTATCGATTTCAAAGATATCAACTCCCGCGATGATGAGATGGCTGATGAAATGGTTCTTCCTGTTGGTAAACCAGTTAAATTGATCTTAACCAGTAAAGATGTAATTCACAGTTTTTACATGCCACACTTCAGGGTACAGTTAAATACCGTACCAGGTATGAGAACTATATTTGAGTTTACGCCTACAAAAACTACTGCAGAAATGCAGCAAGAAACTAACGATCCTAACTTTAAGTACCTTTTCTTATGTGCTAAGATTTGTGGATCAGGTCACTACAACATGCAAAAAGTTGTACGTGTTGTTTCTGAGGCTGAGTACAAAACTTGGATAGCTGAACAAAAAACATACTTAAACGACGATTTAAGAAAACAATTTAATTTGCCAGTGGCACCTGCACCTGTAAAATCAGTAGCAGATTCAGCAGCTAAAGATTCAGCAGCTGTGAAAACTAACCAAATGGCTTTAAATAAATAATATTAAGCAGGAGCGAACGAATTATGTCAACAATAGCATTACACGACGAACACAATCACGATCACGCTGATCATGGGCATCATAAAGAGACTTTGATTTCAAAGTACATCTTTAGTATGGATCATAAAATGATTGCTAAGCAATTTTTGATTACCGGTATTATTATGGCGGTAATAGCAATGGGCTTATCAATTTTATTCCGTATTCAATTGGCCTGGCCAGATCAGAATTTTCCTTTCTTAGAAACATTTTTAGGTAAATGGGCTGAAGGTGGTCGTATTAAACCCGATTTTTACCTGGCTTTGGTAACCATCCACGGTACCATCATGGTATTCTTTGTACTAACAGCAGGTTTAAGTGGTACATTTAGTAACTTACTTATTCCACTTCAAATTGGAGCAAGAGATATGGCCTCGCCATTCTTGAACATGCTTTCATACTGGTTCTTCTTTATGGCCTGTGTGATCATGATGTCTTCATTCTTTATCCAAACAGGACCTGCATCTGGTGGTTGGACGGTTTATCCGCCATTATCGGTTGTAGCGAAAGCAATGCCAGGTTCTGGTTTAGGTATGACCTTATGGTTGGTAAGTATGGTACTTTTCGTGGCATCATCGCTAATGGGTGGTATTAACTACGTAAGTACAATCTTAAACATGCGTACTAAAGGTATGGACCTTTGGAAAATGCCATTAACCATCTGGGCTTTCTTTTTGACCGCTATTTTAGGTATCTTATCTTTCCCTGTTCTTGTAGCTGGGGTAGTGTTAATGGTGTTCGACCGTAGTTTCGGTACAAGTTTCTACTTATCAGATATCGTTATGGGTACCGATATTTTACCAAATGAAGGTGGTTCGCCAATTTTGTGGCAACACTTATTCTGGTTCTTAGGTCACCCTGAGGTATATATCGTAATTATGCCAGCCTTAGGTATTTCATCAGAAGTAATCTCAGTAAACTCACGTAAACCAATCTTTGGTTACCATGCAATGGTTTACTCGTTAATTGGAATTACCGTATTATCATTCATCGTATGGGGTCACCATATGTTTGTTACCGGTATGAATCCATTGTTGGGTGGTGTGTTTATGATTACAACGTTAATCATCGCGGTACCATCGGCAGTAAAAACCTTTAACTATTTAGCTACATTATGGCGTGGTAACATCCGTTTCACTCCAGCAATGTTATTTGCTATCGGTTTAGTTTCATTTTTTATCTCTGGTGGTTTAACCGGTATATTCTTAGGAAATGCTTCATTAGATATTAACTTACACGATACCTACTTTGTTGTTGCCCACTTCCACTTGGTAATGGGATCTGCAGCAATCTTTGGTATGCTTGCGGGTGTGTATCACTGGTTCCCTAAAATGTTCGGTAGAATGATGAACGCTAAATTAGGTTATCTACACTTCTGGTTAACTTTCATTGCAGCTTACCTGGTATTCTTCCCGCTTCACTTCTTAGGTTTAGATGGTGTACCTCGTCGTTACTATGCATTTACCGAATTTGAATTTATGAAGAAATGGTTAACGGTTAACGTATTTGTAACATGGGCAGCTATTATGGCAGCACTAGCTCAGGTAGCGTTCTTGTTTAACTTCTTTTATTCAATCTTTAAAGGAAAAGTATCTCCTCAAAACCCTTGGGAATCGAATACATTAGAGTGGACTGCTCCGGTAGAACATCTACACGGTAACTGGCCGGGAGAAATTCCTACCGTTTACAGATGGCCATATGATTATAGCAAACCAGGTCACGATGCCGATTTTATTCCTCAAACTGTTCCTTTCTCTCAAACCATGAGCTCTAACCTGCCTCACGATTTTGAAGGAAATGCTGAAGCAGAAAAAATACAGCAAGATTGGGAACTAGCTAACCCTGTTGCAGAAAACAAGGGCTAGTTTAAGCTTAAAATAAAATTTTAAAAGGGGTATCTGATTAAGTTTCTGCTTATCCGGATACCCTTTTCATCTTAATAGATATATGGTCAGCAGATCAGAACAACGTTTCATTAGAATTAATCTGATAACCATCATAGTTACGCTATTGGTTATACTTGCCGGTGGTATTGTGCGCAGTACCGGATCGGGCATGGGTTGTCCGGATTGGCCTAAATGTTTCGATCGTTACATTCCGCCAACTGATGTATCGCAACTTCCTGCCAATTATAAAGAGAAATATGTAGCAGGTAGGTTAAAGAAGAATGAAAAGTTTGCCAAATATCTGGAAAGCATGGGCAAAGTAGCCTTGGCTGACAGCATTAGGCATGATAAGAGTATTACCATACCTGAAGCGTTTAATCCAACTAAAACCTGGACCGAATACCTGAACAGATTGGCTGGGGTCGCAGCGGGTATATTCCTGTTTTTAACAGCTGTGTATTCATTTGCTTACCGCAAAACAGCTAAACGAATTATTGTGCTCAGTATCCTGAATCTTTTTGTTGTGGGATACCAGGGTTGGTTAGGTTCGATAGTGGTTTCTACCAACCTGGCGCAATGGGTAGTAACTGTACACATGTTGTTGGCATTGGTTATTTTAGCGATATCTATTTATACCTACAATTATGCGAAGCAATTGAATAAAGTGCCTTCGGTAATTATGTACCGAATAGCATGGTTAAAAGGATTTTTGTTTTTTACCCTCGTAATCAGTATCGTTCAGATTGTTCTAGGAACCGACGTTAGAGAAGCGGTAGATGTGATAGCAAAGTCACTTTCTTACGGAAGCAAGAATACATGGATTTCGAAAGTAGGAGAAGTATTCTCTTATCACCGCGATTTAGCTATACTCGTAGTAATTGCCAATGCAGTAGTATATAAAATGGTTATAGACCGTTTTAGTGGTAAGGCTGCGCCCTTGTTAACCGCAAGGTTTATATTAATAACGCTCCTCATACAGTTATTAAGTGGTTTTGCATTAGCATATATAGCTTTCCCACCGGCAGCGCAGGCATTACATATTTTATTCTCTACGTTGTTATTTAGTTTACAGTTTTACCTGTACTTATTGGTTTACCGAACAAGTACATATAAACAATAATATTTAAGAAAATTGAAACAATATATTTCAGATTTTTCTAAACTTATCAAATTCAGGCTATCGTTTACGGTAGTGTTTTCGGCATCGATCTCTTTTTTGATCGGGCAGAAAATGCAGGTGGGTAGAGGCCATATCCCTAGTATCGATTGGGGAAACTGGCTAATATTGATTGCTGGTGGTTTTTTAGTAACCGCTGCTGCAAACTGTTTTAACGAAATTATTGAAAAGGACTTAGATAAGTTAATGTCTAGAACTAAGGATCGCCCTATGCCAGCTGGTAGAATGACTACCGGACAAGGATTGATTTTAGGTGTTTTCATGGCATTTTTAGGTACCTGGTTGCTCGGTAAACTAAATTTAGAAACTGGTTTACTCTCTGTATTTTCGATTTTGTTATATGCTTTTGCCTATACACCATTGAAGAGAAAATCGCCAATAGCAGTTTTTGTAGGTGCCATTCCAGGTGCATTACCACCGCTTATTGGGTATTTGGCAGCATTTGGCAGCTTAAAAGCAGAAATGTTCCACGAAATTGATTATTACATTGCAGGCATTCTGTTTTTAGTTCAATTTGTATGGCAGTTTCCACATTTTTGGGCAATTGCCTGGGTTTTGGATGATGACTATAAGAAAGCTGGTTTTAGATTATTGCCAACCAAGAAAAGAGATAAAACATCGGCACTGCTTACCTTTTTAAGCACGCTGGTTTTAATTCCTGTAAGTTTACTGCCAACACTATATGGTTTTGGAGGGTATTACATTGCAGGTTTATCTTTAATCGCCGGACTTATTTTTAGCTGGCTGGCTTTTAAACTTTTAATGAGCAGAGAATTGGCCGATGCCAAGAAAGTAATGTTCTGTTCGTTTTTTTACATCCCGGCGGTACAGTTGGGCTTATTATTAAATTTTATAGCAAAATAATTTATGGTGCTAACAATGGAAAAGATGCAGGATACGTTTGACCCTAAACCAAGGAAATTTATTGTTTGGTTATTTGTCGTATCATCAACAATTATGTTTGGTGGTTTTACCAGTTATTATCTGGTATTTGCCGCCTCGAAGGGAAAGGGGCATGGCTTGGTTTTACCTGATGCTTTTATTTACTCTAGCTTAGTAATTATTGCAAGTAGCATTACCTTGATGCTTGCATCGAAGGCTTTAAGGAAACTGAACTTTAGCTTGCAGCGCAATATGCTGTGGATTACTGTAATATTAGCCATCGCTTTTGGTGTAATGCAGTTTAATGCCTGGGGAAGTATGGTTAGAACCGGAGCAACCCTGGTAGGAAATAACGCAGCAATATCATTTATCTATGTGGTATCTGGCATGCACTTATTACACATTATTGGTGGTGTTGGCCTTATTATTAATGCTTTAGCAGGAAGCTATAAAAGCCTTCCTGTTGCCAAAGTCCAGTATAGAATGGAAATTGCTTCTATTTTTTGGCATTTTATAGATATATTATGGATATATCTGTATGTTTTTTTACTTTTGAACCGTTAAATTTGTTAACAAACTATTATACTATTTCCAAATGAATGCAGTATCACAATTAGATCAAGTTAAAACCGGACCATGGAATGGTGGTCGTTCTCCGTGGTCGGTAGAATATGGTAAAATCATGATGTGGTTTTTCCTTTTGTCAGATGCTTTTACCTTTTCATCTTTATTGATCTACTACGGCGCTCAGCGTTTTTCTAAATTAACATGGCCAGCTCCAGATAAGGTTTTTCAATCTATTCCGGGTATTGCAGAACATGGCGCTCCATTAGTTTTCGTAGGTATCATGACCTTTATCTTAATCATGAGTTCGGTAACCATGGTTTTAGCGGTAGAGGCAGGTCACAGACGTTCTAAAAAAGAAGTTATCGGCTGGATGATTGCAACCATCATTGGTGGTTTCATGTTCTTGGGCTGTCAGGCAATAGAGTGGACTCACTTACACCACGATGGTTTCTGGTGGGGACATATTCCTTCAGCTGAAGAATTAAAACATTTCTTCCTTAAGCCAGAAGATGTATCATTAGTTGCAGCACAGCAATTTGCAAACTTATTTTTTACCATTACTGGTTTCCACGGTTTCCACGTATTTAGTGGAGTAATCATTAACATTATCATCTTAATCATGACAATTAATGGAACTTTTGAGAAAAAAGGACATTATCTAATGGTAGAGAAAGTTGGTTTATACTGGCACTTTGTAGATTTAGTTTGGGTGTTCGTATTTACATTCTTCTATTTGGTTTAATTTATCATATTATAAAAATATTTTTATGTCAGAGCATACACATACAACAGAAGAGCACGGGCACGGGGATCATGCAGGTTTATCAAAAGGTAAAATCTGGAAAGTTTTCGGTATCCTTTTATTAATCACCGTAATTGAATTTATCATAGCACTGGTATTAATCCCTAAAGGATATATGACCCAGCACATCGGTAATTACATTTATATCGCATTAACCCTGTTAAAAGCATTTTATATTGTAGCTTATTTTATGCACTTAAAATATGAAAAGCTAGGTTTACAACTTGCATTAACAGTATCATTCATTTTCATTATTTACTTTATTGTTCTAATGCTGATAGAGGGTGGGTTTTTAAACATCCACATGATGAACCATTAATGAAAAGAAGTCCTATAAAAAAGGTAATAATCCTGGTAAGCATTTTAGCTATACCGGGATTTTTGTTTTTTTACTTATTGCCGCACTTCGCCAAGAATAGGTATAAGAGTTTGCCCATCTTTGGTGAAAAAGTAGTTGCATCAACTTTCCACAGTGTAAAAGGAAAGAAAATCCCAGATACCATTTATCATCAGGTTCCTGATTTTAAACTCGTAAACCAGCATAACGATACCGTTACCTGGAAATCGTTACAGGACAAGATTGTGGTACTAAATTTATTTTATACCGGTGCCAACAACCAGGAAACAAATAAATACATTAAGAAACTAGCTGATGGGTATGAGCAAAAACCTTTGGTTAAGTTTTTAAGTCTGTCTGTTGATCCGCTTGATAAAGGTAGAATAAAAGATTTTGCCCAACAGTTTAAGGCAAAAGCTGGAAAATGGGATTTTCTGATAGGCGATACCATTCAAACTTATCCGTTAATCAGAAAAGGTTTATTACTTGATGTAGTTGCAGATGAAACGAAAGAGAAAACCAATTTTATTTTTAGCAATAAAATAGTGCTTATTGATAATCTACACCGCATACGTGGTATTTATGAAGCCGATGACGCTGGAGCTAATGCTAAGTTGGAAGATGAGGTAAAAGTACTTATTGCCGAGTATTTAAGGAACCTTAAAGACGGCAGGTAACTGGCTAAGTGTTTAGGGTTTTTGGGGGGGACCGTTTGAAGCCCTAAGTTGATACAAAATAATAATATAAAAGAGATTTAAAAAACTCATGGAAAATTCGCCGATTGAGAAAAAGTATAGCAAGTGGATCATTATTCTTTCTATCCTTATACCTGTAGCTGTAGCTTTTTTATTCGTAGTAAAACTAAAAGATTTAGGCATTGATGCACCTACCTTGCCTTTTTTACCGCCGATATATGCTACCATTAACGGCATAACAGCTGTACTGCTGGTTGTTGCAGTATGGGCTATAAAAAATGGTAAAATACAATTACACCAAAACCTGATGAAAACCGCTATCGGCTGTTCTTTATTGTTTTTGGTCATGTACATCGCTTATCATATGACTACGCCATCTACTAAATTTGGTGGTGAGGGGGCTATCAAATATGCCTACTTCTTTATCTTGTTAACGCATATCCTATTGTCGATAGCCATTATTCCGTTAGTATTGGTTACTTATGTAAGGGCATTGGCCGAGCGTTTCGATCGTCATAAAAAAATTGCCAGGATTACTTTTCCACTATGGCTGTATGTAGCCATAACGGGTGTAGTTGTTTACCTGATGATATCACCGTATTATCAATACTAAGGTTGTCCTGGCTTAACTTTTTGACCCCTACCCTAAAAAGTAGGGGTTTTATTTTTAATTAATTTTTTACCGGCTAAAATTTCTTAATCAGTATATTTGGTAAAGAAGTTTATTATGATACTAAAATGTTTTAGTTTAAATCTTTCTTCTCTTTTAATGATAATCTATTTATTATTACGTCTCAGAATAATGGAAGACATAGCAAATTGTGATGAACTAATTTTATGACGCTAAGCAACGCAGATAAGGAACATGTGCTTATAGAAAAAATCGTGGAGGGGGATGAACAGGCTTTTTCTGTTTTGTTCTTCAAATATCTTCCTGTACTCCACATTTTTGCCACTAAGTTCACTAAATCTGAAGATGCCGCTGAAGAAATTATTCAAGATTCTTTTTTAAGGGTTTGGCTAAATCGCGATAAATTAGCAGCAGTTGATAATGTGAAAGCCTATCTATATAAATATGTTTCTAATGAATGTTTAAGTTACCTGCGTAAAAAATTAAAAGAAGATAGAGTTGTTGATGCATTTATGGCCAAGCAACAAAATAGCCATAACAATACCGTAGAAACTATCAATTTAAACGAGGTGACAAAAATTATTGCCATTGCTGTTGAAAAATTACCTGATCAACGCAAAAATATATATCAATTGAGCCGACGCGATGGTAAAACTATACCTGAAATTGCAGAAATACTCAATATCTCGCCTAATACGGTTAAAAATGCGCTGGTAATTGCCCTTAAATCGATACGTATACACCTGGATCAACATGGGATTGTATTCTTTTTCCCAATGTTTTGCTTCTTTTTGAAAATAAAATAGAAAAAAATTAATATCCCGATAGTCCTAATTTTCTTTTACTGCTTCTTAGTATCAGAATCTTTATGGAAGAACGTATACATTACTTATTACAACAGTTTACAGCAAAAGCACTAAGCCAGGCTGAAAGGGAAGAACTTTTAGTTTTAGCAGAAAACAGCACATCATTACTTTCTGACGAAATTGTGAAAATGATTATCGCAGAAGAAGAATATGCGGTTAATGTTGTTGAGGAAAAATGGAATCCTGTTCTAAATAAAATTCTAGCGGTAGATAAACCAAGCCGGTCGCCTAAGCGTATTTTAATGAAGACCTTAAAATGGGCTGCCGCCGCAGTTGTTTTTATTGTGTTTTCGTTCGCTGCTTACCTCTCTTTACAAAAAAAGAAAGAACATGTTTTTGCTACTGATGTGGCGCCGGGAAAAAACAAAGCCATTCTCACCCTGGCCGATGGAAAGAAAATTTCACTTTCGGATGCGATGAATGGTGATATTGCCAAAGAAGCTGGTTTCTCTATCACCAAAACTGCTGATGGCCAATTGGTGTATAATGTAGCAGGATCAGAAAATGTAAATGATGCTAGATTAAATACCATTTCGACCCCAAATGGTGGCGAGTGGCAAATCCAGTTGCCCGACGGTTCTATGGTTTGGCTAAATGCAGCATCTTCAATTCAGTATTCGTTAAATATTGGAACCGCTAAACAGCGCTTGGTGAAATTGGATGGGGAGGCTTATTTTGAAGTAGCTAAAAATGCAGCACATCCTTTTATTGTAGAAACCGATAAGCAGTCTGTTGAGGTATTGGGTACGCACTTTAACATTAATAGTTATAAAGATGAAAGGGTAACTAAAACCACTTTGCTGGAAGGAAGTGTACGTGTTTCGCATAATATTACCAATGAGAGTGAGGTGCTTAAACCTGGGGAGCAATCTTTGGTATCTGTTTCGGGCATGGATATAAAAGAAGTAGATGTTGATGAATCAATCGCATGGAAAAAAGGCTATTTTATGTTTAATAACGAAAGGCAAGAGAGCATTTTACGCAAAGTTGCCCGTTGGTATAATGTTGAAATAGAATATGCCGATCAGGATGCAAAAGAGGTAATGTACTATGGAACGGTAAGCCGTTTTGAAAAAATTTCGAAAGTATTAAGAAAATTTGAGCAGACCGGAGAGGTGCGTTTCGATATTAAAGGCAATAAAGTTATTGTCTATAAGGAATAAACGAGAAAAGATGAAGAAGTAACTAACCTTTATCTCTAAAAATAACTAATTAATCAACTTAACCTAAAACTTAACAAATGATGAATAAACCTCGACAAAACTCCTGACGATTCAACGTTGAATAAATAAAAAAGGAGTGCTTGCAACACCCCCTTTATTATCTGTTTAGCTATTCCGTAAGCCGGAATCGATTAAAATCAATTATTTCTTGGATAACCGCGAAACGCTTTTTGGCGTCTAAACTTTATTGCGCTTCGCACAAAAACAGACTATTAAATGTACAAAATTTATATTAGAATTTTATGTACGCATCGACGCTACATACCTAAATTGCTATTAATTATGAAGTTAGTTACGGTCATATTACTTGCCTCGCTAATGCAGGTAAGTGCAGCTTCATTTGGCCAGCTGGTTACATTAAAAGAGAAAAATGTAACATTAGAAAAAATGTTTAGGGAAATCAGACAGCAATCTGGTTATGATGTATTGTTATCAACCAACACCATTAAAAGTACTACTACTTTAAATGCAAACTTTAATAATGCGACTATAGAAGAAGTAATGACCAAGATTATTTCTGGTCGGGATTTAACCTATACTATTGAAGACAAAACAATTTTAATCAAACCAAAAGAGAAGAGTATTTTCGATAAAGTAATTGGTTATTTTGTTGCGGTAAAAATTACTGGTAAAGTAAGAGATAAAAGTGGAAGTGCTTTGCCAGGTGTAAGCGTAAGAGAAAAAGGGGTTGCCAACGCGGTATCAACCAATGGATCGGGCGATTATAGCATTTCAGTAAAAGAGGGTGGCGTTTTAACCTTTAGCTTTATAGGTTACAAAACACTCGAAGTTCCCATTGGTGGAAAAACCGTTATCAATGTAACCTTAGAAGAAGATGCTGCCCAGTTAAAAGAGGTAAATGTTGTTTCTACTGGTTATCAGCAGCTGGACAGAAAATTATTTACAGGTGCAGCCACTCAGTTAAAAGTATCTGATGTAGAAAGATTAGGAGTATCTGATATCAGCCGTATGTTGGAAGGACAGGTAGCGGGTGTTACCTTACAAAACGTATCAGGTACATTTGGTGCAGCACCAAAAATCAGGGTACGTGGCGCAACCTCT
Organism: Pedobacter sp. GW822-FHT03F06; assembly: GCF_058801365.1. NCBI lineage: Bacteria > Pseudomonadati > Bacteroidota > Sphingobacteriia > Sphingobacteriales > Sphingobacteriaceae > Pedobacter > Pedobacter sp. GW822-FHT03F06. Next base: position 21,242 of record NZ_JBXANE010000006.1, read on the forward strand.
CTGTCTGGAGACAATAAACCTCTCTGGGTTATAGATGGCATTATTTTGGAAGATGTGGTTAATATTTCAAATGAAGCTTTATCAAGTGGTGATGCGAATACATTATTAGGATCATCAGTTGCAGGATTAAATGCTGATGATATTGAAAGTTTCAATATCTTGAAAGATGCAGCTGCTACAGCTATGTACGGCGCAAGAGCCATGAACGGTGTTATTGTTGTAACCACTAAAAAGGGTAGACAAACAGAAGGTGCCCCCAAAATTAGTTATACTGGGAACTTTACAACTTACTCAAAACCAACTTACGAAGGAACAGACATTTTGAACTCAGACGAGCAAATGGCTGTTTTGATTGAGTATTTTAATAAAGGAGCTTATCAAATCCCAGGATCTTCAAGTGGTCAAAATGGAGGTATCTTTCATAAAATGTACAATGAGCTTTATAATTATGATCCGGCAACAAAAACCTTTGCTTTAAAATATGATAAATCAAGTGTTTCAAATTTTTTAACCAGATATGCGAATGCTAATACAGACTGGTTCGATATTCTTTACAAGAATTCATTGAAGCAAGAGCATTCTATGAGTGTAACCTCAGGTACAGAAAAGTTCCAAACCTATGCCTCAACATCATATTTGAATGATAAAGGTCAAACCATTGGTAGCAATGTAGATCGCTTTACCGGAAACTTCAGGGCAAATTTTGCACCCAGCAGTAAATTAAGCTTTGAATTGCTTACTACAGCTTCCGTTCGTAATCAAAGAACACCCAGTGGTAATTCTGATCGTAAATCAGATCCGGTATATGGCAGCTACTATCGTGAATTTGATGTGAATCCATATAATTATGCGCGTAATACAAGCCGCCTTATAACGCCATATGATGAGAATGGGAACCTAGAGTATTTTGTTAGAAATTACGCTCCATTTAATATTTTAAATGAGCTTGAAAATAATTACACAAAACTCCAGATGCTTGATATTAAAGTACAAGGAGGGGTAAAGTATAAAATTATTCCTTCTTTAACTTACTCTATCAATGCCGCTTATAGGTTTTCGAAATCAGAAAGACAGAGTTATGTGTTAGAGCAATCTAATCAAGCTCAGGCATTTAGGTCTGGTGGTGATGCCACACGCGATGGTGATAATCAGTATTTATACATAGATTCAGCTAATCCTACTGGTTTGCCCACAAGCCTGCTGCCAACAGGTGGATTTTACAATACTGCCGGCGACAACCTAACAAACTATTATTTCAGACACGATCTTGTATACGATAAGAACTTTAATGATAAACATCTCGTTAATGTTTTTGGTTCAATGGAGGTTAGGTATATTGATAGGCAGAATGAATATTTTAATGGAGTTGGCTATCAATATGAAAATGGCGGCTTAGTAAATCCAAGTTACTTATATTTTAAGCAAGCCGGTGAAGCAGGTAAGGCTTATTTTGGAATGGGTAACAACTACGAACGCTATATTGCCTACATGCTAAGGGCAGCTTACTCGTACAAAGGTCGTTATAGTTTTAATGCTACCACACGTTACGATGGATCTAATAAAATGGGTAGGAGCAGGAATGCAAGATGGTTACCAACCTGGAATGTATCTGGTTCTTGGAATGCTGATCAAGAAAGTTTCTGGCCTAAAAATGATATCGTAACTTCAGCCGTTTTAAGAGGATCGTATGGTTTAACTGCCAGCATTGGTAGTGCTACCAACTCGCTTCCCGTTTTTTATGATCAAATATCTAGAAGACAGTTTTTAAAAGATCAGGAAGTTCAAACCTATATTTCAACGCTTCAAAATACGGAGTTAACCTGGGAAAAATCGTACGATGCCAATATAGGTTTAGATTTAAGATTCTTTAAAAACAAAGTAAATTTATCTGTCGACCTATATAATCGTAATATTCACGATCTATTGGGTAACTTGAATACTTCTGGTATTGGAGGCGAATTCACCAAAACCGCCAACTATGCGGCAATGTCTAGTAAAGGTATCGAATTCACTATATCGGGTTCGCCAATTAATGCTGGTGATTTTAAATGGGCAACCAATTTTAACTTTGCATTTAATAAAACAAAAATTACAGAGCTAGATGCACTTCCTAATATTTGGAGAGCAGTTTCTGCAACAGGGGGGGCAGTTTTAGGGTACCCGCAAAGAGGATTGTTTTCGGTTCAGTTTGCTGGTTTAAATCCACAATATGGTTATCCAACTTTCTATGGTGCAAATAGTACTGCCACAACGTATATTGGCCTACAAGATGATGATATTGATATCTTAAAATATGAAGGTCCAACAGATCCGACAACAACAGGAGGCTTTTTTAATCAGTTCAGGTACAAAAACTTCTCTTTATCTGCTCTATTTAAATTCTCTGCAGGAAATGCACTACGTTTAGCGCCATCTATCTCTGCTTCTTATTCTGATATGACAACTTTAAGTCGCGATGTGTTAAATAGATGGATTATGCCAGGAGACGAAAAAATTACAAACATCCCTGCCTTGCTCGATCCAGTTTCTGCAGCAGCGATTGTAAGTTCTACAGGTTCTACAACTAATCCAGTATATCCTTATAACCTTTATAACTATTCTACAGAACGTGTTGTAAGTGGAGATTATATTAAACTTTCTAGAATTACTGCTAGTTATGATATTCCTAAGAAAATCACTTCAAAGTTTAAAATGACAAATGCGTCCCTTATTGTTGCTTGCGACAATGTGGCGGTTCTTTATGCCGATAAGAGACTTAACGGTGAAGATCCTGAATTCTTTTCTACAGGGGGTGTTGCATTACCGGTTCCAACACAGTTTACATTATCATTAAGAGTTGGATTTTAATTTAAAAGACTATGAAACTAATAAAATCAATTACCATATTATCAAGTGTAATGTTGCTCGTATCGTTACAATCTTGTAAGAAATTTTTAGATGAAGTACCTGATAATAGAACAGAGATAACAACTGTTGCTAAAGTAGCGCAATTAACTGCAACAGCATACCCTTCTGCTCATTATATCACTTTTGCAGAGGCTGCCTCGGATAATACCGAAGAAAAGGAAAAAGGTGTAGGGACTTTGAACGATCAATGGGATAAGCCGTATTACTGGGAAGACCTTTCAGGAACCGATACAAATAGCCCAGGGTCCTACTGGAATGGATGCTATGAAGCTATTGCTGCGGCCAACCAGGCATTACAGGCCATCGAGAACGGGAACTTTGGTAATGCCGTATTGCCGTATAAGGGAGAAGCATTGGTAGCACGTGCCTATGCTCACTTTATGTTAGCTGTATTTTTTGCAAAACCTTACGAAATAGGAGGGGCTAACAGTTCTCCTGGTGTACCTTATGTTACTGTGCCAGAAACTGAGCCGATTAAGCAATATTCGAGAGGAACAGTTAAAGAAACTTATGATAAAATTAAAAAGGATCTTGAAGAGGGATTGCCTTTATTATCTGCAAGTGCTTATACGGTTCCTAAGTACCATTTCACGCCTTCAGCTGCACATGCGTTCGCCTCACGTTTTTATCTGTTTCTTGGCGATTGGCAAAAAGTAATTGATCATGCCAATTTAACCGTTTCTGGAAACGATTTTGTTAATAATATGAGACCGGTTTCTACGACCTTGTACGAAATGACAAACAACGATTTTAGAGCCAACTATACTAAAACCGAGCAAAGAACAGCAATTATGCTAGGTAATGCTTATAGTACTTATACTTATGTAAATACACCAAATCATGGTATTGGCAATAAGCTGGTTAGGATGTATACTTCTCCTAACGTTACTGGCAAAATACTGGCAAATAAGGTTTACCAATGGAGTGCCGGAAACTATAATACGCTAAAGTATTTATACTATTTCTTCTACACAGGGCCAGGTATAGGTTTCCCATACTTGGTTGTTCCGTTACTTACCGCTGATGAAACCTTAATGAACAGGGCTGAGGCTTATGCCCAATTGGGTAATAATGAAGCGGCCTTAAAAGATATAAACGATTTTATGAAGGTTAGAATTAGAAATTACAATGCTGCTACCGATGTAGTCACCTTAGCTAAAATAAAAGCATTTTATAGTATCGACGATCCTAAACAGGGATTGATACAAACCATTTTAGACTCAAAAAAAGCAGAATTTTTGGAAGAAGGTATAAGGTGGATGGATATTGTTCGTAGTGGTTTAACTGTTAAACATAATATATTTAGTAATGTTGGTGTAGAGAGCTTCATGGAATTAAAACCTGGCGACCCGCGTAGATTGTTTCAATTACCTAATGAAGTAAAGCTTTCTGGAGTAGAACTAAATCCAAGATAAATATGTTTATGAAAAATTTTATTAAAAGTTCATTAGCCATAATGGTAATTTTGGCTCTTGCTACCTCATGTAGAAAAACTGAGGATTTAGATGTTGATTTCAACAAGTATAATTTAGATATGCCTGAATCTAATACAGATTTGGATAAATGGTTAAATACAACCTTTCTAAATCCATATAACATGAAAGTTGTATACAGATTCAACAGATATTATTATGGAGATGCCGCAGCTGATGTAGCACCGCTTAAGCCTGAAAATGTACAGCCTATGATGCAAACGGTATTAGATGGCTACATGGCTCCGTATCTAAAAATTGCTGGTTTGGATTTTGTACAACGCACAAATCCTAAAGAATGGGTTTTGTATGGCTCTGCAAAATATCAAACCGATGGCTCTGCTATAGCAGGAACAGCAGCTGGAGGTAGAAGGGTTACATTGTACGGACTTAACAATTTCAGTCTTTCCCCTGGCTTTGTAACTTCCAGATTGTATGTAATTCATCACGAATTTACCCACATTTTAAATCAAACTGTAGCTATTCCTATTGATTTTGAAGCGATATCTGGTGGTACATATAAACAGCCATGGACTTTAACACCAGCTCAAACAGCTAAAGATAATGGATTTTTAGGTAGTTATGCCAGTGGTAGCCCAACAGAAGATTATGCCGAAACAACCGCAACTTTATTGGTTTCAGGTCAATCATATTATGACAACTATGCCAATACTGCCAATGCGACTGCTAAAAGTAGACTTAAATTAAAAGAGGCAAATGTGGTAAATTATTTTACAACCGCATTCGGAATCGACTTTAGAAAACTGCAAAAGGAAGTACAGAACTATATCAAAACTACTTTAAAAGATCCATCAGTTTCTTTTGGCTATTGGTTAAACAGGAACCTGTATAAAAGCATGACGATTAATCTGGATAATGATGTAACCTATAGCCAATTTGGTATTTCTGATCAATTCAAAGCTGTTTATCAAAATTCTAAAACAGCACTCGCTGCAATAGGTGGGGCAAATAGGGTGTTAAATTACATTAGATTTGATTTTACGTCAGGTACTGCTGCAACGGTTTATGTTAATTATTCTAATTCTGCTGGATCAGTCCTGGAGGCTAGATATGCTTTAAATATGGCGATTAATACGACTACTGGCGAAACCAAATTTACAACGGGTACAGCCGGAGGTACAGATGCAAGCTGGGTAGGAAATGCAAATACAGTTAAACCAGGAATACAGCCTTTGTTGGACTATTTTGTTAATAATACCTTTGTTGCAGACTGGTTACCAGCTGGATATAATGCTGGTACTTATACCAATTTTGGCGGTTTTTATGTTAGTGGTACGCCTACAAACTATTTTTACGGTGCTTTAGGGCAATAAATATAACTGTTATGAAAAGAATATTATTTTTATTCACTTGCCTGTTAATATTTGCAGGCTGCAAGAAATCATCATTTGTAGCTAAATTTGATCAAGATCCAGAAATTAGGATGGGTGAAGCCATTGCAAAAGTAAAAACTACTTTAAGCTCTGCCGAAAACGGATGGATTGCTACTACACCAACTGCTGATGGAGGAGGATATAGCTTCTTTATGAAGTTTGATGCTACCGAAAACGTTAAGATGTACGCTGATTTAAGTGATGCATCATCTAAAACAGAATATGCTTCATATTATCGAATTAAGCAAGATCAAGGTGTAGATTTAGTTTTTGATACATTTAACTACATCACCATGTTGAACGATCCAGATCCTTCAACTTTTGGGGGAATCGCTAAAACAGGTTTTAAGAGTGATGTTGATTTTATTTACGATAGAATTTCAGGAGATAGTATTGTTTTTATAGGTAAAAGATACCGCCAGCCATTAAAAATGATCAAGGCCACTGCTGCCCAAAGAGCTGCTTATGAAAGTGCCGGATTAAAAACTGCTATTGATAAAATTAAAGATTATTTCAATACTTATGCGAACCCATATATTGAAGTCGTTGTTGGTGCTAGTACGCTAAAAGTTGGTGTTTCTCCAAATGTTTCCAATAGCGTTTTATCTGGTAAAAGGATAGATCTAACAGGTGTTTTAGCTGATGGGTCTACGGTTTTTTCTAGTGGTCAAAAGTTTGCTTTTAGCTTAACTGGGGCTGAAATTCTAAATGGAGGTCTAGTATGGCAAGGCATTACTTTTATCCGTCTTGCCTGGAAGGACGCAACAACCTTAGTTTTATATGATTCTACCGGAAAAGAATATATTATTAAAAATTCTGCAGCGCCTATAGTTCCGCTTTATAGGCTATGGGGTAGTAAATACGGAGGTATGCTGTCCGAATATAAAACCATATACCCTGGAACAAGTACCAATGGTGCCACTATTCTAAATTATTTTCATAATGGCTTAACACCTGCCGTAACTGGATATAGTTTTAACTATGGTCGAATCAATTTTGCTTGGAACATTGCAAACAAGAGGTTAAACTTAAATGGCTTTAGTAGTCAAAATGGTGGAAGCTCTGGTTGGATAACTACTATTGTGTACAATTACACAGTTGATGCAAACGGGGTATACAAATTTACTCAATTTGCAGCTGCATCTGGAGGATATGTAACAAATTCACTTTCAAGACTACATGCTTTTTTATTGGCAAATAGTGTGACTTTCGATTATTATGTTGATGGTGCAAATGTTTATGGTAAAATGACAAGCGTTGAAGATCCATCAATTGTAATGACGTTTGTTTTGCAATAATGCTCCGATATATTTAAAAAAACCATTTTTTGGGACGTTAAAGGCAGCGTTTTTTATTAGTTCTTTTATATACTGAAAGCTATAAATAATTAGAATCTAATTTTAATCTTTCTCTCCCGTAACCCTTGCCCTAAAAAGCAAGGGTTTTTTTATGACATAATTTTTAAACCCCTCCAAGCGTTTATGCTTATATTTGTAGCGAATGAAGAAGAAAGCAATTTTTATCCTGTTTCTACTGGTATGTACATTTGCGGTAAGTCCCAATGTTAATGCCCAATGTTCTATGTGTACCATTAATGCCGAGCAAGGTGTTAAAAACGGGAATACGCAAACAGCAGGCTTAAATACCGGAGTGTTATATCTTTTATCTCTTCCTTATTTAATGGCTGTTATTGTTGGCGTGGTTTGGTATAAAAAATACCGCAAAAAGAATATTCATCTCAACATGAAAAAAGAACCTTTTAATCTCAATTAAAAGCATGTCTGAGCAAACTACCTCAAAACTTTATGCCATTGTACATTGTAAGTGTCCGCATTGCCGCAGGGGAGATATTTTTACAGGCAGTATGTATGGCTGGAACATTCAGCATACCAAAGAAATCTGCGGGCATTGTGCACAACGCATAGAAATTGAACCTGGTTACTTTTATGCAGCCATGTATGTAAGTTATGCGATGAATGTAATCGAAATGCTGTTCGCCAGTTTTATCACCTATTTAATTTTCGGCCCGCTTACTGATGCAACTTTCTGGCATTACCTGACGGTTATTTTTGCAGGTTGTTTTATCCTGTATCCGTTTAACTATCGCTATTCGAGAATTATACTGCTTCATATTTTATCGCCGAACATTAAGTATAAACCCTATTACGATAAGTAGTATTGGTTAATCGTTTAAATCGTATAAACTGGTTATTGTTAAATTCAGCGATTAACCAGTTAACCCATGTAATGCTGTATGTTAAAAAAAGAGACCCTTAGTTTTATAAAAGATGTAGCGGAGAATAACAACCGCGAATGGTTTGCCGCCAACAAAGAAGTTTACGAAAATGCAAAGGCCGATGTACTCAATCTCGTAGCCAGTATTATTCCAGAACTTGCCAAAATAGACCCGACCCTTCCGGCAGAGATGGATCCAAAGAAGTGCCTTTTACGCATTTATCGCGATGTGCGCTTCAGCAAAAATAAAGACCCTTATAAGAATAACTTCGGCATATGGTTCTCTACCAAAAAAGGAGGGAATGAACCCGGTTATTATCTGCATATTCAGCCGGGGAAAAGCTTTATTGCCGGTGGATACTGGATGCCGGATGCACCACATTTAAAATTGATCAGACAAGAGATTGATTATAATATTGGCGATTTTAAAGAAATTATTAACAATGCAGCCTTTAAGAAAAATTTTAAACTGGGGGTTGATAATGCCCTTAAAAATGCACCCAAGGGTTATGATCCGGCAGATCCAAATATCGAATTTTTAAAATTGAAAAGCTTCGAGGCCACCACAAAAATCGATGATGAAGAATTTTTAAAACCAAACCTCGTTAATAAGTTGATAAGTTCTTTTAAAACAGTACAACCATTAGTTGCATTTTTACGGAATGCCATTGAGCAATAACCACTGTTAATTTTCAATGACCAATACCCAAAATAATCAATAACCGATAGTCAATGTTCAAACTATAAAAGGTCTTGATACTTGATACTCAAATCTTGACAATAAATATGAAAAATACCTTTCTTGCATTTGCCGTTCTCCTGTTTATTTCTTCCCTAAGCTCTTGTGTTGTTCTTTCGCCTAAAAAGTACAAAGCCTTATTAGGTACTAAAGATTCGTTGTATACTGCTTTTAATGAGGGCTTAATTAAGATCGAAAACTTAGAAAAAGAAGTAAGTAAGCTTAAAAAGGATACGACCTTAATGGCTGAAGAACTTCGCGATCTGCAGAACAATTACAATGAAATGGATGCGAGCTATAAAAAGCTTAAAAATAATTCGTCATCAGAAATTACCAAACTATCTGGAGATTTAGCTGCCCGCGAAAAACGCTTAAAAGAAGTAGAAGAAGTTTTGCGTAAACGTGATGAAGCAACCAATGCATTGAAAGAAAAACTTCAACAGGCTTTATTGGGCTTTACCAAAAGTGGTTTAACCGTAGAAATTAAAAATGGTAAAGTTTATGTTTCGCTAACGGATAAACTATTGTTCCCTTCGGGAAGTATTATTATTGATGAAAAAGGAAAACAGGCCCTTACCCAATTGGCCAACGTATTAAAACAACAACCGGAGATAAACATTGCTGTTGAAGGTCATACCGATAACCAGAAAATAAATAACCTGGGACAGATTAAAGATAACTGGGATTTAAGTGTGTTAAGGGCTACCTCTGTAGTACGTTATTTAACAGAGAATGAGAAGGTAGAAAGTGTAAGGATGACGGCTACAGGTAAAGGCGAATTTCAACCTTTGGGTACCAACGCAAATGCAGATGGAAGAAGCAAAAACAGAAGAATAGAAATTGTACTTTCGCCTAAGCTGGATGAACTTTATAACTTGATTAAATAAGGTATAATACGCTATCGGTTGGTGTTCTCATCAACCGATATTTAAGACATTTAAGAATAATTTCTTTATAATTAGGAAATGAGTGGCTTGTGGCTCTTGGAGGTTTGCAGTCCCGCTTTACGCTTTATACCGATGAAGAATCGGTATGTTCGCTGTAATCGGGTTTAGGAACAAAGGTTTGTGCACCCGGTAACCCCAAAAATGAAAAACTGTTCTAGCCATTTAGCCCCGGTTGCAGCGTTACCCTGCAGCAACGAGGTACGAGGAAGCGAAGCGTAAAAGCGGAAAACGGGAAGAAACTTATTGTTTTGTACAGGCGCTGCGCTCCAAATAAAAAAAAATACTTTAGACTTAAGGAAATGATGGCCTGCATTTAGAAAAAGCCTTAAAATAGTTGAAGGGCTTTTATAGGTTTTGGTGCCGGCGGTAAGATTTTAAAATCTTAAAGGTATGCTCGAACTCATGACTGCTTAGGTTAGAATAATCGGGCATAGAGAGTTTATGTACCGTTAAAAAGTTTAACAGTTCTTTAATTACGTTTGATACTTCTTCTGATTCTTCGGTATGTTTTAGGGTATCGATCTTACTTAATAACAGGGCAATCTCGAACATCTTAAAATCATTCTTTCCCGTAATACCCAAGCCGATATTAGTTTCTATAAGCGCTTGTTCGTAATTATGTGTAGCATTATAAAAGTTGGCTTTAAATACACTAAAGCTGGCCAAAATAAAATTGGTATAATAGGTGTAATCGCTGCTGATGATTTTATCAACGAATTGCATAATGCGCTGCGCTTTTTTAAAATAGTTGAGCTTGATATAGGTTTGACCTAAATGAAGCAGTAAAAAAGGAGAGAAAACGGAATATCTTACATAAAAAATATTGGGATACTTAGTCAGAATAGCCATGATAAAGCGGTGGCATTCGGCATAGCTTTTTTGAGAAAACAAGGTAATCAATACCAGTCGGTAAGAGAGTATTTCGGCAGAAGTAATTTCTTCGTTTTTCTGTGGTTTACTCTGATCTATCTCCTGGCAAAGTTTTATTATTTTATCTTCTAGGGTTTTACTCTCGTTAGGTTTATTAACCAGGTTATTGTAGAAATAAAGAATTAAATCATAAGGATTAATTGGGAACAGCTCATTTAATCTTTTGTAGTTCCGCTTTAGCAGCTGCATGGTATTGGCTAAAGCTACTTTATCCACATCAATAAGATTAACGTTGCATTCTATTACATGGAGCATAATCTGAATGTCTTCGTTGAGTACGTTCTCCGAAATGGTTTTGATGGTTTCCTTATACAGGTTGCTCATGGTTCGCCCTGTAGCCATAATATCGATAAAATCAACACCAATGCTTAACTTATTGAAATTAGAATTGGGTTTGCCAAGTTCGTATTTAGACACATAACAGATAAAATCGAAAGCACTGTTTTTTTCACTGTTGGTAAATGGCAGCCTGAAAATGTTTTTTAAGGCTGCGATCTCATTTCTGGTGATGCAGAACCTAATGGCCCAGTTAAGTATATAGTCTCTCAGAGGGGTTTGGCCAGGGAAACTGTTTAATATATGCTCGAAAAATGATTTGCAAGGCCTGTAATCAAACTTATCAGTAATCTGTATAAATAGGAAATAGGTATAAATGTCGTCGTTTAAAAAGCGTACAATTTCTGTAGGGATGGCTGTACTTAACCTTTTTTCTTCGATGATGATCCCGGCATGTAAAAGTTCTTCGTACGCCTCGGGATAACAGTTGATATAACTTAGGATTTTTTCTTTAGAAACCCTTAATTTTTTATTCCCTTCCGAAATGCTATCGCTTATTTTTTTAAGGAGAAATACTTTTTCTGTGCTTTTTTTTGCCAGAAATACGCGTTTCTCTAAGAAATAGTTAATTAATTCATAACGTAACAAAGGGTTGCTCAGCTCAAGGTGGTGGTTCTCGTCTTTGAGCTTGAAATAAACCTGTAACCAGAATGGTGTTTTAAACTGAGTTAATAGGGGAGGGCTTACATCTGCCCGGTTGATAATTTTGCTTTCTATATGGCTTAAGGTATAGAGTACCTCATCAACATTTAACGATGGTACATTGCTTAGGGTTTCCTCATCATAAAATAAGCCCGTATACCAGGCTTTAGTTAAAGATGCAGAACCGTAAATAGCAGGCTGAAGATTAATCCAACTATTCGTTCGCAGGCCAAACGCAAGCTTAACAAAGTTGTTTTCTTCAATACTATATAAAAAGTCGATAAAGGTTTTAAAATAATTACTTCTTGCTAAATGTTCATCAATACCATCAACAATAACAATGAAACGGCCTTCTCTCTTTTCGGGATTTTTTTTAAAAAAACTGATTAATTCGGTAAGGCTCCCAAATTTAAATTCTTTTAAAAACCAGTCTTTTAAAGTATTTCCAGTTTGAATAATAGTATTAATACTGGTAGAGTTAACCAATAAAACGATGTCGTTTTTGTAGAGGGCATTTTCTGATAAGAAAAAATACTCTATCATGTGTGCAAGTAGTATCGATTTTCCCTGGCCAGGTTGGGCACTTATGGTTGTAAACTGGTAGTTGTTTTTTAAGAAATAATCAAAATCAGGGTAAAAAAAACTTCTGTTGGCAGTAGTACTGAACGGAACACCCGAATTATTTTTATTTGCAATTAACGATACCTCTGTAACAGCATGCGCTTTTAGCTTTAAATCTTGCCAGATACTTTGAACGGAGGTCGTTTGGTTTTCCTTGTCCTTGCAAAATGAGTCCCAATCATTATAGCCTATGTATTGCGATAAGCTATTTAAAGTAAATAAAGAGAATTTATGTAAAGTGTTCGCAAAGCCAAAAAATCGTTTGATGGTTGTTTCACTTACGTAGTTTTTGGTTTCTTGAAATACATACTCAGAAATAATCTTACAATGAGCTGGGTCGATATTTCTCAAACCAGATTTTATAAGGACAAACTTCCTGAGTTCGATAAGGAGATCGTTAGCATTCATTAATTAACAGATGGGATGACTACCGCTAATGTCATCATAATTTCACAATTGAGGAAATCTATTCACGAAGAAAGCCCTGTATGAATAAAATGAATGAAATGGATTGCATAAAAATGAATAGCAATGGATAGGATAGGATACTATTCTAGATTTAGATTTGTCATAATTATATAATGCCTGCAGAATATTTTACCAAACATTAGCATTAGCACATAGTAAGTCTCCTAAAATAACGCCTGACATGATGAAAACTCGTACTTTCTCGTCCCGAACAGGGATAATTCGCAATGCTTGTATTGCAATCATCATTGTATTAACGCTCTTCTCAGCCAAATCGTATTCGCAAACTAAAATATTTGCAAATACTGTCACTAAATCGGATCGTGTTGATAATGCAACAAATGCAACATTAAACAACAATAACTTTGCTACTGTAAATTCATACGGTGGAATTGCTGTTGGCATAGGTTCGTATAGTGGCGAGCTGGAACTTAAATATCCGGCTTCGGTTGCTGCGGGAGTTACATCTTATCTCAGAATAGAGTTTGATGGAGATATCCTGAACAGGTTATTAGGCGGTAGTTTAGGTACTTTATTGGCTAATGTAGGTGGCACAGTAGTTCTCGGAAACCATTCTTTTCAGGTAGGTGCCAGAAATGGTACTACAGCAGTACCGCCAACGGGTGGTAATAGTGTAGACGGATTTTCTTCAGATAATTTACGCTTAGTAAAAGATGCAAATGGTTTCTTTTACATAGCGATAACCCCTACGCAGGCTTACGATAGGGTGTTTCTAAAAGATGTAACCAATGCACTTTTGCTTGGAACGACTAATAGTACAAAGGTTTATTACTCTTTTTATACTTCAGGTACTGATCCTTGTGCACAGGCTTTTACTACAGGGTACGAAGGAACCGGTATTACGCTCGATGCCTTGCAATTGGGTAGCTCAGGTGTAACCAATAGTGAAAGGGCAATTGATTCGGATCCAAATAATTTTTCTCAGCTTAGTTTAGGCATACTTGGCGTTGGTTCATCCATTAGCCAAAATTTTTATTTTGCAACACCATCAAATCCAGGTGACGATATTAACCTGAGATTTGCTACTACCCCTGCGTTGCTAACAGCAGGAGTTTTACAGAACATTTCGATAACCGCATATAATGGCGGCACCCTGGTATATACAGGATCAGTTCCGACTACGTTAAATTTAGATTTATTGGGTCTTTTAAATAGTGGACAGCCGATATCGATTCCTTTTTCACCAGGTGCAAATGTAGTATACGACAGGGTGAAGGTAACACTAGGTTCGGTAGTTACTTTAAACCTTACACAAACGCTTAATGTTTATGGGGTAATCCGCTCTGCGGGCAGGCCAACACCAGCAAGCACTGCAATTGATGCGTGTTATAATAGTACAGTTGCGTTAACGGCAACTACGCCAAATACCAACGAGCTGCTATGGTATGAAGCCATAGAAGGTGGAGCACCAATAAGTACGGTTGCTTTTAATGGTACTTTTACTACACCGGCATTAACGGCTACTAAAACTTATTATGTTGCTGCCAGAAGATTAGGCTGTACAGCCGAATCGACAAGGATTCCTGTTGTAATTACAGTAAACCCACAAATTATTTTTAATGGGGCAACATTAACGAATGCTACACCAGGTTTTGCGTATTCTAAACAGTTAACGGCAGCTACAGGCGGAACGGCAGGTTATACTTATGCTTTAGCCGCAGGAAGTACATTGCCAGCCGGCTTAACTTTATCATCAGCTGGTGCAATTACCGGAACACCAACTGTAGCGGGTAATTCAACTTTCGATGTTGTGGCCACAGACAGTAAAGGCTGTAAAGCAACTGCAACTTATAATTTAACTGTTACGGCAGCATTGGTACTTACTCCAGGCGCATTGCCTGATGGTGTAACAGGAACGGTTTATCCAACGCAGACTATTCCGGCAGCTACTGGTGGAACAGGACCATATACTTATAGTGCAACGGGTGTGCCTCCAGGCTTAGCTTTTAATCCGACAACAAGAGAAATTACCGGAACACCAACACAACCTGGAACATATTCTATTCCAGTTACTGTAGTTGATGCGAATGGAAACACCATTGTTTCGAACTACACGATCAAGATTACCGATCCATTGTTATTACCTGCAGCTACTTTAGCCAATGGTACAACTGGAGTGGCTTATCCTACACAGATTATTCCGAGTGCAACTGGTGGAACAACACCTTATACTTACTCGGCAACAGGCCTGCCTCCGGGTTTAACTTTTAATCCGTCAACCAGAGCCATTGCTGGTACACCAACAACACCAGGAACTTATACCGTACCAGTTACGGTAACCGATGCAGATGGAAAAACGGCAACTACAAATTATAGCATTACTGTAAATAGTCCATTGGCATTGCCAGCGGCAACCTTGCCAGATGGAACAGAAAATGTAGCTTATGCTACCCAGGTTCTGCCAGCTGCAACAGGTGGTGTTGGTCCTTATACTTATGTAGCTACTGATCTGCCTGCAGGATTAACATTTAATCCAACAACAAGAGAAGTTACCGGTACACCAACTCAGGCAGGTAATTATGCAATAACCCTAACAGTTACCGATAGTCAAGGTCAAACAGCGAGCAACACTTATCCAATTAAAATAATTGGAACGTTAAGCTTGCCTACCAAAACTTTACCGAACGGAATTGTTGGTACTTCATACTTACCACAAACGTTACCTGCGGTAACTGGCGGTACTTCGCCATATACCTATGTAGCTACGAACCTTCCTCCGGGATTATCGTTCAACCCAACTACAAGGGAAATTACCGGAACCCCAACACAAGGTGGTAGCTATAATATTTCTTTAACTGCTACAGATGCTAACAATAATAAAGCAACTACCACGTACGCAATAACTGTAACAGTAAATGCGCCGGTTGTAGCTTCTGCTACGGTATGTTCCGGAAGTACTGCAACTTTAACCGTTAGCAACCTTCAGCCAGGTGTAACTTATAACTGGTATGCTTCTACTGGAAGTACACCATTGGTAACCGGTAACAACGGCACTTTTGTAACACCAGTTGTAAATTCGGCAACAGTATTTTATGTTGAGGCCGTTTCCGGAACAGCAATCAGTTCGAGAACATCGGTTTCGGTTTCGGTTAACCCGCCAGCAACTTTGGCTACGGTTACAACCAATAACCAGGTAATCAACGCTGGCCAAACCACAACATTAACCGCAACCGCTGATGCTGGAAATACCATCGCCTGGTTTGACGCACCTTCAGCAGGAACACAGGTTGGAACTGGGACTTCGTTCACTACCCCAGTTTTAACTGCAACCAAAATTTATTATATAGAAACTACAAGCAGCAATGGCTGTAAAAGTGCAAGTCGCGTTCCGGTAACTGTAACCGTAATTAACGGGGGCGGTGCAACAGCTTGTAATGCAGCGAATAGTCAGAATACAGGTATTAACGGTATTTGTTTATTATGTGCTGTAAATGGCGCAGGTAATTCAACCGATGCTGATGCCAACAACTTCACTAGAATTTCTCTAGCGGTAGGTGTTGCGGCAACAGGTTACCAACAATTAATTTTCCCATCTACAGGTGTTGCTACTGATAGCATCCGTTTAGATTTAGCTTTGCCAACTGGTTTAGCCGATGTTGGTCTTTTAAACAACGTAACCGTAACCGTATTAAATGGTACTACAGTTGTAAGAACAGTACAATTAAACGGTGGATTATTAAATCTTCAACTTTTATCTGGTAACCGTTTTGCAGCAACTGTTTTGGCAGGCGGTGCATACGATAGGGTTCAGGTAAGCTTTGGTGCATTAGTTTCGGCTTTAACCAGCTTAGACATTTACGGTGCAACTGTAGTTTATCCTAATCCAACATTTATTGCTGGTGCCCAATCTATTTGTTCAGGTAACACTGCAACATTAAGTGCAACTGCAAATGGTGGTACTACTTTAGCCTGGTTCGATGCACCAACAGGAGGAAACCAAGTTGGTACAGGTGCAAACTTTACAACTCCGGCCTTAACAGCAACAACGACTTATTATGTTCAGGTAAGCAAAGGAACTTGTTCAAATACAACAAGAGTTCCGGTGGTTATTACCGTTAACCCGGCAATTGTATTTGCAGGTACAACTTTAACCAATGCAACCATTGCATCTCCTTACAGTAAACAACTTCCGGTTGCTACTGGCGGTACACCTGGTTATACTTATACTTTAGCTGCAGGTAGTACTTTGCCAGCTGGTTTAACTTTATCGCCAAGTGGTTTGGTAAGTGGAACACCAACTGCAACCGGTAACCCAACATTCGATGTGGTGGCAACCGATACCAAAGGCTGTAGCACAACTTCAACTTTTACTTTAACCGTAACGCCAGCATTGGCTTTGGCTCCTGGAGCATTGCCTAACGGTGTAACAGGTACGCCTTATACTACAAACGGAATTCCAGCTGCAACAGGTGGAACAGGTCCTTATACTTATTCGGCTACGGGTGTTCCTCCAGGATTAACCTTTAATCCAACAACGAGAGAAATTACCGGTACGCCAACTCAAATTGGGACATTTACCATTCCAGTTACAGTAACAGATGCTAATGGCAATACCATTACCTCTAACTACACACTTAAAGTAACTGATCCACTGGTTTTACCAGCAGCAACTTTAGCCAACGGAACAACAGGAACAGTTTATCCAACACAAACTATTCCATCTGCAACAGGCGGATCAACACCTTATACTTATGCGGCAACTGGTCTTCCTCCGGGATTAACTTTTGATCCGGCTACAAGAGCAATTTCAGGAACACCTACACAATCCGGAACTTTTACAGTACCGGTAACGGTAACCGACGCTGATGGAAAAACAGCAACCAATAGCTATACAATTGTAGTGGTTGATCCTTTATTGTTACCAGCAGCAACCTTGCCTGATGGAACTGAAGGAACAGTTTATGCCACACAAACCTTGCCTTCGGCAACCGGTGGTGTTGGTCCATATACTTACGTAGCAAGTAACCTTCCAGCCGGATTAACTTTTAATCCAGCAACAAGAGAAGTTTCGGGAACACCTACACAGGCCGGAAATTATTCGATCAGTGTAACTGCAACAGATAGTGAAGGCAGAACCGCAAGTAATACTTATGCACTTAAAGTAATTGGTGTTTTATCATTACCAGGTGCAACACTACCAAACGGTATTGTGGGTACACCTTACCCAACGCAAACCTTACCAGCGGTAACAGGCGGAACAGCTCCATATACTTATTTAGCAACAAACCTTCCTCCGGGATTAAGTTTTAATACCGCAACAAGAGAAATTACAGGAACACCAACTTTAGGTGGAACTTTTACCATCTCTTTAACTGCAACCGATGCAAATGGAAATAAAGCGACAACAGCCTATAGCTTAACTGTAACGGTTGATGCGCCAGTGGTTGCTGCAGCTACAGTTTGTGCCGGAAGCCCAGCTACATTAAGCGTAAGCAATTTGCAAGCTGGCGTAACTTATAACTGGTATGCTTCTACCGGAAGTACACCGCTAGTTACCAATAATACAGGTGTTTTTGTAACACCTGCGGTAACTGCTCCAACAGTATTTTATGTTGAGGCGGTATCTGGAACGGCAGTAAGTTCGAGAACTGCAGTTAATGTTTCGGTTAACCCACCAGCGACTGCTGCAACGGTAACCACAAACAGCCAGGTAATTAACGCCGGGCAGTCTACAACTTTATTAGCAACAGCTGATGCAGGAAATACCATTCAATGGTATGATGCTGTTACAGGTGGAACACAGGTAGGGGCAGGTACTTCATTTACTACGCCAACATTATCGGCTACTACTACTTATTATGTAGAAACTACAAATGCCAGCGGATGTAAAAGTGCAAGCCGCGTACCAGTAACCGTTACCGTATTAAATAACGGTGGTGGTACTGCATGTAACGCTGCCAATTCACAAAACTCTGGTATAAACGGAATTTGTTTATTGTGCGGTATAACTGGCGCAGGAAATTCTACTGATGCTGATCCTTCTAACTTCACCAGGATATCTCTTGCAGTAGGTGTAGGTGGCTCAGGTTACCAACAATTAATTTTCCCTAACGCTGGAACAGCTACGGATAGTCTTCGTTTAGACTTAGCATTACCAACCGGTTTAGCCGATGTTGGTTTATTAAACAATGTAACTGTTACTGTATTAAATGGTACTACAGTTGTAAAAACAGTACAATTAAACGGTGGACTATTAAATCTCCAGCTGTTATCAGGTAACCGCTTCACTGCAACTATATTAGCAGGTGGCGCTTACGATAGGGTACAGGTAAGCTTCGGCGCATTAGTTACGGCTTTAACCAGTTTAGATGTTTATGGTGCAACAGTAATTTACCCTAATCCAACAGTAACAGCGGGCGCACAAACCATTTGCTCCGGAAGTACTGCAACATTAACTGCAACAGCAAATGGTGGTACAACATTAGCCTGGTACGATGCTGCAACTGGTGGTACACAATTGGCCACTGGCGAAACATTTACCACGCCAGCTTTAACTGCTACCACTACTTATTATATTCAGGTAAGCAAAGGCGGTTGTCCGAACGTAACAAGAGTTCCGGTAACTGTAACCGTTACACCAGCATTACCAACACCAGTATTGGCCACAATTGCTAATGTTTGTGAAGGATCATCAGCAACTTTATCGGTTGCCAATCCAGATGCTGCGGTAACTTATAAATGGTACGATGCTGCAACCGGTGGAAACTTAGTATTCACTGGCGCGGTATTCCCAACTCCGGCATTAACAGCAGCAACTACTTATTATGTAGAAGCATCTCAAGGAAACTGTACAAGCACTACACGGGCTGCGGCAGCAGTATCCGTAAATCCTCGTCCGGCTTTACCAGTAGTAACTGCAAGTTCATCAACAGTGAGTGCAGGGCAAACTGCAATTTTAACAGCTAGCTCGGCAGATGCAACCAATACTTTCAACTGGTATACTTCTAACACTTCAACCACACCAGTTTATGTTGGTGCAACTTATGTTACACCGCCACTATTGGCAACTACAACCTATTATGTAGAATCGGTTTCAACCAACGGTTGTACTTCTGCAAGCCGCGTACAAGTTACCATCACCGTTGATGGAAATGGATCTCCAAACCCAGTACCTTGCGAGGCAGCAACAACACAAGTTGGTGGTGTTACTGGTGTAGCTTTATTATCGGGCGTGTTTAACCCAACATTAGCTATTGATAACGATACACAAACCGCATCTTCATTGGTAATGCCAGTAGGGGCGCTTGGTGCATCAGTTTATCAAAGAGTTGGTTTTGGATCATTATCTAAAGTTGGCGATACGGTACGTGTTTTAGTATCATCTCCAGGAAAACTACTATCACTTTCGTTATTAGGAAACGCTTCCATTACTACTTATGTTGGAACCAGTAGCAATGGTGATTCGAGATTGTTAAATGATAACTTAATCAATATTCAATTGCTAAGCGGTAATACCCAGGCCTTAATCACTTTTGTGCCAACGAATGTTTTCGATGGAGTAGAAGTAAGGTTAAACTCTGGTTTATTAGGTGCTTTAACATCTATTAACTTAAATTATGCGCAACGCATTTTAGTCGCACCTACTGTAGCATCAGCAAATGTTACGGCTTGCGTGGGCCAAACTGCACAGCTTGAAGTAAGCAACCCGTCAGCAAGCTTAACCTACAGATGGTACGATGCTACAGGTACATACTTAACCGGTAAAGACGGTATCATATTTACTACCCCAGTTTTAACAGGCGATACTAAATTCTATGTTGCAGCGGTTTCTGCAACTGGTTGTGTAAGCTATAAAACAGTAGTTAATGTAACTACAAACCCTGCACCGGTAACGCCAGACTTATTATCAGCATCTGTTAATACTTGTCCGAATACATCTGTTACTTTCCAGGTTAAAAATCCAATTGTAGGCACAACCTATAACTGGTACGATGCTGCAACAGGTGGAAACTTAGTATTTACAGGTGATAACTTTACAACACCTTTAATTACTGCAAATACCAGTTATTTTGTAGCAGCAGTAAATAGCTGTGGTAGCTCATCAGCAAGAACTGAGGCTAAAATTATAATGGGAACTATTGATGTTCCGGTAATTACACCACCATCAGTAACCATCAGTGAAGGTTCTGTTGCCGTATTAAAAGCAACGTCGAGTACAGCAGGAGCAACCATTAACTGGTACACTACTGCAAATGGTGTAGTTCCAGTATTTACTGGCGAAACTTACGTAACACCGCAATTAAGTGCAACCACTACATATTATGTGGAAGCTACTATTCCTGGTGGCTGTACTGCAACAAGCAGGGCAACTGTAACCGTTACTGTAATTCCTAACGGTACACCGATAACCACACCTTGTGGAGCGGCTACAACAACAGTTGCAAGCGGTGTAACGGGAGTAGCTGTATTGGCTGGTGTTTTCAACCCAACTTTTGCGGTTGATAACGATATCAATACAGGATCTAGTTTGGTTATACCAGTAGGATTGCTTGGTGCATCTGTTTATCACCAGGTTGGCTTTACAGGACTATCAAACGTAGGCGATACTTTAAGAGTGAAAATTACCACTCCTGGTGCATTGCTTTCGGTAGGCGTGTTAAACAACTTAACGGTAACTACTTTCCAGGGTACAACCAGCAATAACGATGCGGTTTCTATATCTAACCCATTAATCAGCTTAAAATTATTATCAGGAGGTACATCGGCTATATTAACCTTCGTTCCAACAAGTAAATTTGATGGGGCAGAATTGAGATTAAGCTCAGGTCTTTTAGGAGCATTAACATCTGTTAATTTAGATTATGCACAACGTGTAATCACCACGCCAACAGTTACTGCAGCTACAGCAAGTGCTTGTCAAGGTTCATCTGCTACATTGAGCGTGCAGAACCCTCAAGCAGGTGTAGTGTACAAGTGGTACTTAGGCACAACTTATCAGGCCGGAAAAGATGGAGCAACTTTCACAACAGATCCAACTTTAACTGCGGGTACTTATACCTATTCGGTAACGGCAACAGCTAATGGTTGCGAGACTTTAGGAACCAAAGTAACGGTAACTATTTTACCTCCGGCAGTAGCACCGATTCCATCAACTACAAATCCAGCTACAACTTGTATCGGCTCACCAGCTACCTTAAGTGTACAGGCTGTTGCAGGTATTACTTATAACTGGTACGATGCTGCTACAGGCGGCAACATGTTGGTAACTAACAACAGTAGCTTTACTACGCCTGCATCGCTTGCAGTAGGACCACATGATTACTATGTGGAAGCCATAAGTGGAGCGGGTTGTTCAAACTCAACACGTACCAAGGTTTCTATTACTGTTAATCCATCAGCAGTTGCTGCGGATGTAACAGTAACCGGAACAACATCATTATGTGCTTCTGGTACAGCGGTGCTTACTGCAGCCAGTACAACAGTAACCAGTCCGGTATTTACCTGGTATACTGATGCTGCTTTAACACAGGTTGCTTTTGTTGGTGCAGTATTTAATACGCCAGCCATTACCGCAACTACCAAATACTATGTTACCGTTAGCGGAACAAATAAATGTGCAAATACAGCAGGTAATGCAAAAGAGGTTACCGTAACGGTAAATCCTGTTGCTACTCCAGCTGATATTAACTTAGCTGGAACAAGCACAGTTTGCGGTGGCTCTTCAGTTACTTTAAATGCAACAAGCACAACTGTAACCAACCCGGTATTTACCTGGTACAGTGATGCGGCTTTAACTACAGTAGCATTTACTGGTGCAAACTTCGTTACGCCAGTACTTACTTCAACCACCACCTATTATGTAACGGTTAAAGGCGATAATAAATGTGAGAATACAGCAGCTACTGCAAAATCGATTACCATTACGGTTAATCCTGCAGCTACTGATTCAGACCTTGCCATTAACGGAATTGCATCAATATGTAAAGGATCTACAGCTGCACTGTCTGCTTCAACAACAACAGTAATCAATCCTGTATTTACCTGGTACAGCGATGCTACTTTAACAACAGTGGCTTATGTAGGTGCTAGCTTTACTACACCTGCGCTTAATGCAACCACCACTTATTATGTAACCGTAAAAGGTGATAATAAATGTGAGAATTTGGCTGCAAATGCTAAGGTTGTTACCGTAACCGTTAAAGAGTTTGCAACTTCTGCAGATATTGCGGTAAGCAATGCTCAAATCTGTTCAGGTTCTACCGTAATGTTAATGGCTTCGAGTACTACCGTTACTCAACCGGTATTTACCTGGTATAGCGATGCATCATTAACAAGTGTAGTATTTACAGGTCCAACTTTCACAGTAACTGGATTAACTGCCACCACTACTTATTATGTAAGCGTTAAAGGCGCCAATAAATGTGAAAACAGCGCTGCAGATGCTAAAGCGGTAACAATAACCGTTAATCCTTTGGCAACAACTACCGATATTATTCTTAGTGGAAGCACAACTGCTTGCGCAGGATCATCGGCAGTATTAAGTGCAACATCGCCAACAGTAACTAACCCTGTATTTACCTGGTACAGCGATGCTGCTTTAACCAATGTAAGTTTCATTGGTGCAACATATACGACGCCGGCTTTAACCAGCACTACTACTTATTATGTAACCGTAAAAGGTGATAATAAATGTGAAAATGCACCTGGTACAGCTAGGGTAATTACAATAACTGTTAACCCGGTTGCTACTGCTGCCGACATAACCGCTACTGATGCAACAATATGCTCAGGATCTGGTACTACCTTAGTAGCAAGTACAACAACCGTAACCAACCCAACATTTACCTGGTACAACGATGCTGCTTTAACTTCGGTAGCATATGTAGGTACCTCATTCGTTACCCCGGTATTAACGGCGACAACTAAGTATTATGTTACAGTTAAGGGTGATAACAAATGTGAAAACTCAGGTATCACTGCAAAAGTGGTAACAGTTAATGTTAATCAAGGTGCAACAGCTGCAGATATTACCTTATCAACACCAACACTAGTATGTGGATCGGGCACAGCAGTAATCAATGCAAGTTCAACAACAGTAACCAGTCCAATATTTACCTGGTACAATGATGCTTCATTAACAAGTGTTGCCTTTACCGGACCAATATTTACCACACCGGTATTAACCAGCACTACTACTTATTATGTAACCGTAAAAGGTGCTAACAAATGTGAAAACACTGCAGCAAATGCAGCAGCAGTAACCATTAAAGTTAACCCGATTGCGGTTGCAAGTGATATTGTTGTAAATGGATCAACAAATATTTGTGGAGGATCTAATGCAGTATTAACGGCAAGTAGTACAACAGTTACTAACCCGGTATTTACCTGGTATACCAACGCAACCTTAACTGATGTAGCTTTTGTAGGTGCTGTATTTACCACACCAACATTAACGACCAACACTACTTATTACGTAACTGTAAAAGGCGATAACAAGTGCGAAAGTAGCGCTGCTACAGCTAAATCTGTTAACATTGTTGTTAACTCGGTAGCTTCGGCAACTGATGTTACTGCAACAGATGCCACCATTTGTGCAGGATCGTCAGCCAGCTTAGTTGCCAGTACCACAACAGTAACCAATCCAATATTTACCTGGTACAGCGATGCAGCTTTAACAACGCCAGTATTTACTGGAGCAACCTTTAACACACCGGCATTAACCGCAACAACTAAATATTACCTAACCGTAAAAGGCGATAACAGATGCGAAAGTTCTGCCGCAAATGCTAAAGTGGTAACCGTTAATGTAAATGCAGTTGCAACAGCGGCCGACATTACCCTATCTACACCTGCGAGGGTATGTGGTTCTGGAACTGCGGTAATTAATGCAAGCTCAACAACAGTAACTAATCCGGTATTTACCTGGTACGACGATGCTTCGTTAACCAGTGTTGCTTTCACCGGACCAATATTTACCACACCGGTATTAACAGCTACCAAAACTTATTATGTAACTGTTAAAGGAACCAATAAATGTGAAAACACTGCAGCCAATGCGAAAACAGTAACGGTTACAGTTAATCCAATTGCTGTGGCAACAGATATTACCGTAAACGGATCAACTTCAGTTTGTGCAAGTACTGCAGCAACATTGGCCGCAACAAGCACAACGGTTACGAACCCAATATTTACCTGGTACAGTGATGCTACTTTAAATACCGTAGTGTTTACTGGCCCAGTGTTTACTACACCGGTATTAACTGCAAGTGCAACTTATTATGTAACGGTTAAAGGCGATAATAAATGTGAAAATACCGCAGCAACAGCGAGGGCAGTAGCCATTACCGTAAATGCATCACCAAACAACCCAGTGGTATCTGTTCCGAATGGAGGCATATGTGCGGGTGATGGAGCCACCCTAACAGTAACCAATGCACAGGCAGGTGTTACTTACGAATGGTACAATGCAGCAACTGGTGGTAATTTATTATTCACTGGTACAATATTCAATGTAACAGCCTTAGCTGCAACAACAGATTACTACATCTTAGCAATCGGTACAGGAGGTTGTAACAACAACGGTGGCCGTGTTAAAGTAACCGTAACTGTAAATGCGAAACCTACAGTGCCAACAGTAGCAGCAACATCTGTTAATGTTTGTACAGGAAGTCCGGCTGTATTAACGGTAACAAATCCTCAAACCGGTGTAACATACAATTGGTACACTGCAGCAATAGGCGGAACGTTAGCAGGAACAGGCGTAAACTTTACAACACCTGCAGTTAATGCAAACATCACTTACTATGTTGAGGGAGCAAACGGAACTTGTATTTCATCATCTAGAACACCGGTAAATGTAATTGCACTACCAGTGCCAGTTGCACCAGCATCAGTAACAGCAGCAAATGGAACACTTTGCGCAGGTAGCTCAACCATACTAACGGTTAATAACCCGGTAACAGGATTAGTTTACAGATGGTATGCAGCTAGCTCTGGTGGGTCTGTATTGGCAGAAGGTATAACCTTTACTACACCAAACTTAACTACTACCACAATCTATTATGTAGAAGCAATAGCAGTAGGTGGTTGTGCAAGTCCAACAAGAACGGGTGTTACGGTTAATGTACTGCCAGTATTAGGAAAACCAGTAGTAGTGGTACAAAGCACAACACCAAATAGTGTAACCTTTGCATGGGCTGCTGTTGCAGGTGCTACCGCCTACGAAGTTTCTCAAGATAACGGCTTAACATGGGTAAACCCAACAGGCGGATCAACCGGAACAACTTACTTGGTAGCAGGCTTAAAACCAGATCAAAGTGTAACCATTATTGTACGAGCCAGAGGTCAGATTGAGTGCCAAACCAGTGCAAATTCTACTCCGGTAACTGGTAAAGCAGCTAATCCTTTTGGAGATCAGGTTTACATACCAAATGCATTTACACCGAATAACGACGGTAAGAATGATACCTTCTTAATCTATGGTAATACCATATCAAGCGCCAGAATGAGCATTTTCACACAATGGGGTCAATTGATATTCCAATCAGATAATGTTGCAAATGGATGGGATGGAACTTTCAAAGGGGTAAATCAACCGACCGGAGTTTATGTGTACATGGTTGACATTACATTCACCAATGGAACAACATCATTAAGAAAAGGTACAGTAACGCTGATTAGATAAGAAGAGGATTAATAATAAACAGATAAAATCAAAGACCATGAAAATACTATCGGCTTTAAAAATATATGTTGCAGTGTTAGGATTGCTGCTGTGTACAGCTAAGTCCTTTGCACAAACTGATCCGCATTTTTCACAATATTATGCAAACCCGTTATATCTTAACCCGGCCTTAACCGGGGTAATAGACGGCGATTATCGTGCAACTGTAAACTTTAAACAACAATGGAGTGCACTAAACAGTTCTTTCTTAACAGGTGGAGCATCGTTCGATATGGCTCCGAAAAAGAACTTTGCATTTGGTGCAACCATTTTAAACCAAAGGGCAGGGGAGTTAGATTTTAATTATCTATCAGCACTTGTATCGGGTTCCTACCGTTTAAGGTTTGGTATGGAAGGCTTACAGATGGTAAGCTTTGGTTTACAAGCTGGAGTAATTAACCGCAGTTTCGATTTCTCTCAGGCCAGGTTTGGTAACCAGTTTAATCCAATTTCAGGTTATGATGGTGGTATGATGAGCGGCGAAACACTTTCATCTCAATCCTCTTTGGTTCCTGATGTAAATGCAGGTATCATGTATTTTGATGGTAATCCCAACAAAAGTGTAAACATTTTCTTAGGCGCAAGTGCAGCACACTTAACCCGTCCTATGGATCGTTTCTCTGGTTCAAATTCACGTATCCCCGTTCGTTTTACTGCACATGGCGGTGCGCGCATCAAGGCTTCAGAGTTATTGGATATCGTACCCAATGCATTGTTTATGTACCAGGGTAATACAAACGAGGTATCGGTAGGTGCTTATGCACAGCTTAACGTTAATCCATCAGCAAACATTTTGTTTGGTGGTAACTACCGTAATAAAGATGCTGCAATTGCCTTTGTTGGCCTACAGTTAAAGAATATGGTTTTCGGGTTAAGTTATGATATTAATACCTCTACTTTCAACCGCGCTTCTAACAGTAACGGTGGTTTAGAGCTTTCGATTTCCTTAATTGGCCGTAACGGTCTTATTGGTCCAAACTTCTTTTGTCCACGTTTATAATTAATCAAATGAAAAAAATATTACTCTTTTTGTTAGTGGCATTTGGCGGTTTTGCAAACGCACAGTATGTGGTGAATTATAAAAAGGTTGCAGATACTTATTTCGAAAATAAGGATTACTACGCGGCATCTACTTTTTATAAAAAAGCCTTAAAAATTACTGGCGACAGTACCCAGGCCATTTTACCATACGGTATGGAAAGGAAATCAGCTACTGATGATAAAGTGATAGACGATTATGAAGGATCGATTTATAACCTTGCAGAATCTAGTAGGTTGTATAGGGAATTTAACGAGGCTGAAAAATATTATGCCATAGCGATCAACTTTACCAATACACGTTTTAGAAAGGCCCTGTTTTATTATGCAGAAAGCTTAAGGGCAAATAAAAAATTTAACATGGCTATCGATGCTTTTCAGCAGTTTATCCAAAAAAATCCTGGTGATGCTTTGGTAAAGGATGCCCAGAAGGAAATTGAGTCGTGTAAGTTTGCAATTGAAGAAATGCGTTTTCCACGCATGGTACAAGTAAAAAAAGTACCTGGGAACGTAAATGGTTTAGGCTCTAATTATGCTCCAGTTAAAATCAACAACGAGTTGTATTTTACTTCATCCCGTCCGGTTGCTGTAGGCAGTAAAAAAGACATGGTTAAAACAGATGCTGGAGAAGTTCAGGTATCAACTAAAAGCAATCCATTCCTTAATAATATTTATGCAGCGAAGGGCGAATTAACTTCGGCTGATATTGCAGTGAAAAAAATCGATATCAGTTTCCCTAAAAACATAGAAGTTGCTGCGGCTACTTTTAGTCCTGATGGAAATACAGTGTACTTTACAGCTTGGAAGGATAAAGAAAAATATGCTATTTATTCTTCTAAAAAAACAGGTGATAAATGGGCAGACCCACTACCGGTTGGCTTACAGGTAAACAGTAAAGATTTTAATTCAACTCAACCATTTATAACCAGCGATGGTAAATTCCTGCTTTTCTCATCCGATAGGAGCGGTGGTTATGGTAAGTACGATCTTTGGTATTGTACCGTTCGCGAAGATGGATCTTTAGGGCAGGCCGTAAACTTTGGCCCTACCATTAATACTGAAGATGATGAACGTGCACCATACTACAACCCATTAACCAAAAAGTTATTGTTTAGTACCGATGGTAGAATAGGTTTTGGTGGTCTCGATTTCTTTGAATCAGAAGGTGATCTTGTAGATTGGACCAAGCCAAAAAATGTAGGTTATCCATTTAACTCATCAAAAGATGATCTTTATTTCACTGCAACAGATGATAAGGGAACAAAAGGATATATCAGTTCTGATCGCGAATCATCATGCTGTTTAGAGGTATTCGAAGTGAAAAAAGAATACTTCTCTATTGCTGGTATTTTAACTGACTGTAAAACTAAATTGCCTTTAGCAGGTGCAAATGTAACCCTTACCAATGCAGAAGGTGCTCAGAAAATTACAACTGGCACTGATGGTGTATATAAGTTTAAAGTAGATTCGAAAAGACCAATCAAATTACTTTTTGCGAAAGATAATTATTTCGCAATTACTAAAAACTATTCTTACGAAGAATTGGCAAAAGCAGATACCTTGATTTATAAAGATTATTGCTTAAGTCCTTTCAAATTGGGTATCCCAATGGCTTTGGATAACGTTTATTATGAATTTAACAGTGCCGAACTTACCGAGCCTTCTAAAAAAGTATTAGACTTCTTGATTCCGATCATGGAAGATAATCCAGAAATGGAAATCGAGTTGGGTTCTCATACGGATAATATCGGAACCGATGAGTACAACTTAGATCTATCGAACAGAAGAGCAAAATCTTGTACCGATTATTTAGAAAGTAAAGGAATTGCCGCTGCCAGAATGACTTCTAAAGGTTATGGAGAATCAATGCCGATTGCACCAAACGAAATTATAGTTAAACGCAAGAAAAAAGATAATCCGGAAGGAAGAGCAAAAAACAGAAGAACAGAATTTAAAGTAACCAAAAAATAAAATTCAATTAACATCCCGGTAAGCCATCTTCCTAAAAAGAAGATGGCTTTTTAGTTTATATTAGGTTGGTCCAGATTTGTAATCCGAACCTATGTACCGCGGGTTTTTAACCCATTAAATGAGCAAAAGATTATATGGTTCGTCATTTCCGCTTAGGCGGAAATCTTAATACTTTCGCTAGATGGTTGCCTTTGTAGGAACCTTTTTGCTTTTATTCCCGCTGATTTTAGATGATAAACACAGAACCAGAAACTGATTTGTTAACTGAAAACTCCCAGCGGAAAACTGATAATCTAAATTAATCTTTGTAATTTTCACCCATCACTTAAATTCAATGAAGCTTAATATCCAACCAACTGTAATTTTTAGAACACCTAAATTTTCATATCAATCTGAACTTGTAGATTGTTGGGAGGAATTAAAACTTGCCATATCCATATCTTCGGCAGCTTTTTACGAAACCATAAAAGAAGTAAAGGCAAATGAATTAAAAGATCTTCCACCTAAAGTTTACTTTACGGTCTGGAAATATTTTAACCGTGCGAAATTCCGGTCAACCCCTTACGGCACTTTTGCTTGTTTTAGTTTGTTAAGTGATGCTATTAAATCATCAGAAAGCAAAATCGTAGTTGAAGAAAGCCAAAAGGTACGCGAACTGGTTGATTGGCCTTATAAGAATAATATCCAATTGCCATTGGCAGAAGTGCTGCGAAAGAACTGCCTCATATTTAGTAATAGCAGTTATTATTTAACACCTAACAGCATCCGTTATATAGCCTGTACCGATGGCGTTTTTGAACTTGCTGAATTAGATCAAGATGACTTTGTAAAGCAAATATTGGATGCTTGTTTAACGCCAATTAGGCTTAACGATCTGGTAAAAAAATTAAAATTAAATGATGCTGAAACCGAAAACCTGTTTGGCTTGCTGCAGGATATGCACGATTTGCAGCTTGTTTTTACCAACTACGATCCCAATATTATAGGGGAAGATTATTTTGAACGTTTAGGGCTCACCGCTACGGCTGAGTTGCCAAAATATCTTATAGCGCAACGCACGGCTTTATCGGGCGGTATTAATGAACGTTTGCTTCAGGCTATTCCAGGTTTGATCAATATGCTCCATAGTGTAATGCCCGCAAAAGATCGTGATGCCCTTAGTCAGTTTCAGATCAGGTTTAAAAAGAAATTCGAAGATCAGGAAGTACCACTATTATTGGCACTAGATCCGGAAATGGGTGTAGGCTACGATGAGCTGGAGCAAGCTGGTCAGAACAGCGAGTTTATTACACGCTTCAATACAAAGCCGCCAAAAAAAGCGGAGGTAGAAAATATTAAAACGGCATTAAAAACCTTTCTGACGGAACAAAACTTCGAAAAAGGTAAAACCATTTATCTGAACAAACTTACCTTAACGCCAAATCAGAAATTAGCAGCCTTACCCAATTCATTTAGCATGGTAATGTCTATTCGTGACGATTTGATTTTTATCGAACAGATAGGGGGAGCTACCTCAAATGCATTAAGCGGAAGATTTACAATGGCAGCCAATGATGTAACGCAGTACGCTAAAGAAATTGCTGGTGCAGAACAACAAGCAAATCCTGAAGTGCTGTTTTTTGATGTGGCCTACATGGTAGAGGCCAATGTAGATAATGTAAACAGGCGAAAACTGATTTATGGACATCAATTATCAATCTTAAATTTTGATACCTCAGCATCGCCACTTGCCTTAAATGATATACAGATTTCAATTCGGGGCACAGAGATTATTCTTCGCTCTAAACATTTAAATAAACGGCTTGTACCGAGAATGGCTTCTGCTTACAACTACATCCGTTCAGATCTTTCTGTATTTAGGTTGCTGTGCGATTTGCAACATCAAGGCTTACAAACAAATCTTTCCTTCCCACTTGATACCATTTTCCCTGATTTGGATTATTATCCAAGGTTACAATATCAAAATATAGTTTTAAGCAGCAATAAATGGAGGGTTAAAAAAGAAGCCCTTTTAGGTGCCGGTCAAAAGTCACTATCCGTTGCTAACTGTAAGTCATACCTGAGCAATTTAGGTGTTAGCGAGTACTTTAAAACAGGTATATCCGATCAAACATTATGCTTTGCACTACAAAACGACGACGATATAAATGCTTTTCTGCAATACCTGCAAAAACATGGAAGTACTTACATCGAAGAAGTGTTATTGCCTCAAAACAGTATCGTGGTTGATGAAGCCACTAAACCCTATTTAGCTCAATTTGTTTTAAGTATAGGTCATGGCGAACAAATTTATCGTGGTTTGGCTAAAACATCAGCAAATGCTGAAGTAACGCGATTTTTCCTGCCGGGTAAAGAATGGCTCTATTTCGAAATTTATTGCCACCAGCAACGCGGTGATCAGATTTTGACAGCAGTAATTGCACCCTTCATATCCACTCATACCGATCAGGTCAAATCGTGGTTTTTTATCCGCTACAATGAAAATGGAAACCACATCAGGTTTAGGGTTCAACTAAACAATCCAGGTGATGGGCAGCTGTTAACATCAAAACTTATGGATGATCTGGAATTATTTTTAAATTCAGGTTTGGTGTCTGATGTGCAGATTAAAACTTATAAACGTGAGTTAGAGCGTTATGGCAGCAACATGATCGAAGATGTTGAAAAACATTTTGCTGTAGATAGTGAATTTGTATTATCGCTTTTAGAAACGCAGACTGATGATTTCAACAAATACAAATTGTGTAGCCTTTTGATGGCTAAGATCATCGGATCAAACATTATAGATAAGCCGGCTATCAATAAGACCGTGAGCCTAATGTCTGACACCTTTAATGAGGAACATCGATTAGATGCTGCAGATTTTAAACAATTAAACAGTCACTATCAGGAGTTTCGTAAAACGGAATGGACGGCGTTAACAACAGCACAGGAGCAGGAGTTCGATAGGTTTTCAGATTCGTTTATCAAAATTCTTAAACAATGTGCTCGAGAAAATGCACTAAAGCGGTTAACCGATCTGATGCACATGCACGTAAATAGGCTTTTCAGCAAAGATCAGCGGACCCATGAAATGGTGATGTATTATTTTCTGCTAAAAGATATCCAGCGTCAAAATGCAATGAAAGCTTAACGGTTTAACCTGGCCAAGGGATTAACAACAGTTACCTCTATTTCTGTAATATAGCGGTTAAGCGGGTCTTTGTAGTACTTGAATACATAATCATTGCCATAAAAATTACTAAGGCGCTTGCCAATATTGTCAATCCCCACATGATGGCTTTCTGTCTGTTTGCCCTTATTATCATTAATCATGTTTATGGTGGTGATATTGAGGGTGTTATTCTGATAAGCAATTTTAATAAGGGCCTGTTGAGTAGAGTGCGAAACATTTCCATGTTTAAAGATGTTTTCAACCAGAGTTAATAAAATCAGCGGTGGAAATCTTAATCCGAACATATCGCCCGTTACCTCAAGTTCCAGATTAATGGTGTTAGCCGTTCGGAGTTTATGAAGATTGATCAGGTGTTCAATTTGCTCAATTTCTTCACTTAGTGGAACCATCTCTGATGCTTCGGGACGTTTTAGTGCATAACGCATCATTTCGGCCAGATTCATAATTGCATCGGCTGCCATCGGTGCCTTTTTGCGGGCGTCGTTATAAATAAAGTTTAAAGTATTAAAAAGAAAGTGTGGATTGATCTGACTCCGCAGGTAATTGTTTTGCGATTGAACAAGATCATTCTCCAATGCCTGTTTTTCTATTTGGGTAACCAGGTTTTGTCGTTCTAAGGCTTCTACTTTCTTCTGATCTTGAAATGATTTGATTAGATAAACATAACCCGTTGCAAAACCGATATAGTATAAAGAGCGATACGTACAGCTAAAGAAAAACTCACGGTCGAATGAAACCGGTCTAGTTACCTTAAAAATCCCTAATTTGATAAATGCTAATCCAGAGTAATAGTTAAATAAAGTATAGGCGCAGATAATCAGAATGATAAGTAACGAAATCTTTACCGATTTTAACTTTGAATTTTTATTATTTAAAAGTTTTTTAAGAAAAAAAGCGTGAACATAAAATACTGTTATATTGCTAACATAGATGATAATGTAAACACCCGTTGGCCTGAAAGACCTCGATACCAAACCAAGTATAAATACCTCATAAATGATATAAATACCCCAAATAAAGAGATGAAGTTTATAATCTTGTAGGAATTTTTTGAGGTTGGAAAAGGTCATTTTATTGCTGGTTATCTATTAAAATCGGGTTTTTATCTTCTAAAAATGGGGTTTTGTGTAAAAAACTAGTAGGGTTGTGTTTCGAGTTGCACCTTTACATTAATTAATAACAACAATAATAATCACACATAAATATTATTCTCATGAAAGCTCAAAACACGACTAAACTTGCAAAAAAAACTGTTTTCGTTTATAAAAACATTAAAGGTCAAAATAATTTTTCAACCAACCCAACTGGTGATCAGAGCCAAACTGTAGTAACAAACGGTACCTGGATATTTGGACTTTAATATTATCATCCTACTGGTTTCTGTTGGATTTTAACAAACTGCTCTGTACATAGGCGAAGAAAGCTTCTTTATAACCTTCGCCAATTTGGATCATCTCGTTATTTACCAAACGGATTATATTTCCATCTACTTTTTTAATTGCCGCTTTAGCAACAATATTCGATTTATTAACCCGTATAAATGGGTGGTTTTCTAAGGCTTTTTCAATTTCCTTAAGTGTAAGATAGGTAGTGTGGGTTTCCGATTTAGTGATAATCTGTATATAATTCTGTAGCGCTTTGATATAAAGTATTTCATCAATGGCGATGTTAGAAAAAGCATATTTATGGTCGCCTTTAATATAAAGGGCCGCCACCTGATCAGCTTCTTTCGTACTCACTTTGGCATTATTTGCTTCCTTTTTTAAAATCCTATCAATACCTAATGCAAATTTTGCAAAGGAAATAGGTTTTAATAAGTACTGATCTGATTGTACATCAAATGCCTGCAGGGCATAATCAGGATGAGCAGTAGTGAAAATCAAATATTTTGCTTTTTCTCTGATATTTTTCGCCAGTTCCAATCCATTGATTCCTGGCATATCAATATCCATAAACAATAAATCAATTTCGTCCTCAATACTGATTTCAGTAAGTGCCTGGACAGGACTGGTAAAAGTTTTAAAAACGGTTAAACCAGGCATTTCCGCAATGTGGTCAGTTAACACTTCAATTGCGTGTTGCTCGTCGTCTATAACAACGCATTTTAGATTCATGAGTATAAATATGTTTGTTTTATTTGATTTGAACGCAAGTTAAATAAAAATGAATTGAATTTTAACAAATGCACCCGAAAAACTTATTCCAGGTTTCGTCTAAAAAAAACATAGGTTTCGTGTAATATTCTGGGTAGTTGATGTAAAAAAATTATCTAGGCACCTTCTTTTTATAATCTTTATACTGTTTGCCAAAAACAAAATAATTAGCAGTGAAAGCTCCTAATTGTAAAAAACATCTGCCTGCCCAATCTTGTGTAGCCTGTAGATAATAAAATTAAAAACAGGCCATACAATACTGGGTTAAAAAAATATTAAAAACTAAAAACAAAAAAATACCGAAAGCAAAAGAAACATTCCCCTACATCTACCAAGCCTCCACATGAAACACAACGAATACGAGTATTTACTTAATAAAATCTACTACAAGGGGATTTTAAAAAATCAAGGAATCAATGCAGATATGTACCAGAGAATGCAAAATGAATATAGCAATCTTGATGGAAAAAACCTT
This sequence comes from Pedobacter sp. GW822-FHT03F06, assembly GCF_058801365.1. Classification (NCBI taxonomy): domain Bacteria; kingdom Pseudomonadati; phylum Bacteroidota; class Sphingobacteriia; order Sphingobacteriales; family Sphingobacteriaceae; genus Pedobacter; species Pedobacter sp. GW822-FHT03F06. The sequence continues at coordinate 56,429 of NZ_JBXANE010000006.1, forward strand.
GTTAAGGGCCAATTAGATGGCGAATACGCATTCAGAAAATCTTTTCTGGTTGTACGTAACTACGTTCAGCAAGCAATAAAGGATGGTATGAAAAATTTTCAGTTTACCATGCGAGCTACTGATATCAATAAATTAACTTATATGATTGATATGTTGAACAGGAATTTTTTTGATAAACAAAGTTTAGATCAAATTATTATCACTGCAAATTCGGTATTTAACCAATACAATTTAAAAAACTAACTACCTATAACAGATACCATTATGGAATTGAAAGACGAAATCGGGCAGTTTGCCGTAAGAATTAAGAAAATGCTTCCACAAGTTCAATCTGAGGATTTAACAAGGAATGCGTTAGTTATGCCTTTTATCCAAATTTTAGGATTTGATCCTTCTGAGGTTCAATCTGAAGCTGTTCTAGACTTCGGAGTTAAAAAAAGTAAAAAAGTTGATTACACCATTATGAAAGATGGCGAACCAACAATTTTGGTGGAATGTAAACACCATGCTGAAAATTTAGATATTCATGATTCACGCTTATCTAAGTATTTCCGTAAAACAAAAGCTAAATATGGTTTATTAACCAATGGTTTGGTATACCGTTTTTACACAGAGAAAATGGTAAGATCAAAGAAAAATCAAGAACCATTATTCGAATTTAAAATAACTGATACTAAAGCGGCTACGATTGCTAAAATGATCGAAGACCATAAAGATTACTTCAATGTAGATCAAAAGCAGGCGCCAATAGCAAGCTAAACAATATTAATTTTAATCTAAGAGTTCCCGAAAATTTTTACCTAAAAGTCTTGATCTGATCAGGACTTTTTTTATGTCTTTTTTGCAAAAGAAAAAGGGAGAAACCGATTCGGTTTCTCCCTTTAAACTATAGCAGGGTTTCGCAATTAAATTAATTCTACACTTCTGCTTACAAAAGCTGTTAATTCTGCACCAGTTAACATACCTTGTGCTAATAGTGCTAAATCTACCGCTTGTTTGGCCAGGTTGCTTTGCTCTTCTCCTTCAGCTTTTAAAATCTTACTTACCAATTTATGGTTTCCATTAATGGCAACCTTATAATTGTCTGGCATTTGGCCATAAAAGCCCATTCCGCCACCCATTGCAGCCATATCTTTCATACGGCGCATAAATTCGTCCATGGTAATGGTAACTGGTAATTCTTCAGGGTGTAAAGCCACAATTTCTATATGCATCCCTGGTTTGGTAATGGCTTTTTCAAAAATAGCAGTTACTTCTTTTACCTGATCTTCTGTTAAAACATGCTCGTTCTGCTCATCTTTCTCAATTAATTTATCTGCAACACTCGAGTCAACACGTTTGATTGATGTTTTCTCTAGTTTTTGCTCCAATTGATTAATAAAGTGATTGTCGATTGGCGAATCCAATACTAAAACATCGTAATCTTTTTTATTGGCCGATTGGATAAATGCATCTTGTTTAGCAGCATCATTGGTGTATAAGTAAACCACTGTGCCATTCTTATCGGTTTGTAATGCGGTTACCTTCTCCTTATACTCAGGAAGTGTGAAAAGCTCATTTTTAGTGTTTCCAACTAAAGCAAAATCTTTGGCTTTATCATAAAACTTCTCTTCACTGATCATTCCGTATTTTACAAAAAGACCAATATCTTTCCATTTATCTTCGTAAGCTTTACGGTCTTTAGCAAATAACTCACCTAATTTATCAGCAACCTTTTTAGTAATGTAGTTGTTGATCTTTTTAACGTTGCTGTCGGCCTGTAAGAAACTACGCGATACATTTAGCGGAATATCCGGAGAATCGATTACACCGTGCAATAACATCAAAAACTCGGGAACAATATCTTTAACCTCATCGGTAATGAATACTTGGCGAGAGTATAATTTAATTTTGTTGCGCTGCATTTCGAAATCGTTTTTCAATTTAGGGAAATACAATACGCCTGTTAAATTAAACGGATAATCAACATTTAAGTGGATCCAGAATAATGGTTCTTCACTAAATGGATATAATTCGCGGTAAAAGTTTAAATAATCCTCGTCTGACAAATCTGCAGGAGCTTTTGTCCAGATCGGGTTGGTGGTGTTGATAATGTTATCAACTTCAACGTCGTTATACTTCGCTTTACCTTCTTCATCTACGCCATCTTCAACCGATTCTGTTTTAGTACCAAACTTAATTGGAACTGGTAAAAATTTAGCGTATTTATCAAGAATTTCCTGCAGTTTACTTTCTGCTAAAAACTCTTCCGAATCTTTGTTTACATGAAGGATAATATCGGTACCGCGAGTGGTTTTAGTGCCTTCAGTAATTTCAAATTCTGTACTGCCATCACAAACCCAACGTGCAGGTTCAGCACCATCCTGGTATGATAAAGTTTGAATCTCAACTAAATCTGCAACCATAAAGGCCGAGTAGAAACCTAAACCGAATTTACCGATGATTTCATTGGCATCTTTAGCATCTTTAAACTTCTCTACAAATTCACTTGCGCCAGAAAAGGCAACCTGGTTAATGTATTTTTTAATCTCTTCGGCAGTCATCCCCAAACCGTTATCACTAATGGTAATGGTTTTTGCATCCTTATCAACTGCAACTTGCACCAATGGCTGACCAACTTCGCCATTAAACTGACCTAATGAACCTAGTCTTTTAATTTTCTGAACCGCATCTACTGCGTTAGAAACCAACTCACGAAGAAAAATTTCGTTATCAGAGTATAAAAACTTCTTAATTATCGGGAAGATATTCTCGGTATGTATCGAGATATTTCCTTTTTCCTGTATGCTCATATGTAAATAAATTGTTTAATCTACATCCTGCATAACAAGGCTTGTTCCAAAAGAATTTATTTGCCAAAATGACAGCATCCATAAACCCGTCATTGCCGATTCCGTGATCTGTATCTGGTTCCGTGGTATGTGTCCCACAGACCACTAGCTGTTTTATTATTACACAGTTTAGATAATAATTCGGAAAGCAAAGCCAGTATTTCAGTCAATGTTCGTCCCGCTGTACCTTCTGCCCCGATGAAACCTGTGAAACAAGCAAGCACGCCATAAACAACAAAGATATTGCTTAAATCGGGGGCATTCGTGCCATCGGGTTTAGATCCGGTAGTGCTGTGCCAGTAGGTAAGGTTTCCGCTCATGCCGCCTATCCCATGATCTGTGTTTCCACTATGTTGTAAGTTAAACGCAGTAGTTGTCAGTCTGAGCGGAGTCGAAGACCTTTTAAGTAGCCAATGCCACGGTCTGTGTCTCACAGACCACTAGTTGCTTTTATTATTACAGTGTAATCATGATTTGCAAAGCAAAGCCTCACTATTACAAATTGAAAAATTACTCCCCCTCACCGTAAGCCAGTTCAATATCAATAAACTGAATAATCAGCGCGCAAATATTACCTTCAATATCAAAACCATAGTAAACGGGGTAGGTGCCATCGCCAAAACCACTTTGAAAAAATGGAATATGGTAATCAGTCCCCGGGATTTTCCAGTTGATCCAATCCCCACCTTCACGCTGATGAATAGGGTTTTCGGCATAATTACCTGCAAAAAGTGCCGCGAAATAATCATCGTACAGATTTTTACCTGGATTCTCTTTATTAAACCTGTCTTGAAATGCACAGAAATGTTTTAACGTTTCTTTATCCAGCACACAAGCTAAGCCTGCATCTACATTAAAACCAAAAAATTCTCCTTCGTTAAAATTAACGAGGTCTTCTGTGCCTATTAGCGCCTCTTCAAAGCGTATTGCATCATAAGCTGTAAATTGCACTTTAACGGCGGCATATCTGGCACAATCTTCACCGTCGGCAACCACTACGGCTGCAGTTACCGGAAATTCGCCTCTAGGCACTTTAATTAAATACGGTTCAGCATCTTTTTGGACATATACAAGTGGGTCTCTGACCAGAATTTCTCCTGTTGGAATAGAAACACTTCCCAGTTCTAGGTGATCTTTTTTTTTACCAGCTACTGAGGTTTCCTCAAAATAATCATTCAAGTTATTGGGGCAGGCTAATAAATTACGTTTCTCGTTCCAGGTTTTTAACCATTCATTGCTTGGTATCATGGCAATTAAATTTGTTCGATAGGTAGGTAAATTTTATTTAAAAAAAAAGCCAAGAAAATTTTAAAATCCTCTTGGCTAAATATTTTATTGTTGGATTAACTTAATTTAAAAGAAAACTTGGTTTATCTTCCTCCAGTGAAAGAATTTTTGAAATCTTTTTAAGCAATACATCCATTTGGAAAGGTTTAGATAAAAAATCGTCCTGACCATAGTTTAAGGTGGTAAAGTCTTTCGGATCGTATAAACCAGAAATCAGTAAAATGGGAATTTTAGAGGTGCTTTCAATTGATTTTAGCTGTTCGCAGAGTACGCGCCCATCGATATGCCCAAGAGAAATATCCAGTAAGATTAAATCAGGACTAAATTTTTCGATTCTGTTGAAAATTTCTTCACCATCATTTAGTGCCGAAACTTTAAATCCTCCGATTTCAAGTATTAATTGTATGGTTTCTAAAACCTCAATATCATCGTCTACTACCAGTATTCTCTTCATATGTGTTAGCATTTATATGCCGTTGAAAATATAACAAAAGTTTATGTTGTTATGTTTACAATCTTAAGGATATTTTAACAATAAATTTATAATAGCTAAAAATTAGACCTCAATTTTAACTCGCTTGTTGTACGATGCCTTCTTTATTTAAGATAAAATTAAATAACTCTTCGATGGGTTTCTGTAATATTTTCCCAGGCTCAATACCGTTTTCTAATAACACCGAAATTAATGTTTCCTGATAATAATAAGCTATAGAGCCTACAAAATGGCATGGAACGTTTTTGTGTTTAGGATAGTCTTTAACATTCGTATCTACAAATTCCTGAAAGCCAGTTCTCAAAATATCCTGGATAAACGGATGGTCTTTATGACTGGCCATGAAGCGGCTAAAACCTGCTAAATAGATATTAGGGAAAGGTTTTTGATATACGTTGGTAATAATTTGTTCCTTTTCTGCTGGGAAAGATTTTTTAAATTCTGCCGCTAAATTGGCTGGCATTTTATTGTACATATAACTTAAAAGCACTTTTTTTCCAAAGAAAGTACCAGAACCTTCATCGCCAAGTACATAGCCTAAGCCATGGTGCCCATCATGGATTTTCTTTCCATCGAAGTAACAGATATTCGATCCGGTGCCTAAAATACAGTTTAAGCCTTCGGCATTTCCGCAGGTAGCATATACTGAGCCCAGAAGATCGTGATCAACTGAAATAAAAGCATTGCCAAAAACGGCCGAAAGGCCATTTGAGACTACTTCATGTTTGTCTGGCGAAGAACAACCCGCTCCAAAAAAGTAGATTTCTTTTACCTCATCAGCATATTGTAATAAGGGTTCATTTTTAGAAATCAGCTTGGTAATTTCTTGCTCACTTAAGAAATAAGGGTTTATTCCAGGAGTGCTAAATTTAATGGTTTCGCCATTGTGATGGCCCATCCAATCGGTTTTTGATGAGCCACTATCTGCAACAAGTATCATGGGACTAAATATAAAAATTAATTAGATAAATTTATATTTCCACTGATTTCTTTCAGGGTAGTTTCCGCTATTTTAGCTTGATATTGCATTTCTATGAAACGGTTTTTTGCATCAATAGCATTACGTTGGGCTTCTCTTAACTCTAATGGGGCAATGCTGCCCAAACGGTATTTTGCTAAAGTAATGTCTAAGTTTTCTTTTGCGATATCGACATTCCGTTGTTCTAACTTAATCAGATCGAGATAAGTGCTATAGTTTTGGTATGCGGTAAGCAATTGCGAATTTACATCGAGTTTGGTTTTGTTTAAGGTTAAAGCCGAATTATCGATCTCTATTTTTGCATTACGTTCCTGTTGACGCTGTAGAAAACCATTAAATAAATTTATACTCGCCGTAACCCCATAGGTAAATCCATTTGCTGCAAATTTTTGGTTAAAACCAGTAGGGCTGGTGCTGTTTGCTCTGCTATAACCAGAGTTTAGGCTAACGGATGGATAGCGCGCCCCACGGATAGATTTTAAATTTAACGCAGCAATACGTTGATTAATAAATGCATTCTGCACACTCGGATTCTGTTGCTCGGCCATTTCGGCCATTTTACTAAACAGGATACCTTTATCTACATCAATGTTATTTGCAACTGAAAAGGAGGTGCCAATATCTCGCACCATCAATTGGTTTAACCGAACTTTAGCTACCTGTAAGGCATTCTTGGTCTGTAAGTAATTTGAAGTATCGGTATTGTAATCAACCTGCGCGGTTAATACATCCAGTTTAGAACCACGTCCAAGCTGTAATTTTGTTTTGGCAATACTGGTGCGTAATACCGAAACATCCATCGCACTATCGGCTGCTATAACCAATTGCTGCTGTCTTACAATATCATAATAGGCTGTAATTACATCGGCTACAGTGGTTAAAATGGTTAGGCGTGCATTTAATTCACCCTGCTTTTGCAGTTCTTTTAAGCGGTCGTAATTGGCAAACATGCTAAAACCATCAAAAATGGTCCAGTTTAAATCGGCGCCGTAACTGTTATTGGTACTTTTTGCTCCTGTAATAACCCGGTCAGGACCAGTTGCAGGGGTTTGCCTGGTGTTCTGGATACTTCCACCATTGGTATAACTTCCGGTTAAGTTAGGTAACATACCAGCATTGCCGATATTGGCATTGTTTTTTGCTATATCGATCTGGTTTTTACTGATTTTAATGTCGTAATTATTCTGTAAAGCAATGGTAATGGCTTCCTGCAAGCTCAACGTTTCCTGTGCAAAGCCCGAAAGGCATAAGCTTAGCAGTAGGATAAATATTTTTAATTTCTTGCTCATCTTATTCTTCTATATGTAAAGCTTCCTGTTCAAAACGATGGGCCTCTTTCAATTCTTTATTCGGTTTGTATGGTTTAGCCCAGTAAGAGTAAATGGCTGGGATTACAAATAAGGTTAAAACCAAAGAGAATAGGGTACCACCTACAATTACGGTTCCCATACTCATTCTACTTTTTGCTGCAGCTCCTAAAGCCAGTGCAATAGGCAGTGCACCAATGGCAATGGCCAAACTGGTCATTAAAATCGGACGCAAACGCGAAACAGCAGCCTCGCGTATGGCTTCGGGAATTGGAATGCCTTTTTCTTTTAACTGGTTAGCAAACTCAACAATTAAAATACCGTTTTTAGTTACCAGACCAATAAGCATAATAGTACCGATCTGGCTAAAGATATTCCAGCTTTGCCCACATAACCATAGTGATAAAAATGCGCCGGCAACGGCCATCGGTACGGTTAAAATGATGATGATCGGATCTTTAAAGCTCTCAAACTGCGCCGAAAGAATTAAATAAACGAGTAGTAGGGCCAAACCGAATGCGAAAAAGGTATTTGAAGAACTTTCTTTAAAATCACGGGATTCTCCACTTAAATCGGTAGAGAAAGTCTCGTCTAACACTTTTTTAGCAATGGCATCCATGGCATCAATACCTTCGCCAATACTTTTTCCTGGAGCTAAGCCCGCCGAAACAGTTGCGGCGATAAAACGGTTGTTCCTGTACAGCTGTGGCGGACTACTTTCTTCTTTAGCAGTAACCACATTGTCGAGCTGAACCAATTCGCCCTTATCATTACGTACGTAAACCGAGCTCAAATCCAATGGGTCTTTCCGATCTCCACGATCGAACTGACCAATTACCTGGTATTGTTTACCATTCATGAAGAAATACGAGAACCTTTGACCACTTAAACCTAGATTTAAGGTTTGGGCAATAGCAGATATGGAAACGCCTAAGTTTTTGGCTTTATCCCTGTCGATGGTTAAGTTAATTTCAGGCTTGTTAAATTTTAGGTTCACATCCGAAACGGTAAATGTTGGATCTTTCGATACTGCATCCATAAATAATGGAATCTTCTCTCTTAGCTTTTCGAAATTTTGTGCCTGGATAATATAACTGATCGGTAATCCGCCACGGCGGCCAACAGAGATGGTTGGTTGTTGATTTACAATGGTTTTACCCTCGGTATATTTCTTTGTGATGCGGGTAAGCATATCGGCAATGTCTTTTTGCGAACGCTTACGATCTTCAGGATCAGTTAAACCCATCCTTACAAAACCAGAGTTTACCGAACCTGAGCCACCAAAACCTGGTGAGGTAATGGTAATGTTCACATTTTTTTCGGGAACAGAATCGAGGACCAATTGGTTCAGTTTCATAATAAACTGATCTGTATAGGCAAATGATGCACCTTCTGGCGTAGTGGCGTTAATGTTTATCGCACTTCTATCATCATAAGGAGCGGTTTCTTTTGGTAAAATCTTCCAGAATAAGAAAATTAAACCCATACAAACCAGAATGATCGGAACGGATAGCCATCTTTTATCCAAAAATTTATTCAGGTTCGATTCGTAGGCATCATTTAACTTTACGAAATAGGGTTCGGTCCAATTGTAAAACCTGGATGGTTTATGTCCACCTTTTTTCATCAGGTATGCATTTAACATTGGTGTTAAAGTAAGCGAAACAAAGGCCGAGACTAGTACTGCTGCACCGATTACCACGCCGAACTCTCTAAACAAGCGGCCAACAAATCCCTGTAAGAAAATTACGGGTAAGAATACGGCTGCAAGGGTAATGGAAATCGAAATTACGGCAAAAAAGATTTCATTTGATCCTTTTATGGCTGCTTCGAAAGGCGACATCCCTTCTTCTACCTTTTTAAAGATATTTTCGGTAACCACAATACCATCATCTACCACCAGACCTGTTGCCAGTACGATGGCCAACAGACTCAAAACATTAATTGAGAACCCAAAGGCGTACATGATAAAGAAAGTGAAAACCAACGATACCGGAATATCGATTAATGGTCTGAAGGCAATAGCCCAATCTCTAAAGAAAAGGTAAATGATCAAAATTACCAGCACCAATGATAAACCAATGGTCTCGGCAACTTCCGTTACCGATCGTTTGATAAATAATGTATTATCTAATGCAACTTTTAGTTTAATATCTTGAGGGATATCGGCTTTTAGCTTATCAAAACGCTTGTAAAACTCTTTACTGATATCGAGGTAATTGGCTCCCGGCTGAGGGATGATGGCGATGGCCACCATCGGTCTGCCCGATTCGCGTAAAATGGTTTCTTCATTTTCTGGTCCTAAAACTGCATAACCTACATCTTTTAATTTGATTACCTGGTTGCTATCTGTTTTCAGGATCAAGTTGTTAAACTCGCTTTCGTTGGTCAGTTTTCCTAAGGTTTTAACCGTTAGCTCGGTAGTAGCTCCGGTAATTTTTCCTGATGGAAGCTCTACATTTTCATTATCTAAAGCGGTAACAATATCTTGTGAAGTTAAGCCGTAAGCACTTAGTTTGTTCGGATCCATCCAGATACGCATGGCATATTTCCGTTGCCCCTGGATTTGTACGCTGCTTACCCCCGGAATGGTTTGGATACGGTCGGCAATTACGTTTTCAGCGAAATCACTTAACTCCAGTGTATTGCGTTTATCGCTCTGGATGGTCATCGATAAAATCGGGTCAGAGTTTGCATCGGCCTTACTTACTACCGGTAACCCGTCAATATCTTTTGGTAAGGTACGGGCAGCCTGCGATACTTTGTCGCGCACATCATTTGCGGCTTCTTCTATATTTTTATCGAGGTTAAACTCTATGGTGATGTTACTTGTTCCCTGATTACTTGATGAAGAAATATTTCTGATCCCATCAATGGAGTTGATCGATTTTTCTAAAGGTTCGGTAATCTGCGATTCGATAATATCAGAGTTGGCCCCCGGATAAGAAGTTCTTACTGAAACTACGGTTGGATCAATAGATGGATACTCGCGAACACCCAAAAAGGTATAACCGATTATCCCGAATAAGACAATCAGTAAGTTCATCACAATAGCCAGAACCGGCCGTTTTATACTCGTGGTGGAGATACTCATAATTATTGTTTAACCAAATGAACTTTTACCGGGGCATCTTTTTTTAGCGCCATCGACCCGGTAGTTAATACGGTATCGCCAGCTTTTAATCCTGATGTAATCACAATATTTTCATCAGTACGTGTACCAGCTTCTACTTTGACCTCTTGTGCTTTTCCGTCTTTTTGGATGTAAACAATCTTACCTTTTAACACAGGTATTACGGCTTCATTAGGAATTAATATGGCATTTTGTACTGTATTTAAGGCTAGTTTAATTTTGGCGAAAGAACCGGGTAACAATGCATTGTCTGCATTTGGTGCCAAAGCTCTAATCTGTAACGTTCTGGTAGCGGCATTAATCCCAGGCTCTATCGCATAAACTTTTCCTTTATTTTCTCTCGAAGAGCCATCGGTAGTAAATGTGATTTCTGAATTCATTTTAATCTGCCCTGCATATTTCTCCGGAACTGAAAAAGTAACTTTAACCGGATTAGTGCTTACCAAATTGGCAATTACCGTTGCTGGTGTTAAATAGGTTCCTATAGAGATACTGCGCAAGCCAACTCTGCCTGTAAAAGGTGCGCGGATAGTGGTTTTTGCGAGTTGTGCCCTGATTAATTGCGCTTGCGCTTGTAAAGATTTTAAGTCGGCCAGCGCTGTATCATATTCTTCCTGGCTAATAGCTCCTTTGGCCAAAAGCTGTTTTGCCCGGTTTTCGTTTGTTCCGGAAAGTTTTTGCTTGGTTAGTGCATCCTGTAATTGAGCCTGTATATCTCTGTCGTTTACTTTAACCAGTACACTTCCTTTCGATACTGTTGTACCTTCTTGAAAATAGATACCAGTAACCAATCCTGATACTTCACTTTTTAATACAACAGATTCATTTGCATCAATAGCCCCAGTTACCTCCAGGTCATTATCAAACGATACCGGTTTTACTACAATTCCATCAACTACCAATGGTGCAGAAGCGCCTCCTTTGCCACCAGGTTTACCTTTTCCTGCCCCTGCAGATGCTCCGCCTTTTCCTTCTAGTTTTTTATTCGCGTTAATTCTGTAATAGACCAAATAAGCCAAGCCTATAGCTAAAACAGCATAGATAATATACCTTTTCTTCATGTTTCTTTTTGTGTCGTGCGTATTCCGAACATTAAAATAAGATTAATATTCTAGAATTAGAGTGTAAAAATATTCAAATAGTTTAGTCCTAAATTTGTTGTATTAAGGATGTTACAGCTTTTAAGTTTGGAATTGGCCGTTTTCAGTTTGGAGTAAATCTGGCTGAGAATACAATATAATTAGCCTTTATATCCCCGTAACTAAGTTAGAGATGAGAAAGCCAATTGATTTCTAGGGTTAGATTGGCTAAAAAACAATAAACCATTAACCATCAACCGATCTGAGGGAAACAACTATTTTACATCGCTGCAGGCTTTTTCTTTCAAAACCTCGTCAATAAATCTAAATTTGCAACAAAACACAGTCAATATCAATATGTTTAACAAAAAATCGATTTTAAGTTTAGTTTTACTACTAACGTGTATTATGGCAGCGAAGGCGCAGGTGAAAATAGGCTTTGAGGTTTCTTTTAAAGAACCCCAGGCACACTATGCTGAAGTTCAGATGAATATTTCTGGCTTAGCAAAAGATTATGTAGATGTAAAAATGCCTGTTTGGACACCAGGTTCTTATTTGGTTCGTGAGTTTGAAAAAAGTGTAGAAGAATTTAAGGCTACTGCAGCGGGTAAAGCCGTAAAAGTTGAAAAAGTAAGAAAAAACACCTGGAGAATTTTTTCAGCCAAGGCTGCCAATATCCAGATCAATTACCGCGTTTATGCATTCGAGATCTCGGTGCGTACACCATTTATCGACGAATCACATGCTTTTTTGTCTCCAACGGGGATTTTTATGCATCCTGATGGCATGATCAAATTGCCAAGTACTGTAAAAATTATTCCTTTTAATACCTGGAGCAAAGTTTCTACCGGTTTAACGCCTATTGCTGGAGCGCAATTTACCTATAAAGCTGCCGATTTTGATATTCTTTACGATAGCCCCATTGAAGTGGGTAACCAGGATATTTTCGAATTTACAGCTGCTGGTGTTCGTCACGAAGTAGCCATGTACGGTGGTGGTAATTACGATAAAGAGAAACTTAAAGTAGATATGGCTAAAATTGTAGAAAAAGAAACTGCAGTTTATGGCGAAAATCCTAATAAATATTACCTTTTTATTGTTCATAATTTCTTAAAAGGTGGCGGTGGTTTAGAGCATTTAAACTCTACAACGTTAGGCGCTACAAGAAATGCTTACAATACTGCAGAAGGTTATAAAGGCTTTTTAGGTCTGGTTGCTCACGAGTATCACCACCTTTGGAATGTTAAACGTTTACGCCCGGTAGCATTGGGCCCTTTCGATTACGACAATGAAAACTACACCACCAACCTTTGGGTAGCTGAAGGATTTACTTCGTATTACGAAAATAAATATTTGCATAGAGCGGGCTTTACTGATGCAAATGAATTTTTGAAAGATCTGGCTGGCGGTGTGGCTACGGTGTTAAATACCCCTGGTGCTAAATACCAGTCGGCTGCTTCATCAAGTTACGATGCATGGATTATCGGCTACCGCCCGAATGAGAATTCAAAAAACAATTCCATTTCTTATTATAATAAAGGAGAAGTAATTGGCATTTTAATGGATCTCGAAATCATCAACGCCACAAAAGGTGCTAAAAGTTTGGATGATGTAATGAAAGCCATGTATTTGCAATGCAAAACATTAAAACGTGGCTATACCGATGCGGAGTTTAAAGCAATGGTTGAAAAAATATCGGGCATCAGTTTTACCGGTTTCTGGGCAAAATATGTTAATGGCGTTGATGATGTTGAATATGTAAAATACTTCGGTTATGCCGGGGTTGATGTTGCTACAGAAAATGCTACGCCAGGTAAACCGGTTACAGGTGCTTCCGGACAGTTAACCAATGATGGTTTAGCGATTACTTCGACAACAAGAAATTCTGCAGCCTGGATCAATGGGTTAAATGTGAACGATATCATCTTGAGTTTGGACGATACATCATTGAGCGATGCATTATCAACTGTGAGGTTAAAAAGCCCGATGATTTCTCTGGATGTAATTCCTTTGGTAGCCAAAAAGAATATCGGCGATGTATTGAAATTAAAAGTTAAACGCGATGGTCTGGAAAAAGAAATTTCTTTAACCTTAAAAGAAAACCCGAACGTACGTTTAAAAGCAACCGTTAACGAAAATGCAACACCAGCACAAAAAGCAGTGTTAAAAAAATGGACAGGCGTATAGGCAGTTTGCAGTTGAAAGTTTTCAATTTATAGTTAATTTTAAATTCCATAAAAAAATCCCGTAAGATTAATTTCTTGCGGGATTTTTTTATTTCAGATATTTGTTCAATACAAACCAGCATATGATAAAACATTTAGGATTTATATTTTGTCTTTTAAGCTTTTCTTTTTTAAACGATAAGCAAGGTTTTGTACAGCAAACTTCTTGTAAGGGTTATTACGATAAAGAACTGCACCTATACGTATATACAGAAGTTGATGAAATGCCCGAATTTCCTGGGGGAATTGCTAAATTTTATAAGTTTATCTCTAACGTACCACTAAAAGGAACAGATAAAGAGCCCTTGCAATCAGATGTTTTTCCAACTTTTGTAATTGATACCTCTGGCCACGTCAAAAGCATAGGCATTTACCAGAAGCTACCTAAAGATTATACACAATTGGATCGTAACATGATAAAATTATTACAGGCCTGTCCGAATTGGAAACCCGCAAAGTGTAACCATAAAAAAGTCGTAATGAGCTATCGAACACGGATTACCTTTTGTTATACGAATTAAAATATTAAATTATAATTATAGCCTGTTTATAAAAAAAAATCCCGTAAGATTAATTTCTTACGGGATTTTTTTATGGAATTTAATTTACGCTTAGCGCCCAGCGCCATGCGCTTGCCTAGAAAGTATATCTAAAGCCTAAACCGAATCTGCCAGCGTTAAAATCGCTATCGTTATCACCAATGTAAAGTCTTGGTCTCCAGTCTAAAGCTAATGCCAATGGCGCTCCAGAGAATTTATAATCTAAACCAACCATCGGAACTAAGTAAAAACTAGAACCACCGTCATACAATTGAATAGACGGACCACCACCTAAATACCAGTCTAAACCTTTTGCACCAGGGATAGATGAATTGTATTGAAGGAAACCTTGGATAATAGTAGAGTTTCCACCGAATAAAACTTCACCTTGAAGTGCAGCTTTAGGGCTAAAGTGATGCCTAACTGAAGGACCCACCAAAGTAGCGCCATCTCCAAAGTCGATGCCTAAACCAAGTCCGGTTTTATAGTTTTGGGCTTTAACGTTTGTTGTAGTAAGGGCAAACAATGCAATGCATCCTAAAATTGTAAATAACTTTTTCATAATTTAAATGTTTTGTAAATAATTATCAGCCTAACAACTTTAATGCCGTTTCTGTTTTTTCGGTAAAAATCCACAGGGATAAAAAACAATGCTTGCATAGTAATTTTGTAATCACTAAGTTTATTTAAATTTTTTTACGAAAAGTAAATACAGCGTTTTATTAGCTACGAGGTATTATTTTCATTAAAAAGGCATATAGATGTTAATCTTTATGTTTGATTTTTTAACTTAACCAAATAATATACAATTCATATGGCGGCAGAAATTAAACGGGTTTTTGATCTTTTGAAATATAGCCTCGAAAATCCTAAGCAAGAATTCATCAGCGGAAAAATTAACGGAAAATGGATAAATTATAGTACAGCCGATTTTTGTACTGCCGTAGATAACCTAAGCCGCGGATTAATTAAACAAGGTATAAGCAAAGGAGGCAGGGTTGCTGTGATGTCGCATAACCGACCTGAGTGGAATATCGCCGATTTTGCAGCCAACCAGATTGGCGCCTACCAGATTCCCTTATATCCAACCTTGGCCGAGCACGATATCCAGTTTATCCTAAAAGATGCAGAAATTGCCATTATTTTTGTAGCCGACGAAGATTTGTATAAAAAAATTAAACCCTGTGCCGATGCCATAAACCCAGCCATTAAGATTTATAGTTTTAATGAAATTACTGAAGCCGAAAACTGGAGTACATTAATTGAATTGGGCAAAGCAAGTACAGATATTGATTTGGAGGAATATCGCGCTAATGTTGCCCCCGAAGATGTATTGACCCTAATTTATACATCTGGCACTACGGGTACGCCAAAAGGTGTAATGCTAACGCATCATAACTTGGTTGCAAATTTTGTTAACTCGGCTGTGGTGATACCCGAAGGCGTTAAAAAAGGGCTAAGCTTTTTGCCACTTTCACACATTTTCGAGCGGATGATCATTTATTTATATCTGTTTAATTATACAGGAGTTTATTATGCCGAAAGCATGGAAACCATTGTGGCCGATATTCAGCATGTAAAACCCAATGTGTTCTCTACCGTTCCAAGGCTTCTTGAAAAAGTGTACGATAAGATTATGGAGAAAGGGAAAGCATTAACCGGGGTTAAAAAAGGGATTTTCTTCTGGTCGGTAGCTTTAGCCGAAAAATATACAATTAATGCAGGTGCCTGGTATAATTTCAAATTGGGGATAGCCCGTAAACTGGTTTTTAAAAAGTGGCAGGAAGCACTGGGCGGTGAAATTGTAGTAATTGTATCGGGCGGAGCGGCACTAAATCCGCGTTTGGCCAGAATTTTCTGGGCCGCTGGTATGCCTGTTTTTGAAGGATATGGATTAACCGAAACTTCACCTGTAATTACGGTTAATCATTTCGGCGGAACCATGTTCGGCACTGTTGGTGAAGTAATTAAAGGTGTGGAAGTTAAAATAGCGCAGGATGGCGAAGTTTTAACCAGAGGGCACCAGGTAATGAAAGGGTATTACAACCGACCTGATTTAACCGATGAGGCGGTGGATAAAGAAGGATGGTTCCATACCGGAGATATTGGAGAACTGGTTGATGGTCGCTTTTTAAAAATTACCGACCGTAAAAAAGAAATGTTTAAAACAGCAGGCGGTAAGTATGTTGCCCCACAAATGCTGGAGAATAAATATAAAGAATCGATTTTTATCGAACAGATTATGGTTTTGGGTGAAAATAGAAAATTCCCTTCTGCGCTGATTGTTCCCAATTTCGAAACCTTAAAAACATGGGTGGGAAGAAAAGGCATTACTTTTACTTCGAACGAAGAGATTATTAAAAACGAACAGGTACTCACTAAATATAATGAGGTTATCGAAGCGGCAAATGTAGGTTTTGGTAAATGGGAGCAGGTCAAAAGATTTGCACTGTTACCTAAAGAGTGGAGCATAGATGGTGGTGAGCTTACCCCAAAATTAAGTTTGAAAAGAAAAGTAATTACCGAAAAAAACAATGAGGTAATCGAAAAAATATATAAAGATGCAGAGGGTTATAAGCAATAAGAAGCGGATTAAATTATCTGATTTTAAATGCGCTACATCTTTGTTGGTGGCATACTAACTAATATTAATCAGAGGCGGGTGTCTTCACCCGCCTTTTTCAATTAGTAAAAAAATAATTCATTTTTAAACAGTTCCTAAAATATCTTCAATATTTGTGTTTCAGCTTAAAACACTATGAATAAAATAATCCTCTTCATTTTATTGTTTACATCGGCAATAAATTCTTTTGCACAAGAAGCAAAACTTAATATCAAAAGTTTACATGCTAAAAATAATACAGTAATTATCCAAATTCCTGTAGATGATACATGGTTTTATCCAGCCAAAAAAGAAATTAAATTTGGCGATGATAGTACGGTAAACTATTCTTTAAAGATTAATAAACTTGCGTGGTTAAGAATTAACAATAATACCATATTAATAGAACCCGGCACTACGCATTTAGTTTTCGATAATGGTCTTTTGGTGCAGAGCGATAAAAATAAAGAAGGAATGTTGCTTTTTAACAAAAGAAATTCAGAGTTTTATCAATACAGGGCCAGAGATTATTATAAAAAAGATAGTACTGCAGCTGGTTTGTATCAATTGCTCGAAAATGATAAGAATGAAGCCCTAAAACCTTATGCCGAGCTATTTTCGAAACAAGAGATTTCGGTAAACTTTTATAACGAAATAAAAAGGTATTTTTCAACCGAACAGATAATTTTGCAAGCTGCTATCCCAATGATAGTTTTAAGTACAAAGCAAAAAATAAATAAAGATTTGGATAAAATGTGGGCAGATGCCTATAAAAAGTATTCAATGAACAATCTTCAGGATGCTTTTTACCCGGATTTTTACTACCATGCCAAATATTACGTAAGTACTTACCTCAATTATTACATCCCGCTAAAAAACGGAACTCAATTACCTAAAAGAGATGAGGACATTTGGCTTAAAAGTATATATAAAACCTTCGAAGATAATTATACAGGCAAAATGAAAGAATTTTTGCAGGCTACTTTTCTATATGAAGAAATGTTACAGACCAGGTATCAGAAAGTATTGGTCGATTTGTTTAATTCATTTAAAACAAGCTATCCTAAAAGTAATTTTACGCCATATTTGCAACCAATGGTCAATGAAATTATAACCTACCATAATAAGGTGAAAAACGATTTTGAACCTGAACAAAAAATATTGGCCAACTACGATAAATTTAATAGCCTGGATAGTTTAATTGGCCAATTTAAAGACAAAACTGTATTTGTTGATATTTGGGCAACCTGGTGTGGGCCATGTAAACAAGAATTTGAATATAGTAAAGACCTGGAGAAATTTCTCAAAGCCAAACAGGTTGACATGCTTTTTATCTCTATAGATAAAGATGATGCAGCACAGCAATGGAAAGAGATGATAAAATATTATAAACTTTCTGGCAATCATGTTCGGACTAATCAAGCCTTGAGAAAAGATTTGAGTGATAAACTGGGGAAAAGCGGGAGTTTTGGAATACCGCGTTATTTAATTATTAAAAATGGTAAATTAGTTGTTGCTGATGCTTTAAGGCCAAGTGATAAAGAAAAATTATATGCGCAGATTAGTAAATATTTATAACCCTTAGAAACAAATATTTTCTATCTGAAAACTAAGCTTAAAAAGAAAAGTAATTACCGGGAAAAACAATGAGGTAATTGAAAAAAAATATAAACATGCAGAAAACGATAACATCCCTCAATAACATTAAAAAATCATTAATATACCTAAGTGTGGTGTTGGTATTGGCTGGTTGTGTAACCGGACAACTGGGTAAAAACAACAGCGGTGAATATAAAAATGGGATGGTGGTTTCTGCCCATCCAGAAGCATCGCAAGTAGGTATAGATATTTTAAAAAAAGGTGGGAATGCGGTTGATGCAGCTGTTGCGGTTCAGTTTGCACTTGCTGTGGTTTATCCAAACGCGGGGAATATTGGTGGGGGCGGTTTTATGGTGTATCGCGGTGCAAACGGCGAGATAAATGCGTTAGATTTTAGAGAAAAAGCAGCTGCGGCAGCCAGCAGAGATATGTATCTCGATTCGGCCGGTAATCCAATTGTAGATAAAAGTTTATATGGCCATTTAGCCGCTGGCGTACCAGGATCAGTAGATGGTATGGTAGAGGCACACAAAAAATATGGAAAACTTTCCTGGGCACAGGTGTTACAGCCGGCAATAAATTTGGCGCAAGATGGTTTCAAAATCACCAAGCGGCAGGCAAGCGAATTGAATGGTCTGCATAGAAAGTTTATGGATTTTAATCCTGATGGAACGGCCTTCGTAAATTTGGAAAGTACCTGGCAGGAAAATGACCTTTTGGTTCAAAAAGAACTTGGAAATACATTAAAACTGATCCAGAAAAAAGGCAGGGCCGGTTTTTATGAAGGCGCTGTGGCCGATTCGCTTGTGGCCGAAATGCAACGGGGCAAAGGACTTATTACAAAAGAAGATTTAAAAAATTATCACGCTACCTGGCGTAAACCCATAACGGGCAACTATAGAGGCTATAAGGTGATTACCATGCCACCTACTTCGAGTGGAGGTATTGCCTTGATCCAATTGCTACAAAGTGTAGAAAATTTCCCCTTAAAAAAGTGGGGGCATAATGCAGATTCTACAGTTCAGGTAATTGTAGAAGCCGAAAGAAGAGTGTATGCCGATCGGGCAACACATTTAGGCGACCCTGATTTTTATGCTGTTCCACAACAACAAATGTTGAGCGCCGGTTACAATAAAAAACGCATGTCAAACTTTAACTGGGCAGCAGCAACCCCAAGCAGCGCTGTTTTGGCCGGCGAAATAAAAGGAGCAGAACATGAAGAGACCACACATTTCTCTATTGTAGACCGCGATGGAAATGCCGTTTCGATTACCACTACCTTAAATGGTTCTTACGGATCGTTAGTTGCCGTAAAAGGAGCCGGATTTCTCTTAAATAACGAAATGGACGACTTTTCCGTTAAACCTGGCGCACCTAATATGTACGGTTTAGTTGGTGGCGAAGCCAATGCAATTGCACCCAATAAACGAATGTTAAGCTCGATGACACCAAGTATTGTAGAGAAAGATGGAAAATTATTTATGGTGGTGGGTACACCTGGCGGGTCAACCATCATAACATCCGTATTTCAAACCATTATAAATGTAATCGATTTTGATATGTCTATGCAGTCGGCAGTAGCTGCTAAAAAGTTTCATCACCAATGGTTACCAGATGAGGTGTATGTAGAAAAAGATGCCATCGATAGCTTATCAACAGAAAAATTAAAAGCAAAAGGCTATAAAATTGTACCCAGAGGGGCAATCGGCAGGGTTGATGCCATCTTAAAAACTAAATGGGGAAATTATCAGGGCGGTGCCGACCCCAGGGGAGACGATAAGGCCATTGGCTGGTAGCAATTTCTCACATCTATTTTTTATCTTAGTACTGGCCAATCTTTTGCAATTCAATTAATTGTATGGTTTAAAGTTTAAAGAGATGAAGAAGCGTTTATTTAATCATGCCCGAAATTACCCAGATTTACCTCAGGTAGATTCAGCTATCTCTTTTGGTCCTTTTATCAAATACCTGCAACGAAAAATTAAAGAAGAACGGACCGTAAAATCTATTCTTTATAGCAATGCCTTAAAAGAATTTAAAAAACAGGGAATTGATGAACAGGTTATCGCTATCGAAGATATTTATCAGCACGAACTACTGCTGGAACATATGTATGCCTGTCTTTCGCCTGCACTTTTAACAGAAGACCACCAGGCTTGGGGGCTTTGTGCACCAATGCAGCCCATTACTTTTTATGGAACCGAGCTGATGTACGAGTTGCTCGAGCATGAAGAAAAAGATCAAAATAATTTTGTCGGTTCAAAAACGCTTGAACAACATCAGCATGATCACCTGCATTTTATCTACGCTTTCATCCTTAACGAATTATACGCATTCCACTCCCCCTTAAAAGAGAAATACCATTCAGGCATCAATGCCGATACTGGTTTGCCTGGTTATTTCCACATAGGTGTAAACGCCAGCTTCATCGAAGTTAAGGCTAAGCAGCCATTGCCCGAGCTTAGTTACCGTGAATTACAGCAATATTTGAGCGAAGAATCTGGATTGAATAAACTACAGCAGGTGTTGCCACTAACACTTTTTGAGCTTAGAGGTATTTCGGTGCTTACCATTACCGATGTTACCGCTAAACATGCCGTAGAAAATATTAAAAGTGTAAGATTAAGCCGTGTGCCAGGCAGCGAGGGGGTCGCTTATGGAGAAGTGATACAATCGCTAAAAGTGCTGGTGCAAAATGCCAATATCCAATTCGATCTTTTCCCTTTCGTAAGGGTAAACAACAAAATGGTTTATGGGTATGTAAAAGGAGGAAGTGGACTGTTATTTTCAGTGTGGGGTGAAGAAACTTTAAGCCCTGAAGCTTTCCGGCAGATTGCTGAAGGTTATGCTGCAAATCCGAATTCTTTTTACTCACCCGATATCTGGGCTGAAAGCAAAGAGATGTTTCCCTGGTTAGACAGGTTTAGGGAATTAAATGTAAAATCGATGGCGCTCATACCTGTATTTCATAACCAGATTTTGGTAGGTGTACTGGGTATGCATACCTGGCTTGGCGAAACTTTCGACGAAAAGAAAATTACTTTATTGGAACCAGTTTTAGCGCCTATTGCTCAACTCTTACAGGTCTATATAGACGAGTTTAACCTCGAGATCGAAAACATTATAAAAGAAAAATACACCTCTATCCAACCTGCTGTACAGTGGAAGTTTAATGAAGCTGCCTGGCATCACCTTTACAATAAGAAAAAGAATTTACCGCAGCGCAATGAGGATATTAGTTTTGCAGACGTTTACCCTTTTTATGGCGCTATTGATATTAGAAATTCTACCACTGAACGTAATGTGGCCAGCAAGGCCGATCTGAGCCTGCACCTGAGCCTGTTTCGTGAAACGCTGGAAGAACTGAGCAAAACTTATAGTGATGCTTTGCTGGTAGAAATTATCTTTAATTGCAATAAATGGAGTGATATTTTGCAGGGCGATGAGCTGAATACAACCGATGAAAACAGCCTCAATATTTTTCTTAAAGAAGAAACCAGCGATTACCTAAAGCTCATTTCCCAATCGCATCCTAATACCCAAAAAGTAATCAGTAAATACCTCGACCGCATTTCGGTACCTCATGGCGAAGTGTATAAACGCCGTCAGGCTTTGGAAACATCTATGCAGCTGATCAATACAGCCATTAACAATTATTTTGAAAGTGAACGCGAAAAACTGCAAGATTCTTACCCCTGTTACTTCGAAAAATTCAGGACAGATGGTGTTGAATACGACATCTATATCGGACAGTCTATTGCACCTGATCGGGTTTTTAATCACTTTCATCTCAAAAATCTACGGTTATGGCAGCTATCATCAATGGCTGAGATTGCCAAAATGGTTCAGCAGCTTCAGCCAAAATTGGCCGTTAAGTTGGCCACCACACAACTTATCTTTATCCATAACCATCCAATAGACATTAGTTTTAGGATCGACGAGCGGAAGTTCGATGTAGAAGGCGCTTACAATATCAGGTATCAAATGATCAAAAAAAGGATCGATAAAATACTCATTCGCAATTCGCAGGAGCGCCTTACGCAGCCCGATAAACTGGCATTGATCTATTTCAATAAAAGAGATATTGACGATTACCTGCCATTTGTAAAATACCTGCAGGAAACCGGTGTATTGAAACCCGAAACCGAAGATCTTGATTTGGAAGATTTACAGGGGTTAAGTGGGTTAAAGGCACTACGCTTAACTATTTTTTAAACATTTAATTGAGCTACCTTTAGTCTAATATCTTCAATAAGTTACACGGGCACCCTGCTGCAAATACTTAGCGGTTTAGCTATATTGCGTCAGC
This sequence comes from Pedobacter sp. GW822-FHT03F06, assembly GCF_058801365.1. Taxonomy (NCBI): domain Bacteria; kingdom Pseudomonadati; phylum Bacteroidota; class Sphingobacteriia; order Sphingobacteriales; family Sphingobacteriaceae; genus Pedobacter; species Pedobacter sp. GW822-FHT03F06. Next base: position 78,812 of record NZ_JBXANE010000006.1, read on the forward strand.
TAATCAAACATGCCCCAATCGCTATGCGTAAACTATTTTCGCTGTTTTTATTTCTAACAGTTACCCTACAATTACACGCTCAAACCAATGAGGCCAGCCTGGTGAGTCCGCTGATTAATCAATACCAATCAGACGAGACCATGCTTAACCGTAAATATACGCTCAAGCGATCGGAAGAATACTTTAAGCGGATGGAACGCTTTTATACTGAATGGCAAAAACAATTAAAGGCATTGCCTTTTAACAAGCTAACTGTAAATGAAAGGGTAGATTATATTTTGCTTAAACGCGATATCCGATCAGATTCGGCAAGTTTACAGCAGAACTACGCCGAATTCAGAAGCAGTATTTTTACTTTGCCTTTTGCTAAAATATTATTGGATTTTGAAGCAAAGCGAAGGATTGGTCAGCAACAAGATGGTAAAATTACCAAAGATCAATTCGAACAACTGAAAACGGATATTCAGAAAACCACAAAGGCAGTAGAAAACAAAGACCTGGCTGTTACGCCGGTACAGGCATCGTGGGCACAGGAAACCGTTAATCAATACCTGGCTGTATTTACCGAAGCCTATAAATTTTATGATGGGTACGATCCGCAATTTACCAAAGCCACCAAAGCTGTTTATCCCGAAGTGGTAGATGCGGTGAAAGATTATGCTGCTGCATTGGGTAAAAAAGCTAAACCGTCAAATGCCAAAGACGATGGAAGTGGCATTATTGGCAATCCGATAGGAAGAACAGCTTTATTAAGCAGTTTAAAAGATGAGATGATTGCCTATACCCCTGAGCAGATTGAGGCTATTGCCATGAGAGAATTTGCCTGGTGTGATGCCGAAATGCTCAAAGCGTCGCAACAAATGGGCTTTGGTAACGATTGGAAAAAAGCGCTGGAAAAAGTAAAAACAGATTATCCTGAATTGGGAAAACAGCCCGAACTGGTTTATGAACTGGCCAATGAAGCCATAAACTTTGTAGAGAAAAATAAACTCATCGCTATTCCAGCCCTGGCCAAAGAAGGCTGGCGCATGCGTATGTTAAGTCCGAAGGAACAATTGTTTGCACCGTTTTTTCTGGGTGGCGAATCCGTATTAATTGCTTATCCAACAGAAGATATGACCGAGGATGCCAAAATGATGACCTTGCGTGGCAACAACAGGCATTTTTCCAGAGCTGTAGTTTTTCATGAGCTTATTCCCGGGCATAACCTTCAGTATTTTATGCAAAGCCGCTACAAACCTTACCGCAAGGTATTTGGTACACCTTTCTGGACAGAAGGCTGGTCGTTGTACTGGGAGATGCTGTTGTGGGACCAGAATTTTGCAAAATCTCCGGAAGATAAAATTGGAATGCTTTTTTGGCGCATGCACCGTTGTGCGCGTATTATTTTTTCGATGAATTATCATTTAGGTAAATGGACACCTCAGCAGTGTATAGACTTTTTGGTAGATCGTGTTGGCTTTGAGCGTGCTAACGCAGCAGCAGAGGTACGTAGGTCGTTTACCGGAGGTTATGGGCCCTTATATCAGATTGGGTACATGTTAGGCGGATTACAGTTCAGGGCATTACACAAAGAGCTGGTACAAAGTGGTAAAATGACCAATATTCAATTTCACAGTCGTGTATTGCACGAAAATAACATGCCTGTAGAAATGGTAAGGGCCTTGTTAACCAGCCAGCAATTACCCGAAAATTTCAGTACCCAATGGAAATTTGCCGGCGATATTAAATAGTACAATTTTGACGAAGGTGTAGATAACATAAAGTAACAGATGATCAGACAAAGAGATTGATAAAATATTTATCCATGATTCGCAAGAGCGACTTATCTAACCTGATAAATTGGCATTGATTTAATTTAACAAGACGGGTGCTGCCGATCCCTGCCATTCGTAAAATATTCATAGGAAATAGGGCTATTGAGTCCTGAATCTAAAGATTTGGATTTTGGAAGAACTATAGCGTTTAAACGCTGCGCTTACTATTTATAACGTATTTTTTAGTTTTATCCAGAGTACGTAACCGTTTATTAGTGTTGAAAAGTTGATAAGTATTTTTACATGCTTGTATTTTTGGTATGGCTATTGTATTGCTAGGACAACGCTTATTCAACGTTAATAGAAAATTTATGAAACTACAACTATTTAAAACACTCCCGGTAGCACTCGCTGGTTTACTTATCGGCTCGGCTGCTTCAGCCCAGGAAAGTCCTGCAACTTCAACAACAACATTCAGAACATGGTCTATCGGTGTAAACGCTGGTGTGCTTACTCCATTATCACCATTAGGTGGGAAAAACGATTTCAGTAACAACAAATCAAGTTTAGGTTATGGCCTTTATATTAAAAAACAATTTACACCTTATTTCTCTCTTCGTTTAGATGGAGTTCGTGGTAAATTAAAGGGCGATAATACCGAACCTTATGAAAGCGGTTTGGTAAATAACTCTCCGGTAAGAGCATTCGATACCGAGTTATCTTATTCGGGAAGTTTAAATGCTGTGGTAAACATGTTCAATATCGATATGTTTAAAAAAGAGAATACCTTACAGCTTTATGCTTCTGCCGGTGCTGGTATTGCAGCTTACAAACCTACTATTACTACTGCAGCAGGAACTTCAGAATTCGGTGGTGGCGATAACATCAATGAGTTAATTATTCCTGTAGGATTAGGTGCGAAATTTAAAATTTCTGATGCGGTTAATTTAGATTTAGGTTGGACTATCAACTTTGTTGATGGCGATAACTTAGATGGTTACTACAAAAACGGAAATGATAAATATAACTATGCTTATGCTGGTTTAGAGTTTGCTTTAGGTACTGGAAAACAATTGGCTTTCCACAATCCGGTAGCTTTAACGTACGATGAAGCTTTAAAAGCAAAACAAACTGCAGAAGGTTTGAAATCTGATTTAAATGCTCAAAAAGCTGAAAATGCAAAACTACGTTCAGAAATGAACGACATCTTGAAAGATACAGATGGTGATGGTGTTGCAGATAAATTAGATAAATGCCCAGATACACCAGCAGGTACTGTTGTTGATGGTTCTGGTTGTCCATTAAAAACTCCTGAAAAAGTTGTAGAAAAAGTAATCGTAACAGAAGAAGATCGTAAAGTTGTTAACGAAGCGATTAAAAACTTAGAGTTCGATTTAGGTAAAGCAACTATCCGTTCTAAATCTTATACTTCTTTAAACAGAGTTGCTGCATTGTTGATTCAGAAAAACTTTAGCTTAAAATTAGCTGGTCACACAGATAATACAGGTTCAAAAGAATTAAACTTGCGTTTATCGAAAGACAGAGCAGAATCTGTAAAAGCTTATTTAGTTTCTCAAGGTGCAAATGCATCACGTATTGAAGCTACAGGTTATGGCATGGGTCAGCCAATTGCTACAAACAAAACAGCGGCAGGTCGTCAACAAAACCGTCGTGTAGAGTTTACCCTTTACTAGTCTGTTTTTAATAACATTTAAAAAGTCCCGATGAAAATCGGGACTTTTTAGTTTATATTTTTTTGTATACTGCTTAAATCACTGTTTCTGAAACCATAAGATTTTGGAGTGTATTTTTGATAAATAACCTTATTGTTCTTGCTATCATAAATGGTAATGATTTTATCAAAGGAATTTTGCGTGTAAACAAGATATTTTATATCTGAATCTTTTTTTAGTATTAACTCATCAAGCTGCTTTGTAGGAACAAACTTAACTAGATACTGGTATTTCTCGTTGTTGCTTTCGCCTACTTCATTTAAGATTGAATTCTGATTGAACTCCTGGTTGAAACTATCTTTAACATAATCAGGAATATAAAGTGGCTCATTTTTTAGTTTGCTGAGATTTAATTTATCAGCGGTTTCAAATTCAATATCAAATTCATTTCTTGATAGTAATGCACTATTCAATAACTTTAAATAGGTGGTTAACATACCCGGCGACCAGTTATAAAATATAGCATGCTTATAAAGATTATTAATAAAAAGCTTACGTTTATCGGACGCAGACGTAAAGCTATAGCCTATATCTTCTAAATATTTAAGCGTAAATAAATCCGGGTATAGATTTACAGTTGCTATAATTGACATATTTTTTCTAGTCCTTTTTTCAGCGCCGAGCTTAAGGGCATACACTACATTTACAGAGTTAAGAGAATCTGGTTGATCGGTGTAACTGTCAAAATAAAAAAAAGAATATGCAGAGTTGTTTTGATATTGAGCTAATTCGTTTGGTTTTATAATCAAGAATGGAGTTATGGTCCATGATTTTTCGATCGCCTCGCGATATTTCTCAATATTTTGATAATCGTCATATCTTAAAGTAAAGAGGGTTGTAGTGCCTTTGAATTTTCGAAAATCATTATCATTCAAGTAAGATTGTGCGAAACAAGATACCTGCGCTTTTGTGATATTTATAGTACATGCTATTGCCGAAATTATCAGTGCAATTTTTATTCTGGTCATCATTTTGTGTGCATTAGTGTTAATCTAATCTACAAATAAAAACGCAAAAAAAAACCAAATCTCTATTGCATTAACAAAATACATTCATTAGCTTTGTTATGCAAGCATAATAAATTAGCAAAAATGAAACAACAACAAACCATAGATTACCATGTTAAGTTTGCCTGGCAAAATATGTTTAATAAGTACAATCAAATGGCATCTAGTTTTGGGATTACCCAGGCCATTGGTTACATGCTTATTAATATAGATGATGCCGAGGGAACTGCGGTTTCAAATTTAGCTGGCTTACTTGGGGTTAAAGCAACCAGTTTATCCCGTATGTTAAATAATATGGAAGAGGCCAGCCTCATTTACCGTGAAACATCTGCAGGCGATAAACGATCAGTAAAGGTTTTTCTAACTGATTTCGGTAAAGAGAAAAAACAATTGGCCAAAGGTGTTGTTCGCAAATTTAATGAATATCTCGATGAGCATTTCTCTAAAAAGGAGAAGGAGACTTTTATTAATCTATTGATAAAACTAAATGATATCACAGTGGCCTATACTGTTGATTAACAAATATAACAATCAAATCTGTTTGGTAGGTTGTACATAAATAGCGCCTATCAGACTAATGAAAAGCAAATAGATAATGAAACGAAGCATTAATAAAGTTGCAGTTTTGGGTTCGGGTATTATGGGATCGCGTATTGCATGCCACTTCGCCAACATTGGTGTAGAGGTTTTGCTGTTAGATATTGCCCCTAAAGAGCTAAGTCCAGAAGAACAGGCAAAAGGGTTAACACCGGATAACCCAGTTGTAAAAAACCGGATTGTTAATACAGCTTTGCAAACGGCCGTAAAAACAAACCCATCTCCAGTTTATAGCAAAAAAGCATTAAATAAGATCAAAACTGGGAATTTCGACGATGATATGTCGAAAATTGCCGGTTACGATTGGGTAATTGAAGTTGTAGTCGAAAATCTTGATATCAAGAAAAAAGTTTTCGAACAGGTAGAGCAGTTCCGCAAGCCAGGTACATTGATTACCTCGAATACTTCAGGTATTCCGATCCATTTAATGGCTGAGGGAAGAAGCGATGATTTTAAATCACATTTCTGCGGCACACACTTCTTTAATCCGCCCCGCTATTTAAAATTGTTGGAGGTTATTCCTACGCCACACACGCAACCTGAAATTGTTGATTTCCTGATGCATTATGGCGATAAATTTTTAGGAAAAACAACCGTTTTATGTAAAGATACGCCAGCTTTTATTGCCAATCGTGTAGGTGTTTATTCCATCATGGCACTTTTGCATTTAGTTGAAAAACTTGATCTGACTGTAGAAGAGGTTGACAAATTTACCGGACCAGCATTGGGTAGACCAAAATCGGCTACTTTCCGTACATCGGATGTGGTTGGTTTAGATACCATGATCAAAGTAGCAAAAGGACTTTACGATAATTGTCCGGATGATAAAGCGCATGATTTGTTTAAACTCCCAGCATATGTGCAAAAAATGGAAGAGAACAAATGGCTTGGCGATAAAACCCAACAGGGTTTTTATAAAAAGACAAAAAATGCTGAGGGTAAAACCGAAATCCTTGCATTGGATTTAAAAAACCTAGAATATAAACCGCAGCAAAAAGTAAAATCGGCTACCTTAGAAATGACCAAGCCGGTTGAAAATCTTCGTGAGCGCATGAAGATTTTTGCCAAAGGAAAAGATAAGGCAGGCGAGTTGTTCCGCCATTCTTCATTTGGTTTATTTGAATATGTATCAGATCGGATTCCAGAAATTTCTGACGAACTCTACCGTATCGATGATGCCATGCGTGCAGGTTTCGGTTGGGAACTTGGTCCCTTCGAACTTTGGGATGCTGTTGGCGTAAAAGAAGCCATCGAAGGGATGGAGCAATATGGCAATAAAGCTGCGGCTTGGGTGCATGAAATGCTCGATGCCGGAAATACTTCATTCTATAAAGTAGAAAACGGCGTTAAAAAATATTATGATATTCCTTCTAAAAGTTATAAAGCCTTACCGGGAACCGATGAGTTCATCATCTTGGATAACCTTCGCGAAAATAAAACCCTTTGGAAAAACTCAGGTGTTTCGATTATTGATCTGGGCGATGGCATTCTGAATGTAGAATTCCACACCAAAATGAATACCATTGGCGGTGATGTGATTTCAGGTATTAACAAAGCGATTGATATGGCCGAAAAAGATTACCGTGGTTTGGTAATCGGCAATGATGGTGCAAATTTCTCCGCTGGTGCAAATGTGGGTATGATTTTTATGATGGCGGTAGAGCAGGAGTGGGATGAATTGAACATGGCGATCAGAATGTTCCAGAATACTTCGATGCGCATCCGTTATTCTTCTATTCCGGTTGTGGTTGCCCCGCATAATCTAACTCTTGGTGGTGGTTGTGAGTTTAGTTTACATGCCGATCATGTTCAGCTTTCAGCCGAAACTTATATGGGTTTGGTTGAGTTTGGTGTTGGCGTAATCCCTGGGGGTGGCGGAACAAAAGAATTTGCTTTGCGTGCTTCTGATGAGTATAAAGATGATCAGATTGTGCAGAATGCCTTGAAAGACCGTTTCTTAACTATCGGAATGGCAAAAGTTTCTACTTCGGGTTACGAGGCTTACGAATTGGGTTATCTGCAAAAAGATAAATTCTCGATCTCGATGAACCGAAACCGCTTATTGGCCGATGCAAAAGCTAAAGCAATAGAATTGGCTGATGCTGGATATACTAAACCCGTGCAACGGAACGATATCAAAGTTTTAGGCAAACAAGGTTTAGGAATTGTTTATGCTGGTGCCAATAGCATGTATGCAGGTCATTTCATTTCCGAGCACGATAAAAAAATATCTGAAAAATTAGGTTATGTAATGTGCGGTGGTGATTTATCGGCTCCAACAGAAGTAACCGAGCAATATTTATTGGATCTGGAAAGAGAAGCATTTTTATCACTTGCAGGCGAAAGGAAATCGCTAGAGCGGATTCAGAGTATTATTACTAAGGGGAAACCGTTGAGGAATTAGTGAGTTAAATATTTAGTTATGAGTATCAAGTATCAAGTATCAAGATACGAATGACGAATACAGTTTTACTTACATTAATTAATAAATAAAATAATGCGAGGATTAAGTCTTGATACTTGATTCTGGCTACTAGATACTAAAAAATGGAAGCATATATTATAGCCGGATATCGTACAGCAGTGGGCAAAGCACCCCGTGGCGTATTCCGTTTTACAAGAGCTGATGATTTAGCCGCAGAAGTAATCAGGGCTTTAGTGGCATCGGTTCCGAATTTAGATAACGAACAGATTGATGATGTAATAGTAGGTAATGCTACACCAGAGGCAGAGCAAGGCTTAAATATTGGTCGTATGATTTCGCTGATGGGCCTGGATACCGATAAAGTTCCGGGAGTTACGGTAAACCGCTATTGTGCATCGGGTTTAGATACCATTGCCACAGCAGTTGCTAAAATTAAAGCCGGCATGGCCGATTGTATTATTGCAGGTGGTGTAGAGGTGATGAGCGGAATGCCTTTTGGAGGGTGGAAGCTTGTACCCAATGCAGAAGTTGCAAAAAACAATCCAGACTGGTATTGGGGTATGGGCTTAACAGCCGAAGCAGTAGCTAAAGAATACAATGTAAGCCGTGAAGATCAGGATGCTTTTTCCTTAAAATCTCATGAAAAAGCCATTCACGCTATAAAAAACGGCCATTTAAAAGACGGTATTCTGCCAATCACAGTAAACGAAAATTACCTCGATGCCAACCTTAAAAAGAAAACCCGTTCTTACGTGGTTGATACCGATGAGGGGCCACGTGCAGATACTACCTTAGATAAGCTGGCGAAACTGAAACCCGTATTCGACGCTGTTGGAAGTGTAACCGCGGGTAATTCATCGCAAACATCTGATGGAGCAGCTTTTGTTTTGGTGGTTTCTGAAAAGAAAATGAAAGAATTAAATGCGGAACCGATTGCCAGATTGGTAAGCTACGGTATCGCGGGAGTTCCGCCGCGCATTATGGGGATTGGTCCAATTGAAGCTATTCCAAAAGCGTTGAAACAGGCAGGTTTGAAAAAGGAGGATATCGATTTAATCGAACTGAACGAAGCTTTTGCCTCACAATCATTAGCCGTAACCAGAACATTGGATTTAAATCCCGACGTAATTAACGTAAATGGTGGTGCAATTGCATTAGGGCATCCGCTGGGCTGTACCGGAGCAAAACTTACCGTACAGATTATGAATGAACTAAAAAGACAAAACAAGAAATATGGAATGGTAACCATGTGCGTAGGAACCGGACAAGGTGCAGCAGGGATATTTGAGATGTTGTAGGAATATAGTATCAAGATATGAGTATCAAGTATCGAGATTGAATAATAGGTGTATACCAGTTTATAAAATCATCCCAAACATATTTGTATTCATAATTTAATACTAAAACATATGCATAATTTTAAAGAATTAAAGGTTTGGCAGAAATCTATAGAACTCGCAGTTAAAATTTATAAATCGACATCACTCTTGCCGAATGAAGAAAGATTTGGCTTGATTTCACAAATGAAAAGATGTTCGGTATCAATTCCTTCAAATATAGCTGAGGGTTCTGGTAGAGGAAGTGGTGCTCAATTCAAATATTTTTTGAACATAAGCCAAGGTTCAGCTTTTGAGCTAGAAACACAATTGATTATTTCAAACCGACTTGAATTACTAGATAATGAATTATCAACAGATTTGATTGAGAAAATTACTGAGATTCAAAAAATGGTTTATGCTTTGGATAGAAGTATCAAAGTGTAAGCATTAAGGTTTGAGTATAAAGTGTCCAGATTGAATAAAAGAAATAATAGAAAAAAATAATAAGCGATATCAAGTTTCTAAGCACAGTTTTGATACCTGATAATAGCTGCCCAATATTAAAATTTAGTGATATCTAGTGTTAAGCTTTGTCTTGATACTAGATACTCATTACTAGATACTATTAAAATGGAAACAACTGAAAAAAAGACAATTAAAGGCGGTGAATTCTTAATTAAGGATACCACTTATCAGGAAATATTTATCCCTGAAGAATTTGATGAAGAGCAGCAGATGATTGCACAGACCTGTCGCGATTTTCTGGCGGCTGAGGTTTATCCCAATTTAGATAAAATTGATAAACAGGAAGACCCTGAGTTGATGCCAACACTTTTAACCAAGGCAGGCGAACTGGGGATTCTTGGCGTTTCGGTACCGGAAGAATACGGAGGTTTTGGTAAAAACTTTAACACTTCTATGCTGGTTGCAGATGTGGTAGGTGCAGGGCACTCTTTCGCTGTTGCACTTTCTGCACATACCGGAATTGGTACATTACCGATTTTATATTATGGTAACGATGCGCAAAAGGCAAAGTATATTCCTAAGCTTGGCTCGGGCGAATGGAAAGCTGCTTATTGTTTAACTGAGCCAAACTCAGGTTCGGATGCAAACTCTGGTAAAACTAAGGCTACACTGAGTGCCGATGGTAAACATTATATCATTACTGGGCAAAAAATGTGGATTACCAATGGTGGTTTTGCCGATATTTTTATTGTTTTCGCTAAAATTGACGATGATAAAAACTTAACTGCATTTATTGTGGAGAAGGAATTCGGTGGCATCACTATGAATCCCGAAGAGCATAAAATGGGTATTAAAGGTTCTTCAACCCGTCAGGTTTTCTTTAACGATTGCCCGGTACCGGTTGAGAATATGTTGAGCGATAGAGAAAACGGTTTCAAAATCGCGGTTAACATTTTAAATATTGGCCGTATCAAATTATCGGCTGCAGCTATCGGAGCTTCAAAAGCAACTTTAAATACAGCGATTAATTATTCGAACGAACGGATCCAGTTTGGTCGCCCGATTTCTAAATATGGTGCAATCCGTTTTAAAATTGCAGAAATTGCTGCCAAACTTTATGCTGTTGATTCAGCAAATTATCGTGCCGGACAGAATATTGATGATACTTACGATCAACTGGTTGCAGGTGGAATGGAATCTGGCAAAGCCAGACTGAAATCTGTTGAGCAATTTGCGGTAGAGTGTGCCATTTTAAAAGTATGGGGCTCAGAGGCACTAGATTATACCGTAGATGAAGGTGTACAGATTTATGGTGGAATGGGCTTTAGTGCCGATGCGCCAATGGATAGGGCTTACCGTGATGCACGTATCAACCGGATTTTTGAAGGTACAAACGAAATTAACCGCTTGTTGACTGTTGATATGATGCTAAAACGCGCCATGAAAGGCGAATTGGATTTAATGACGCCAGCTACAGCAGTTGCCGCTGAATTGATGAGCATCCCTGATTTTGGCGAAGAGGATACCACTTTATTTGCTGCAGAGAAAAAGGTCTTGTCGAATTTGAAAAAAGCAACATTAATGGTGGCTGGTGCTGCGGTTCAAAAATTGATGATGACCTTAAGCAAAGAACAGGAAATTTTAATGAACATTGCCGACATGGCCAGTTATGTTTATGTGCTTGAATCGGCTTTATTGCGTACAGAAAAATTGGTTAATACCCGTGGTGAAGAAGCATCAGCAGGCCAATTGGATTTACTACGCATTTATTTGGTAGAAGCAGTGGATGGTATTGCCAAGGCAGGTAAAGAAGCACTTTGGGCTTTTGCTGAAGGTGATGAGCAACGTATGATGTTGGTTGGTTTACGCCGTTTTACAAAAGTGGAACCGTTTAATGTTAAAGATGCCCGTCAAAGAGTTGCGCAACAGCTTATTGAAGCAAATAAATATATTTTTTAAGGTAGAAGGATGAAAGGCGGAGGGTTTAAGGATTGGGTGCATAACCTAACCTTAAACCCTTTTTTTGTTTTATTGAATCTGATAATTTTTAGGCTTAATTAAAACGTATTCTTTTCTAGGAGGAGTTCATAATATGCTGTCATGCTGAGGCACGAAGCATCTCTTTCATCGGCTGCAGATACTTCGTACCTCAGCATGACAGAAGTTGAAAAAATCATAACCCATTAGCTTTATGCTATTAAAATCCTATTTTCGCGCATGATTAAATTAAGATTCCTTGCCATACTCTTTTTATGTATGGCTGCAGTTTCATCTTGTAAAAAGGATGAAGACCCTGAAAAACAGATGACCGATTTCATCAAACAAAATAATATTAATGCAGTTAGAGACGATTCTGGTTTATACTATCAGATCATTAAACCTGGCTCGGGTTCGTTCACTTATCCAAATAACACCAAAATAACCATTAAATACGAAGGCAGGTTGTTAGACGGAACTGTATTTGATAATGGCGATGGCAAAGAGCAGATCTTCAATCTTGCCGAACTAATTTCAGGTTGGAGAATCGGCATCCCCAAAATACAAAAAGGTGGAGAAATCAGGTTGATCGTTCCCCCGGGTTTGGGCTATGGAAGCAGTTCGGTAGGTCCTATCCCTGGTAATTCTGTATTAGATTTTACCATACAGCTGTCTAATACACAATAACTGTAACAACTAAAGCTGAAAGAGCAAAGACTAAAGTCGAGGGAATAAATTTAAAGCAGATTGTTATTACAATTTTCGATTATGCTTCTTTAGCCTTTCTGCTTTTATCTTTAAGTGCCTTAAAATTGTTAAAATAGGTTAAAAATTGTAGCATCCGTATTAAAAGCTTATTTTTGCGGATGATGGTTAAGTTTAGATATTTTATACTCATGATCTGCCTTGCAGGGTGCCTGGCAGCTTGTAAGAAAAATGTGCCGGTTGATGATTACGATCCTACACCACAGTTTAAGGCCGATACTGCTGCAATAAGCGCTTTTGTTAAGACTAATAATATCTCGGCTACGAAAGATGCCAGTGGAATATTTTATCAGATCTTAGCACCTGGAACAGGAAGTGTAGTGTATACGGCATCTACAAAAATCACTTCTGATTATGAAGGAAAGTTACTAAACGGAACTATTTTCGACAGTACCAAAGGAACCCCAATTTCGTTTCTACTTGGAAACGTTATTGTAGGATGGCAATTTGGGATTCAAAAAATACAAAAAGGTGGTAAGATCAGATTGATAATACCTTCTTATTACGCTTATGGGACACAATCACCTTCAGCTTTGGTTCCGGCAAATTCAATACTCGATTTTACTATAACACTTACAGACGTACAATAATAAATGAACAAATTTACTAAACTTAGCCTATTCGCACTTTTACTGGCTACTACAATCTTCAGCTCATGTAAAAAGGAATATGAGTCTATTGAAAGTGTAGATGATGCCGCTATCCAGGCTTATCTTAAAAAGAATAATCTTACATTCACTAAAGATACAAAAGGCTATTATTACAATCTCACCGACGTAGGTTCTGGTGCAAGTGTTGCAAACCAAGATTCGGTTTATTATTCATATATCTTTAAAACCTTATCTGGGCAGGTGCTAAATCAAACATCTGACTTAATGATTCCAGGTACCTTTTTGGGTTATACAGACCGATTTACGATCAATAGTGTATCATATGTATTTACGCCAATTAGAGAAGTGTTAACCAAATTAAAAAGAGGAGGCAAAGCAACATTAATTATGCCTTCTAGCATGGCTTTTGGAAGGAACGGCGTAAGTTTTTTAAATATTGGATCAAATGAAAATATCCTTGTTGATTTAGGGATATATGCCGGAGCGAAAAGACATGAAATAGACGAATTTGAGATCAATAAATTTATTGCCAACAATAATTTAACACTGATTAAAGATCCTTCTAGAGCACGCTATAGTATTACTACCCCTGGAACAGGAACTGATGTAATTAATGTGAACTCTACAATAGTTGCTAACTACACGGTTCGCTATTTAGATGGAACAGTTTTGCAAACGAGTACCGATGGAACTTTTTCTGATGTTTTAAGTAATTTATATAAAGGCTGGCAATTAATATTACCGGGAAAAGTAACAGCTGGCGGAAAGCTTCGTTTGATTATTCCTGCTGATTTAGCTAATGGGGTATCTCCTTTAGATTTTGATATTGAAATTGTAAAGGTTACGAATTAGATAAAGCCTCTTTAAAAACTTTTAAAACCCTTTCTCTTGCAAATGTATGCTCAACTATAGGTTGGGCATATTTTTTTGTCCCAAATTCTGGTACCCACTTTTTAATGTATTCAAGTTTAGGGTCGAATTTTTTAGTCTGTAGTTCTGGATTAAATACCCTGAAGTAAGGCGCCGCATCATTTCCTGATCCGGCGGCCCATTGCCAGCCGCCCACATTGCTTGCCATTTCATAATCCAATAATTTTTCGGCAAAATATGTTTCTCCCCAGCGCCAGTCGATGAGTAAATGTTTGGTTAAAAAACTTGCTACAACCATGCGCACGCGGTTGTGCATCCAGCCAGTTTGGTTAAGCTGTCTCATACCGGCATCTACAATAGGATAGCCGGTATTGCCTTCGCACCAGGCTTTAAATTCATCTTCGTTGTTGCGCCATTTAATTTTATCGTATTGTTTTTTAAACGAATCGGAGGCCGAGTAGGGGAAATGCCAAAGGATAGTCATATAAAATTCTCGCCAGGCCAATTCTGAAAGCCAGACGTCCGATTTTGCTTCCAAAGCATCTTTAACTGCTTTCCGAATGCTTAAGGTTCCGAAACGTAAATGCAGACCGATATGTGTGGTGCCATCAAGCGCAGGGAAATCGCGTTCTTTTGCATAATCGTCGAGTTTGCTTTTATAACTGATTTTCGGAAAATCCAGCTTACTCTTTTCAAAGCCCATATCATTTAAACCTGGACAGGGCAGATGTTTGCTTTGCAATAAGTTTTTGAAGTATTTTTTAGTGGGATAAGCTTTTACATAAAAATCGTTCAGCTTTGCATGCCATTGTTTGTAAAAAGGGGTAAAAACTGTGTAAGGTGTTTTATCCGCTTTTAGGATTTCGTTTTTTTCAAAAATAACCTGATCCTTATATGTTTTGAAGGCTATTTTTTCGCTGGTTAAAAATTCGGCCATGTTATCATCACGTTCGCGGGCATAAGGTTCATAGTCATGATTGGTATATACGCTCTTAACATCATATTCCTTTAAAATTTCAGGCCATATTTTTTCGGGACTACCATATTTTACCAGTAAATCTGATCCATATTGCTGAAGTTCTTTCTTTAAATCTTCAATGGATTGATAAATAAAAGTTACGCGGGCATCATCTTTTGGTAGTTTATCCAGTATATTTTTGTCGAAAATAAAAAGTGGCAACACAGGGTAATCGCTTTTTAAAGCGTGGTATAAAGCAGCATTATCTGTTAAACGTAAATCGCGGCGAAACCAAATGATTGATATTGAAGTCATTGATGGGAATTAGAAATTAATTAATTACGTCATGCTGAACTTGTTTCAGCATCTATCCTGGAAAGACCCTGAAATAAATTACCTTCGGTGAGCTCGCTAAGGCTCGGTTCAGGGTGACGGGCCAGTTAATCGGTTAAACCTATTTGTACAGATCCTTCAAAGCATCCTCCAAATGGGTGAATTTAAATTTGAATCCTGCATCTAAAATTTTTTGTGCCGAGGTATTATTGCTCATTAAAACAGCTTCAACACGCTCGCCCAATAACAATTCTAATGCCTTTTTCGGAACCTTGATCGGCCAAACAGGACGATGCAGCTGTTTAGCAATGGCTTTGGTTAGCGCTTTATTCGTGACTGGAAAAGGAGCACAGGCATTATAACAATTCTCCATTTTAAGATTTTCGATGGCTTCGATGTACATTTCTACCATATCATCAATATGCAGCCAGGGAGTCCATTGTTTACCTGTTCCTAATGCTGCTCCGGCAAACAACTTAACTGGTTTATCGAGTTGTGGTAAGGCGCCGCCATGGTTACTTAAAACGATTCCGGTACGGAGTTTTACAATCCTAAGGCTTAGCTTTTTGCCTTGGTCTACGGCATCTTCCCAAAGTTTACAGCATTCAGCTAAAAATCCATAACCGTTTGGGCTTTCTTCTGTTAAAATTTCATCACCACAATCGCCATAAAAACCAACTGCCGATGCAGAAATAAACGATTTTAGCTGGTTGTCGGGTTTCGATTTAATCGTTTTAAAAAGTAATTCTGTTGATTTTACGCGGCTATCGATGATCTGTTTTTTGCGTTCATCGGTCCATTTTTTATCGGCCACGGGTTCTCCCGCTAAATGAATAATGGCATCTACACCATTCAAACAATCAGCATCAATAGTTCCTTTGTAAACATCCCACACAAAATTATTCGGATCATTGTCTTTCTTTCGCGAAAGTGTATTCACCCCGTAACCTTTACTTAGCAAATGTTTTTTCAGCTCAGTACCCACAAGTCCTGTCGCTCCGGTAATCAGAATCTTTTTTGCCATATTTTTAAAACACTAAAGATACAAAAGGGTTTTTATGGCTTCATTTAAAACGATATTAATTCAGTTTTAATTCTTTTGTTACCTATTTGTAAAGAATTATTTAGGGGTTTGATGAAGAGGAAAAATAAGATAAATTTGTAAACGCGTTCTTACACCCTTTTCGATAAAAGATGTCCAAAAAAATTTTAGTCTGGTTTAGAAATGATCTTCGCTTGCATGACAATGAAATGCTGGTCGAGGCGATTGCTAAGTCTGATTCGATTTTGCCTGTTTACATTCTCGATCGCCGTTCTTTTGGCGAAACAAAATACGGTACGTTAAAAACAGGTAATATTAGAGCGCAATTTATTTTAGAAAGTGTTTTAGGATTACGCAATTCTTTAAAACAGATTGGCGGTAACTTGCTTATCGCCGAAGGCAACCCTGAAGATATTATTCCTCAACTCGTTCAGGAATATGAGATTACTGAAGTTTACCACCACCGTGAAGTGGCACGCGAAGAAACGCATGTTTCAACTTTGGTGGAAAATGCACTTTGGAAATTACGCATCAACCTCAAACATTTTATCGGCCATACCTTATATAATAAGGAAGATTTGCCTTTTCCCATTAAAGATATTCCCGACGCTTTTAATCAGTTTAAAAAGAAAATTGAACGCGATTCGATTATCAAGCCCTGTTTTTCGGCACCCGATCGGATTAATGTAGCCGAAGTGATTGACTGGGGAACATTATCTTCATTAGAAGAGCTTAATCTGTTGCCACAGCAAAAAGACCAACGTTCTGATTTTGAATTTGTTGGTGGCGAGGCTGAGGGTTTAACTCATCTTCAAAAAGTGATTGTGGCTATGCAGCAAGCTGCAACAACCAAGAATTTAATTCTGGCATCGAAACTATCGGCATGGCTGGCCATGGGTAGTTTATCGCCACGAAAAGTATACTGGGAAATTAAAAAGATGGAGGGTGTGCCCAATACAAAAGCCATGTTCAACCATATTTTATTAGGCCTGCTTTGGAGAGATTATTTCCGTTTCATGTTCAAAAAATATGGCAATACTTTTTTTAGTCCGGATGGATTTGGCAGTCAGGGGTTGGTTGATATTGTGAATGAGCAAGACAATTTTAGTAAATGGAAGAATGCACAAACAGGTTTTGCCGTGGTAGATGCGGTGATGACGGAGTTAAATCAAACCGGTTTCATCTCGAATATCGCCAGACAAACCGCTGCCTTATATCTGATCAATAATTTAGAAGTAAGCTGGATTTTTGGCGCAGCCTATTTTGAAGAAAAACTGATTGATTATAACCCTGCAAGCAACTGGGGGAACTGGGCCAATGTAGCTGGTGTAGGTAACGATCAGAAATCAAAAAGTGTTTTCGATCTTGATAAAAATATCAAAAACCTCGACCCAAAAGGCAATTACTCCTTAACTTGGGCATCATAGTTGTAACGACTGAATGATTGGGTATTGAATGATGGAATTGAAATTTTATCGATTAATACAGGCGGTATTTTTGTCATTCGCTCATTCAATAATTTTCTCATTCAATAATTCTCATTTTAATCGAGATTTTTGCCATTTATATAAGGTAAAATTCTAATTTTGTAATGCTTATAGTAAATAGTTAATAATGGATAAATTATCTTATCTTAATGGCGCAAACGCCGAATATATAGAGTCTTTATATCAATCCTATCAACAAGATCCTGAGTCTGTTGAATTTGGTTGGCAGAAATTTTTTGAAGGTTTCGATTTTGGAAGAGGATCGGAAGCGCCTGCAGTAACAGCAGAAACTCCTGAACAATTTTTAAAAGAGGTTAATGTTTTAAATCTGATTGATGGCTATCGTAGCCGCGGTCACTTATTTACGCACACCAATCCGGTTCGCGAAAGGCGTAAACATTTACCAACATTAGATCTTGCAAATTTTGGATTATCGGATGCTGATTTAGAAACCGTTTTCAACTCGGGTGTTGAGATTGGCATTGGTGCGGCAAAATTGAAAGACATTGTAGCTTTTTTAAAACAAACATACGCAGGTTCTATCGGAGCCGAATTTAAGTTTTTACGTACACCTGAAGTGTTGAACTGGATTCAGCAAAAAATGGAAAGTGCACGTAATACCCCTAATTTCTCAATCGATGAGAAAAAACGCATTCTCCGGAAATTAAACGAAGCGGTAAGTTTCGAAAATTTCTTGGGTACAAAATTTTTGGGCCAAAAACGTTTCTCGTTAGAAGGCGCAGAAGCTTTAATCCCCGCTTTAGATTCAGTAATCGAAAAAGGTGCTGAATTAGGTATTGAAGAATTTGTAATTGGTATGGCCCACCGCGGTCGTTTAAACGTGTTGGCCAATATCATGCAAAAAACATATAAAGATATTTTTGCTGAGTTTGAAGGTAAAAGCTACAATCCAGATACGCCATTTGGCGGTGACGTAAAATACCACTTAGGTTATTCTACAGATGTAGCTACCGTTTCGGGCAAAAGTGTTCACTTAAGTTTATGTCCTAACCCATCACACTTAGAAACCGTTGATGGTGTGGTAGAAGGCATGAGCCGCTCGAAAATCGATTTCAAATATGGTGGCGATAACAGCCGTTTAGCACCAATTTTGATTCATGGTGATGCATCAGTTGCGGGCCAGGGGATTGTTTACGAAGTAATTCAGATGGCAGGCCTTGAAGGTTATAAAACTGGCGGAACCATTCACCTGGTAATTAATAACCAGATTGGTTTTACCACTAATTATAAAGATGCCCGTACCAGTACCTATTGTACCGATATTGCTAAAGTAACTTTATCTCCGGTTTTTCATGTAAATGGTGATGATCCTGAGGCTTTGGTTTATGCAATCAACCTCGCAATGGAATATCGTCAAAAATATAAAAACGATGTTTTTATTGATATTCTTTGCTACCGTCGTTTTGGACACAATGAATCTGATGAGCCTAAATTCACCCAGCCATTATTGTACAAAACAATCGAAAAACACCCTAATCCAAGGGAAATTTATATTGATCAGTTAACCAAAGAGGGTAAGTTAGAAGCAGGTTTGGCAAAAGAAATGGAAAAAGATTTCCGTGGCATTTTGCAGGAACGCTTAAACGAAGCTAAAGAATTTGTTGCAGGCAATGCCGAAGTTAAATTTGGTGGTGCATGGGCAGATTTGCGTATGGCTACACCTAAAGATTTCGAATCTTCTCCGGTTACTGCAGTTAAAAAATCTACTTTATTGGAAATTGGTAAGCGCATTACGGCTTTGCCATCTAATAAAAAGTTCTTCAAAAAAATCGAAAAACTATTTGCTGAACGTGGCAAAATGGTTAACGAAACCAATGTTTTCGACTGGGCAATGGGTGAGCAGTTGGCTTATGGTACTTTGTTGTCAGAAGGTAAACGCGTTCGTTTAAGCGGTCAGGATGTAGAAAGAGGAACGTTCTCTCACCGTCATGCGGTATTAACGCTTGAAGATAGTGAGGAAGAATATGTACCATTGGCGAATATTTCAGACCAACAAGCGGCTTTCGATATTTACAATTCACACTTATCAGAATATGGCGTTTTAGGTTTCGAATATGGTTATGCCATGGCAAATCCGAATGCTTTAACCATTTGGGAAGCACAATTTGGCGATTTCTTTAACGGTGCACAAATTGTTGTCGATCAGTATATTGCAAGTGCCGAAACCAAATGGCAACGCGAAAATGGTTTAGTAATGTTATTGCCCCATGGTTACGAAGGTCAGGGACCAGAGCACTCATCAGCACGTATAGAGCGTTTTATGGAGCTTTGTGCCGACTATAACATGCAGGTAACCAACTGTACTACTCCGGCAAACTTCTTCCACGTTTTACGCCGTCAGTTTAAACGCGATTTCCGTAAACCTTTAGTTGTATTTACACCTAAAAGTTTATTGCGCCACCCTGCTTGTGTTTCTAAATTAGAAGAATTTACCGAAGGTGGTTTTAAAGAAGTAATAGACGATGTAAATGTTAAAGTTGCAGATGTAACACGTATTGTTTTCTGTAGCGGTAAAATTTACTACGAGTTATTGGAGAAACAACAGGCTGATAAATTGAAACATGTAGCCTTGGTTCGTGTAGAGCAACTGTATCCAACTCCGGTTGATCAGATGGAAGCCATCCAGAAGAAATATAAAAATGCTAAAGAAGTTTTCTGGGTACAAGAAGAACCAGAGAACATGGGCGCATGGCCATATTTGTTCCGCAGGTTATACAAAACAGCTTTAAAAGGCATTGATGTAATTTCGAGAAGAGAAAGCAGCAGTACCGCAACAGGTTTTGCAAAACAACATGCTAATCAACAGGCTTATATTTTAGCAAAAGCTTTAGAGATTTCGGTAACGGATGATGTAAAGAATATCGCTAAAAAAGCAACAAAAAAATTAGTTCAGATAGATTAAATGAGGTTTAAGGCGTAAGGTTTGAGGTATAAGGTTAAGCAGCCTGAACATTTCAGCTTTACAACATTGAACCTTTAACAATAGAAAACATAACATTACAAAAATGAGTTTAGAGATAAAAGTTCCACCTGTTGGTGAGTCGATAACCGAAGTTGTTTTATCACGTTGGATAAAAAACGATGGCGATGTTGTTGAAATGGATGAAGTTATTGCCGAATTAGAATCGGATAAAGCAACATTCGAATTAACTGCAGAACAAGCTGGAACTTTAAAAACCATAGCGGCCGAAGGCGATACTTTAGCCATTGGTGCAGTAGTTTGTAAAATTGAAGATGGTGGTGCAGCTCCAGCGAAAGCTGATGCACCGAAAGCTGAAGAAAAGGCTGTTGTTGCTGAAGATAAAACTGCGGCTCCAGTTGCCGAAAAATCAGGCGAAAGTTATGCTACAGGAACTCCTTCTCCTGCTGCCGGTAAAATTCTTGCAGAAAAAGGAATCGATGCTGCTGCTGTAAAAGGTACCGGTGTAGATGGTCGTATTACTAAAGACGATGCTGTTAAAGCTGAGGCGGGTAAAAAAGCAGAAGCACCAAAAGCAAGTGCTCCGGTTGTAGCTGCTGCTCCTGCAGGTAGCCGTGGCGAACGTCGTGAGAAAATGTCTCCACTACGTAGAACCGTTGCAAAACGTTTAGTTGCTGTTAAAAATGAAACCGCAATGTTAACCACTTTTAACGAGGTTAATATGAAGCCAATTATGGATTTACGCGGAAAATATAAAGATCAGTTTAAAGAAAAATTTGGCGTTGGTTTAGGTTTCATGAGCTTTTTTACTAAAGCTGTTACCGAAGCTTTAAAAGATTTCCCTGCAGTTAATGGCCGTATTGAAGGTGAAGAATTGGTTTACAATGATTTTGCTGATATTTCGATTGCCGTTTCTGCACCAAAAGGTTTAGTGGTTCCGGTAATCCGTAATGCAGAGAGCATGACTTTAGCTCAGATTGAAAAATCGGTATTAGAATTGGCTTTAAAAGCACGTGATAGCAAATTAACCATCGAAGAAATGACTGGTGGAACATTCACCATTACTAACGGTGGTGTATTTGGTTCAATGATGTCGACCCCAATTATCAATGCGCCACAATCGGCTATTTTAGGTATGCACAACATTGTTGAGCGTCCGGTAGCAGAAAAAGGTGAAGTGGTAATCCGTCCGATGATGTATGTTGCTTTATCTTACGATCACAGAATTATTGATGGACGTGAGTCGGTTGGTTTCTTGGTTCGTGTGAAACAATTGTTAGAAGATCCGGCTAGATTATTATTAGGTATCTAAGCCCTAAATCCCCTAAAGGGACTTAAATATTTATAAAAAATCAAGATAAAGAGGTCAAGTTTTAATGGCAATGTGCTATAAAAACTTGACTTCTTTT
Source organism: Pedobacter sp. GW822-FHT03F06 (assembly GCF_058801365.1). Classification (NCBI taxonomy): domain Bacteria; kingdom Pseudomonadati; phylum Bacteroidota; class Sphingobacteriia; order Sphingobacteriales; family Sphingobacteriaceae; genus Pedobacter; species Pedobacter sp. GW822-FHT03F06. The sequence goes on from NZ_JBXANE010000006.1 coordinate 100,508, forward strand.
TTATGCCTGAAAAATGAAATTAACGTTCAGCTTAAAATTTCTCTTTATTTTTCTCGCGATTCTCATCGTAGAAATCTTAATTGGCAAATACCTTCATGATGCTTTTATCAGGCCTTTTGGTGGAGATGTATTGGTTATTATCCTGATTTACGCATTCTTTAGGATTTTCCTTAAAACCAATAATAAGCAGTTAGCATTAGGTGTCTTAATTTTTTCTTTCGTAATCGAGTTCCTCCAAAAGGCAAATTATGTTACCTGGTTTGGTTGGGAAAACAACAAATTAATGAGTACTGTATTGGGCACTTCTTTTAGTGTTTACGATCTGCTCGCTTATTTTGTAGGTTATCTGATCTGTTTGTGCTTTAAGGATTGAGCTAAACACTTTTCTTATTTTGAAAGCGCTTTAATTGGTTTTAAATCCAATTGTTTAAATTCTACTTCACTCCCTTCTGCTTGTAAAGCAATCTGCCCGCTACTTGCTGTGCAATTTGTACCATAATTTACCAGTGTGCCGTTTACCCAAACTTTAACTTCGTTATTCAAACATTGAATAACCATGGTATTCCATTCGCCAAGCGGTTTTTCACTGCTGTCTGTTAAATTTTTAATCCGGCGGAGTTTATTTCCATTTACACCCCAGTTTTCTTGAGGCCCACGTCTGGTAACCATATCAGGCACTGTTATATCTTCTTCGATACACCAGAAATCGCCAGCATCTTTATGTTGCATCTGCACTTCCAGCGACTTCGGAAACATACCATACAGTGCCCTTGGTGTTGATGCATGAACTAAAACGCCACAATTGCCTGGTTTACCAGCAAAGCGGTATTGTACTGTTAACTGGTAATTTTTATAAATTTTATCGGTTATTAAATGCCCGCCCGGCGTACCTAAACTTACCAGCATCCCGTTGCGTACAATAAATGGATTAACAGTATCTGGCTTTTTGTCCATGGCGGGTACATCTACATGCCAACCGTTTAGACTTTTTCCGTTAAAGAGGCTTTTTTGCGCAAATGTTGAACTGCTAATAATAACTAGTAGTAAAATGGCATAGTAAAGTTTCATGATATATTTGGTTTTTGTATACCAAATATATTTTAAAAAATTGGAATACTGTAGTGATGGTTGTCATCCTGAATGAAATGAAGGATCTTTCTTAAATGGGAACTATAGATCTCTCCATTTCGCTGTGCTTCAGTCGAGATGACGACTTTTCTATTAATGTCCTTCGCATTGTTCTATGATTGCAATTTCAATAATTCTTGGTAAGCATCTCCTTCAAGTTTTAATAATTTTGCGAAGGCAGGTTCAGTTTTATAACCTTGTTTTTTGAGATCAATAATGTCTTGCCTAAATTTTTCGCCCTTGGCTAAGAGTAATCTGTGCTCAATCAGCATATGCCGATATGCATTTTGTTGTATGGTAGGCGTGTTTTGTCCGAATACTTCTATCTCGAAACCATCGATGATAAAATTAGCTTTAATCGCTTCGAATGTAGGGTTTTCATGAATGGTGAAGTCTTTTTCAGATCCAAACAGTGCATTTAATTTGTCGATAAATTCATTTTTATCAGCAACTTCGCAGATAATATCCAAATCGCTGTTTTCGATATCGATATTGATTGGGATGGTACCAACAAGTATTGGATGGTAAGCGGTTAGCTTTTCTAGGACTCGATTATCTGTTAAAGTATGATAAGCTTTTACTTGTTTTTCATTGCCAGATTGGAGATAAGATATATTGAGGAAGTTGATCATTTGTTGTGGGCTATAAGTTTTAACCTTTGTTTCTTGAAGTGCCCAAAGTTACTAAACCCGATAGCATGAATGCCAATGTGTTATAATTCTGCCCTCATTTTTTATGAAGAAACTGAAGCAAAGCACAAGCTGCATTGGCAGAAAGGATAGCGGGAACGAACTTGGGCAGTGATTCTGTTACCGAATTACTAAACCTATACAATTGCGAGCTACGAAGCAATCCTATAACGATCGCCACAACCTAACTTAACGCATTAAGATTGCTTCGTGCCTCGCAATGACGAATTTATAAAAAAACACAAGCCCATCTCAGTTAAGAAATGGGCTTTGTTTTATAAAAGTATGATGCCGTTCTTCGACAGGCTCAGAATGACAATGACTTTATTTAATCTTCTACAATCTCACTGTTAATGCTCACATCGTCCTTTACATCTTCTTTAAAGTAGTTTTTCTGGAAGATGAGGATCAGTATCACGCCAACTGAAATGGCTGCATCTGCGAGGTTAAAAACAGGTCTGAAGAAAACAAACTCTTCGCCTCCCCAAATTGGTACCCAGCTAGGGAAGTGGCCTTCTGCAATCGGGAAGTAGAACATATCTACCACGCGACCGTGAAACCAGCTTTCGTAGCCATAAATCTTTCCGTAAAATACAGAATCAATAATATTTCCCAGTGCACCTGAAAAAATCAGCGCAACATTTAGAATTAAACCGCGGTGATATTTATGTTTAATTAGGTAATGTAAGCCATAACCAATTCCAGCAACAGCGGCAATACGGAAAAGTGATAAGGCTAATTTGCCAAATTCACCGCCAAACTCCATCCCAAAGGCCATCCCATTATTTTCGGTAAAATGGATGATAAACCATTTGCCAATAATATGGAATTCCTGGCCAAGGTACATGTGTGTTTTAACCCACGTTTTCACCAGCTGATCGGCCAGTAAAACTAAAAAGATAACAATTAAAGGTTTTGTATAGCCTTTCATTAACTCTGCTTTAATTTAGCTTCCATGCTTAAAGTTGCATGAGGAACGGCGCGTAAACGTTCTTTTTGGATTAATTTTCCGGTTTCGCGGCAAATACCATAAGTTTTGTTCTCGATACGCACTAATGCATTCTCCAGGTTGTCTATAAATTTTTTCTGACGGGCAGCCAATTGATTGATCTGCTCTTTTTCCATTGTTGCAGAACCGTCTTCTAATGTTTTGTATGCACCTGAAGTATCTTCTGTTCCGTTTGCGTTTGGATTACTCAAAGAAGTGGTTAAAGAGTTAAGTTCCTCTTTCGCCATGCGTAATTTATCTTGAATTAATTCTTTAAATTCTTGTAATTCACTGTCTGAGTAGCGTGTTTTGTTGCTGTTTTCCATGTTCTTTTTCTAATTTTCTAATATATGGATTTATATTTTAGTTACTGAAATGCTTAACTCAACATCGTCGATAACGATTTTGTTTGCATTATTTACAGTACCTGTTAATTCAAATTCATCGGCCAATATTTCTGCGCAAATGTAATCCTTGTTTTTAGCAACTGCGCTGGCTACCAAGTTATCATTTTGTAACGAAACTTTAATCCTATCTGTTACTTCAAAGTTTAATTCTTTTCGCAAATTCTGGATACGGTTAACCAGCTCGCGCGAAATACCTTCTTGTTTCAGCTCTTCTGAGATGGTAACGTCCAAAGCCACAGTTAAACTGCCCAGGTTGGTTACCTGCCATCCCGGAATATCTTCTGCAAAAACTTCCACATCATCATTTAAATTGATGGTAAATTCTTCTCCGTTGCTTCCAACTACGATAATGAAACCATCGTTTTCTAAACGTTGGATATCATCTTGATTCGAATTTTCTAAAGCCTCTTTAACCAGGCTCATATCTTTTCCAACTTTTTTACCTAACGATTTGAAGTTCGGTTTCAGCTTTTTCTTCACGATACCATGTGTATCGGTAATGAATTCGATATGTTTTACATTCGTTTCAGAAAGGATATAATCTGCAACCTTTGATATTTTTTGTTCGAAATCGCCACTTAAAGATGGAATTAAGATTTTCTCAAGTGGTTGACGCACATTAATGCCCGATTTTTTACGCAATGATAAAACCATCGATGAAATATCCTGGGCATAAACCATACGCTCGTTCAAATCGGTATCAATCAAACTTTGATCAGCTTCTTTCCATAAAGTTAAATGTACCGACTGCTCTGCATGGGCATCAGTTACAGTTAAGTTTCTGTATAACCAATCGGCAAAGAAAGGCGCAACAGGACTCATCAACTGTGCCAAGGTTTCTAAACAGGTATATAATGTTTCGTAAGCCGCACGTTTATCATCGGTCATTTCGCCTTTCCAGAAACGGCGGCGACTTAACCTGATGTACCAGTTACTCAAATGTTCATCAACAAAAGCCTGAATAGCGCGGGTAGCTTTCGTTGGTTCGTAAGTGTTGTAACTTTCATCAACTTCGTTAATTAAGGTTTGCAATAACGATAAAATCCAACGGTCTAATTCCGTTCTGTCTTCAACTTTGCTCAGGTTGTTTTTGTCGATCTCGAATTTATCGATATTGGCATACAGGGCAAAAAAAGCATAGGTATTGTAAAGCGTTCCGAAGAATTTACGGCGCACTTCAGCAATTCCGTCAATGTCAAATTTTAGGTTATCCCAAGGATTTGCATTAGAAATCATGTACCAACGCGTTGCGTCAGCACCATACTCGTTAATGGTTTGGAATGGATCAGCGGCATTGCCCAAACGTTTAGACATTTTTTGTCCGTTTTTGTCTAGTACAAGTCCATTGGAAACCACATTCTTGTACGCTACTTTATCGAAAACCAACGTAGAGATCGCATGTAGTGTATAAAACCAGCCACGCGTTTGGTCTACACCTTCGGCAATAAAATCTGCAGGGAAATCTTCATTTCCATCAATTGTTTCTTTGTTTTCAAAAGGGTAGTGCCACTGCGCATAAGGCATAGCACCAGAGTCGAACCAAACATCAATTAAATCACTTTCGCGGCTCATTGGTTTGCCTGATGGAGATACCAAAATAATTTTGTCGACCACATTTTTATGTAAGTCGATCAAATCATAGTTCTCTTCAGACATGTTTCCGATTTCGAATCCCTTAAAAGGATTTTCTTTCTGTAACCCGGCCGCTATCGATTTTTCGATGGCATTGTAAAGTTCTTCAACAGAGCCAATTAATACTTCTTCTTTTTTATCTTCAGTTCTCCAGATGGGCAAAGGAATTCCCCAATATCTCGAGCGTGACAAATTCCAGTCGTTAGCGTTTTTTAGCCAGTTTCCAAAACGACCCTCGCCAGTCGATTTTGGTTTCCAGTTAATGGTTTCATTAAGGTCGAACATTCTGTCTTTAACATCTGTAACTTTAATAAACCATGAATCTAGAGGATAATATAAAAGTGGCTCATCAGTTCTCCAGCTGTGTGGGTAACTGTGAACATATTTTTCTACTTTAAAAGCTTTGTTCTCTTCTTTTAATAAAATAGCAATTTCTACATCAACCGATTTTTCAGGTGCTTCGCCAGCATTGTAATATTCGTTCTTTACATATTTGCCTGCAAAAGGGCCAACATGTTTGGTAAATTTCCCCTGTAAATCTACTAATGGAACGGGGGTGTCATTCTCGTCTAATACCAACATAGGTGGTACTTCCGGAATGGCTTCTTTAGCTACTTTAGCATCATCCGCACCAAAAGTAGGGGCAGTATGAACAATACCGGTACCATCTTCTGTAGTTACGAAATCTCCAGAGATTACTCTAAATGCATTTTCAGGATTTTGGTATGGCAATGCATAAGTTAATAGTTGTTCATATCTAATTCCAACCAACTCACTTCCTTTGCACTCGGCAAGTATTTGATAGGGGATTTTTTTATCGCCAGCTTTAAAATTTGTAAAATCTTCAGCTTCATTGCTTTCAAAGAAAATTTTACTGAATTGTTTGCCAACCAGATTTTTTGCCAAAATTACATTTGTTGGCAAAAAGGTATATTGGTTAAACGTTTTGATTAAAACATAGTCGATTTTTGGTCCAACTGTTAAAGCAGTGTTTGATGGTAAAGTCCATGGAGTAGTGGTCCACGCCATCAGGTAAATATCTCCAAATGCTTGTAAAAACGAAGGTAACGTATCCGCTATTGCTTTAAATTGAGCAACAATCGTTGTGTCTGTAACATCCCGGTAAGCGCCAGGCTGATTTACCTCATGCGAACTCAATCCTGTTCCGGCTTTTGGAGAATAAGGTTGGATTGTATAACCTTTGTAGATTAATCCTTTATCGTAAATCTGCTTCAAAAGCCACCACACCGATTCCATGTATTTCGACTTATAGGTAATGTATGGATCATCCATATCTACCCAATAGCCCATTTTTTCAGTCAAGTCGTTCCACACATCAGTGTAGCGCATTACTGTTTTTTTACAAGCTTCGTTATAGTCTTCAATAGAAATAGTTTTACCAATATCCTCTTTAGTAATTCCTAATTCCTTTTCAGTTCCAAGTTCAACAGGTAGGCCATGCGTATCCCAGCCAGCTTTTCTTTTCACCTGGTAACCCTTAATTGTTTTATAGCGGCAAAAAATATCCTTAATTGCACGGGCCATTACGTGATGGATTCCCGGCATGCCATTGGCAGACGGTGGGCCTTCGTAAAAAGTAAACGGATTAGATTTCGGGCGGGAAGAAATACTTTTTTCAAAGATATTTTCCTTTTTCCAAAAATCCAGTATTTCTTGCCCTATTTTGGCAAGTTCCAATTGTTTAAATTCGCTATACATCAATCAAGTACCTCAAAAAATTAAAGGTTGCAAAGTTAACAGAATTGACTGAATTTTGGTAGTTTTGATGTAAATACTTTTAACGTGAAATTATTTAATATCGGGCTTACACTGATGATTGTTGCCGTAATTGCCTTGCCAATTGTTGCGGTAATAAACCCCTCAGACCGGGATTTTGTACTTTATGCTTTTTATTTCTGCGGCTTGCTCGAACTAATTGGGCTTATTTTTGTTTTAATCCATATTGTAACACTAAAAAGAAAGAACCCATGATTAAGCTCTTAAAATTGCAAAAAGCCGTTTTCATCCTCATAGCTGGCATACTTTCTTTTATCGCTTATAAAATTTTGGATGCAAATGAGGTAAAAGGAAGTATCTATTTACAGATGCTGGCAGGGGTGCTGGTTATTATTGGTGCGCTGTGGCTGTTATATCCCATTTTATTTGCCAAAAAGGATAATGATGGTAATGCCGAAATCATTACCGATCCAACGGTCGAAGTTCCGGTAGATGAAGAGGATCAAAAGCCTGCATCCGAATAAACCTTACCCTCATAGCCTTTGGGTTTAAACCCAAGGCCATGAAAAAAAATAAAATCCACGTAGGGGTAAATCTATTGTGAATTGTATTAGCTCTAAATAACAAATAGAGATAACTATGATTCCTGCATTAATTATTTGGCTCTGCAAGAAATATTTTGCTCCCAAAACCTATAAAACATTCTCTTCCAAAAACCCAGTCCATCCAAAAAGTGTTGCTTCGCTGCTCTTTTTTATCTGTTCATTTTCATCGGCTTTTGCACAGCAAAGTAAATTTAACATCAAGCGTAATGGCGAAGTAATCGGCCAGATGTATTTCCAGCAGAAAGACGATGGCGATAATGTTTATCTCAAAATAACTTCGAAAGTACAAACCCGTTTCGTTTTCAAAATTGATGTGGAAACAGAAGATGTAGCACATTTTAAAAATGGCAAACTCCTTAGCTCAAATGTAAATCGGGTTGTAAATGGCAATGCAAAAGAGGCTAAGAAAACAAGTTGGGTAAATAATGTTTATCAGCTTAAAACAGGCGATAAAATCAGTACAATAAATCAGCCCATCAGTTATAATATGATGCTCTTGTATACCAAAGAGCCTGTTAATATCCCCGAAATTTACTCTGATAACTTTCAGTGTTTTATTCCCGTTCAGAAAAACGGGGCACATCAGTACCGGATCAATCTTCCCGATGGGAATTATAACGACTACCATTTCGAAAACGGAATATGTAAACTGGTAGTTGTCAATCACTCCTTGTACACCATCAGAATGGAAAGGGTTTAATATGGAAACAGTTGCAAATAAATACCTGAGGGTTTTGGTTACGGGTGCATCAGGTTTTATCGGCCGGAAGTTAAGCTTTACCCTTGCAGAAATGGGCTACGATGTAGTGGCACTTTGCAGAAATGTTAAGCATCCCTTTCTTATTCAGCACCGAAATATCCAGTTTGTAAAAGGCGATGTTTTGGATCCTGAAAGTTTAGAAAACGCAATGAAAGATTGTTATCAGGTTTACCATACTGCAGCCATGGCCAAAATGTGGTGCCGGAATGAGCAGGATTTTTACGATGTGAATGTAATCGGGACAAGAAATGTGCTCAGCTGTGCATTAAAATTGGGTGTAGAAAAAGTTGTACATACCTCAACTTGCGGGGTGTGGGGACCAACATTAAATCTGCCGGTTTCAGAAAACGACCCAAGGGCAGTCGGCTTCCCGATCAGCTATGAACGCACAAAATACCTCGCTGAATTAGAGGTGAAAGAATTTGTAAAAAAGGGATTGGAAGTGGTAATAGTAAACCCATCAAGAGTATATGGCGATGGGCCAATTACGGATAGTAATACGGTGAGTAAAATGGTTACAGGTTATATAAAGGGCACATGGCATTTTATTCCTGGCGATGGAAACGCAATTGCCAACTATGCTTTTGTAGATGATGTGGTAGATGGGCATATTGCAGCCATGCAGAATGGCAGGAATGGCGAACGGTATATTTTGGGCGGTGTTGATGTTTCTTTTAACGGATTTTTCGGCACTTTAAGGCAGATCACAGGTGAAAAAAGAAGTTTGTATAAAATCCCGGTCGGCATTATTAAAGCTTACAGTTTGCTGGAGTCTTTAAAATCGAAACTTTTTAACCTCACCCCATTTTTTCTGCCAGAGTTTGCCGATAGGTTGAAATGTAATCAGCAATATTCGAGCAATAAAGCCATTGCCGAACTAAATTATCGCATAACGCCTTTTGCAATAGGTTTAGGTAAAACCATTAGTCACTTTAAATCTAATTAAATGCATTAACCACAGATAAAGAGGATGCACACAGATAGGATTTTGAGGCTTTGCATCCAAATCCGTGTTCATCTGTGTAAATCTGTGGCTAAAAACAACTAATACATGAAAGAACTAAGCGTATTAATTACAGGAGCAAGTGAAGGTTTGGGGAAATCTTTCGCTATCGAATCAGCCAAACGTGGTTTAGGTTTGGTATTGGTTTCGCTACCTGATAGTGGACTGGAACATTTAGCAAATTACCTGCGTGTAAACTTTAACAGTGCGGTGTTCTGTATCGAAATAGATTTGACCAACAATACATCCGCAAGCGAAATTTTCGAAAAACTAATGGCGAATAAGATCGATGTAAATGTTTTGATCAATAATGCTGGTTTAGGGAACTGGAGTTGGTTTGAAGATAAAAATGTCGATTTTTACAGAACACAGATCGAGCTCAACATTACCAATACGGTTTTGCTTACGCGGTTATTTTTAAACCATATCGATAAAAGTAAGGCCAGCTATATTTTAAATGTTGGCAGTTTGGGCGGACATTTTATCGTTCCAAAAAAACAGGTTTATGGGGCAACCAAATCTTTTATCGGTTATTTTACCCGTTGTTTGCAGCTCGAATTGAACGGCACAAATGTGCATATTAGTTTACTTAGTCCTGGCGGTATTAATACCAAACCGGAATTATTGGTAATGAATAATGAGTTAAAAGGTTTCGCCAAGGCCACCATCTTAGAGGCCGATTATGTTGCAAAAACAGCAATGGATGGGATGTTGAAAGGGAAAAAAGAAATTATACCTGGTTTAGCTAACCGTTTTTTGGTGATGTTAGATAAAATTATACCAGGCTTTTTAAAAGAAATTATAATTAGGCGTAAATTGAAATCAATTTTAACAACATAGAGTTAATCATAACTACAGATAAAAAGGATAGACACAGCGTTTTGTCTAAAAAAAATGTTGGCTTAAACAAAGCGTTGGTCAGTCTCAGCGTAGTCGAAGACGCTTTCGCTGAGTTATGTAATGACTAATCTGCATCCGTGTTTATCAGTGTCCATCTGTGGTTAATATAAAAATAGAAACATCATTAACGGGCTTGGAAAGTAACGACACCAATCTTATCGGATTAATTAAAAGCGGTAATAAACAGGCTTTCGACGAAGTGTTTTTAAAACATTTCAAAAGCCTGCATGCCTATGCTTTTGCGATAATTAAAGAAAAAGATGATGCCGAAGAAATTGTTCAGAATGTGTTTGTACGCATCTGGACGAAAAGAGAGCAACTTAAAACGGATGGGTTTTTAAAACCATTTCTTTATCGTTCGGTGCATAACGAAAGTCTAAATTATTTGAAACATCAAAAAGTGAGATCGAATTTTAACGTTCATTATGCCGATGCTGTGAAAAACGATACTGGAAACTTAAATACAGAAATCATGGCAACAGAACTGCAAAGGAATATTCATTCGGCAATAAATGAACTGCCCGAAAAATGCAGAAATATATTTCAGTTGAGCAGGTTCGACCAGATGAAATATCAGGAAATTGCCGATACCCTGAATATTTCTATCAAAACCGTAGAAAACCAAATGGGGAAGGCCTTAAAGATTTTGCGCCTTAGGGTAGTAGATTTTTTGGTCCTCATTTTTATCTTATTGAAATAAGCTTATGGATAAAAACTATACACATATTAACGATGATTTGCTAGTAAAATACTTGCTTGGGGAAGCTACTGCGCCCGAAAGCGAGCGGGTTGAAGCATGGGCAGCATCAAATCCCGATCACTTGAAACAGCTAGAAGATTTCAGGATGATACTAGAGAAAAGCAAACTGCAGATTGATCCCGAAATTGACGAGCGTCAGGCTTTAGATCGGTTAAATGCCCGTTTAGAAACCGAAAAAAAAACGATCAGCTATACATTTATTTTACGATGGGTAGCTGTGGTATTTATATTTTTTAGTGCCGGCTTATTTTTCTACAATAATTTAATCGGCAATAAAATAAATGTTAATAGTGGCGAAAATACTTTAACGCAGGTATTGCCTGACGGATCTACCGCTATACTGAATAAACAATCTTCTATATTTTTTATAGGCGGGTTCTTTAATAAAACCCGCGATGTTAAACTAAGGGGCGAAGCTTTTTTTAAAGTCAGCGCCGACAAGTCGAAACCATTTATCATTAGTGTTAACGATGTTCAGGTAACTGTTGTAGGCACTGCATTTAATGTGAAAAGCGATGGGAAAGCTGTTGTGGTAATTGTAGAAAGTGGAATCGTTAAGGTGAACAATCGAAATGATAGTGTGCGTTTAACTGCTGGAGAGAAAGTAGAAGTAAGTCAAAATCAGCGGCATTTATCTAAAGGAGAAAATCAGGGCAAATTATATAATTATTATTATTCGAATGAATTGGTTTGTGATGGCACACCGCTTAACGAATTAGTTGCCGTACTTAATCAAAAGTTTAAATCCAATATTGTTATTGTAAATCCTGCATTAAAGGCGCTTCCAATTAGTACAACCTTTAAAAACGAATCGCTTAAAGAAACCTTGAATGTGATTGCTGAAACTTTTAAAATAAAAGTGGAGTATGGGCAGGGGATAATTAAACTTAAATAAAAACCAATGCGTACGCTCACGATAACTGTTATTTTTTTTCTTTTTTTTAGTCGCTCAATAAAAGCACAATCGAATTTATCCAGAAATATCTCACTCAATATCGAGCAGCAAAAACTAAGTTCAGTATTGGCGATGATAGAAGAGAAGGGTGGATTCAGGTTTTCTTACAACAGCAATATATTGCCGGTTGACAGTTTGATCAGTATCCACGAAAACAACCTGAATATTGCCGAAACACTGGATAAAATATTAAATCATAGGTTCGAATACCGCCAATCAGGTAATTTTGTGATTATCAGGTATGCACCGCTCGAACTGATTTTGTTGATTAACGAATCGGTCGGTACCCCTGAGCTATATACTATTACGGGTCAGGTGGTAGATAAACAGACCAATAAACCAATCCAGGATGCCAGTATTTACGAACGAAACTTGTTGGTTTCTGAAATATCGGATGTGAACGGTTATTTTTCGATGCGGTTAAAAAATATTACGCAGCCTATATCGTTAACGGTAAGCAAAGAAAATTACAAATCTACGGTTACCCATTTCCTTGCAGAGGTAAATATTACCAACAGAAAGGAAAGTCCAGACGAAAGGTTTATCAGTGGCAATTTGGGCGATGTAGAAAATACCTGGCTTGGTAATACTTTGGTTACCGCACAACAAAAAATCCAATCGATTAATATTGGTGGTTTTATTTCAAAAGCTCCGTTTCAATTTTCGCTTATTCCGGGTTTAAATTCTCATGGCTCATTGAGCGGTCAGGTGGTGAATAAATTTTCGCTTAATGTTATTGGCGCTTATAGTGCAGGGGTAGATGGAGGAGAAATTGGTTTTGTTTTTAATATTAACAAAAGTAATGTGCAGTATTTTCAGTTTGCCGGAGGTTTCAATCTGGTTGGTGGAAATGTTCGCGGAGTGCAGATTGCTGGTTTTTTTAATGATGTAATCGGCGATGTTCGTGCGGCCCAGGTTGCCTTGGCTTATAACCGGGTAGGTAAGAGTTTCGAGGGTTTTCAAGTAGGTGGAATTTATAATCATGTTAATCAAGATGTGAAAGGTATTCAACTTTCATTAGGACTTAATACAATAGGTGGAACCTTAAAGGGTTGGCAAACAGGTGCGTTAAATCTGGTTAATAAAGAGACGAAGGGTGTTCAGATTGGAATTGGTGGTAACATAGTAGCTGGTAGAACAAGCGGAATACAGGTGGGAGGGATTGCCAATATCAACAAAGAAAGCAGTGGGATAAATCTGGCGGTGCTTACCAATTTTACCGGACAAACGGCTAGTGGATTGCAGATTGGCGCAATTAATTATGCCAAAAACCTAAAAGGCGCCCAAATTGGGATATTAAATGTTTCAAATGAAAATGATGGCTATTCAATCGGGCTGATCAATATTGCATTAAAAGGTTATCATAAATTTAGTTTCAGCATCAATGAAAGCACTAATTTTAATGTGGCTTATAAAGGTGGCAGCAAACGTTTATACAATATGTTAATGTTTGGCACGAACAAAAAATCAGCTGAAAAAATATATACCGGTGGACTGGGTTTTGGAAAGGAAATGAAATTGTTTAAAAGCGTTTCTCTAAATCCTGAAATAAGTAGCCAATATGTATATCAAGGGAGCTGGGATTACCTCAACCTGCTGAACAAATTTGAGCTGCCAATAAATATCAGGATAAATAAATGGCTGGCCATACAGGGCGGTCCATCGGTTAATGTGTATTATACCGAACAAAACACCAAAATTGGTGAATTTGGATTGTTGCAGGAAAAACATAAAGATTTCTCTTTTAATAATTCGAGATATACAGGTTGGTTAGGTTGGAATGTGGGCTTGGTGATTTTATAAAAATAGCCTTGAGTTTAAACCCAAGGCTATAGAATGATATTTATTTTGTTTCAGGTTTAGGTGTTCAGAACTCCAAACGGCCAACTGAAAACTCCCAACTGATTAATGGTCAAACTCACCAATATTTTTCGCCGATTCTTCATCAGATACCAGTTTCCTTACTTTCTTTTTATCTAACCATAATACCAGCGCTGGTAATAAAGTTAAATTGAAAATTAAAGCTACTAATAAGGTTATGGATAGGAGCAGTCCAAGCACTACCGTTCCTCCGAAAGTAGATGCCGTAAAAATTCCGAAGCCGAAGAATAAGATTAAAGCGATGTGCGTCATGCTCACGCCTGTTTCTGTAATGGTATCGGTAATCACTTTAGGTACACTAAAATTGGTCAGATTTAATTCCTGTTGATAGCGGGTTAAGAAATAAATGGTCTGGTCGGAAGCTAAACCAAAGGCTATCGTAAAAATTAATATGGTTGAGGGTTTTAAGGAAATTCCAAAATAACCCATAATTCCTGCGGTAATAATTAAAGGAACAATGTTGGGCAACAGCGAAATAAACATAATGCCCAAACTCTTAAACTGTGCCAACCTTAAAAGGGAGATCAATACGATGGCGAGTGCAATACTTTCTACCAAATGTTTTAACATATAATCCGTCCCTTTAGAAAAAATAATGCTCGATCCCGTAAGTTCTACATCAAATTTAGACGGAGGCAAAATACTGTCGATCCGCGGTTTTAATTCAGCCATAATGGCGTCTAAACGTTTTGAGCCAACATCAGCCATTTGAAAACTGATCCTTGTACTTTGATTGCCCTTGCTGATAAAGTTGGTTAACAAACTTGCATTTCCCTTGCCGCCATTGGCGATGTAGGCCAGGATAAAGTTCTTTTCTAAATTATCTGGTAAACGAAAAAACGTAGAATCGTTATTATAAAAGGCTTGAGTAGCATACTTTAAGCCCATATTAACCGAAATGGAACGCGAAAACTCCGGATAGGAAGAAATCATTTTTTCCAGTTTTTCCATTCTTTTCAGATTGGTTAAGTTGAAGACCCCATTCTTTTTCTTGGTATCTACGCTTACTTCCAAAGGTAAAATACCCTCGAAATTTTTCTCGAAAAACTTTAAATCGGTTAAAATTTCAGAGTTTTTGGGCAGGTCATCAACCACATAGCCATTCACATTAATTTTCATCACGCCAATAAAAGCAATGATGGAGATGATAATTGTTCCGATGTAAATCAGTCCACTTTTGTGCTGCACTAGCGTATCGGTTTTGACTAACAATTTATGCAAAAAGCCTTCTTCAACGTGGTTTTGTGCTTTAAGTTTGGGCGCTGGTAAGTAGCTGAAAATAATCGGGATTAAACATAAACACATTAACCAGGTAATCATTACGTTTATAGAAGCTACACTGCCAAACTGCATCAAAAGCTCACTTCCGGTAAAATAAAGTACCCCAAAACCAATGGCCGCGGTGATGTTTGCAATTAGCGTGGTAATCGCAATTCTCTCTATGGTTACGCTTAAAGCACGCTGTTTATCGCCATCTTTTCTAAGTTCATTCTGGTATTTGTTTAACAATAAAATACTGTTTGGAATACCGATAATTACAATAAGTGGTGGAATCAGTCCTGTTAAAATAGTAAGCTCGAAACCGAAGAGCACCAACGTGCCGATACTCCAGATCACACCCATCACAACCACTAAAATAGGGAAGAACACGGCGTAAAATTTCTTGAAGAAAAACAATAGGATTAATGCCGAAACAAGTATCGATAAGCCTAAGAACAATACAAATTCATTGCTCACCAATTTACTTACCGCTGTGCGGATATAAGGTAAGCCCGAAATATGCACCTGTATCTTTGTTGCGGCCTGGAAAGCTTTGGCTTTTGCTTCAATTTCTTTTAAAATAGGGTTACGCTCAGCAGTATTTAAGATTTTGGTGTCAAAAGTAATGGCCATTAAAGTGGCATTCTGACGGTTGTAAACCAGTCCTTCGAAAAACGGGTTACTATAAATGGTATTTTTGATCGAATCCATCTCTGCGTCGGTTTTAACCAAACCACCAGGAAGCGGTTTTAAAACAAATTTTTGGTTTACAGTATCTTTTTCCAGTTGAAAAATCCTTCCTGAAGATAAAACCTGTTTAATGCCTTTTAATTTCTGAATGTCGTTAGAAAGCTGGACCCATTGGTTGTAAACTTCTTTTTTAAAAATATCAGGAGATTGTATACCTACCACCATCACACTTCCATCTTCTCCGAAGGTCTTTTTAAAGGCGTTGTATTTTACGAATGCACTATCGGTAACAGGCAGGATTTTACTTCCAGTGTAGGAGAGTTTTACATTTTTGGCCTGATAAGCCATGAAAATTGTGCCTAATAAAAAAAATACGATGATTGCGATACGGTTCTGAAGAATAAATCTCGATAGCTTAACCCACATGTGCAGCTTAGTTTAATAATAATATTAACGGCAAAACTAATCTTATTTGTAAAACGTGATTACTTTTTGCGCAATTAAATTTGCACAAATAACATACTTTTGAAAAAATTGTTTTAATCGGATGTTGCACAAAGTTAGGGGCATTGTTTTAAAGACCACCAATTACAGCGAAAGCAGTGTGGTGGTGCAGGTGCTTACCGATAAATTCGGCATGCAGTCTTACCTTATTAATGGTGTTAAAAAGCCGAAGGCGAAGATTAAGATGAACATGTTGCAGTCGCTTCATTTGTTGGATATGGTGGTTTATCATAAAGCAAACACCAATATTCAAAGGGTATCGGAAGTTCGGCAAACGCCTGTTTTTAAAAGCATCCCTTACGATATGATTAAAACCAGTATCGTTATTTTCTTAAATGAGGTGCTGTATAAAAGTATCAGGCAGCAATCGGCGGATGAGAGTTTATTCGATTATATTTTTAATTCGATTGCCTGGTTTGATGAAATTGAAGAGATTAATCCTAATTTTCATTTGTCGTTTTTATTAAAACTTACCCGTTTTTTAGGTTTTTCGCCTAATGAGAAAAGAAGAAATGATCAGATTTATTTCGATCTGCAGGAGGGAGAGTTTACCTCCAGACTGCCAATCCACTCTAATTATCTCCTGTTAGAAGATGCTATCGGGTTTATTTTGCTTTTTAATACGCCGCTCGAAAAAATTTCTGAAATAAAAATGAGCAATGCACAGCGACGTTTTTTGTTAGATAAGATATTGGTTTTCTATACCTTACATACAGCGTCGTTCGGGGTGGTACAATCGCACAAAATCCTCGAAACTTTGCTAAGTTGAAAAAAAAGAAAAAAAGATTTGCAGAACAGTTTTATAGCGCTATATTTGCATTCCCAAACGGAGGATGGGACATTAAGTTTGACAAATTATAAA